>JAILQS010000013.1 GCA_024698865.1 Lachnospiraceae bacterium | reverse complement strand
TTGCAGGATATTTGAATGCAGATGATCATCGGTCATTTGAACATCCGACGGATGATGGCGATTTGTTGGGGATAAATCACTATATCTATAAATTTACCGGAAAAAAATTTAAAAAGATTTATTCACAAGGGAATTGTTCCTTCAAAGGAATGACGGTAAGTGATAAAGGACTTCTAATTAAGTGGAAAAAAACATATTTTTCCGACAAATCAAACATTTCAGAGATAATGTTAAACAAAAAAACGAGCCGAAATAAAAAATTTGTTTTTTCTAAAAAGGAACTTGATAAAGTAACGAATGATGGTTTGATTTATGCAGATAAAAAGAACATTTATTATATTCGCTATTCTGAAAAGTCTGATAGATACCAGTTCTGTCAGTATGACAGAAAGAAAAAGAAAGTAAAAGTGTTATACATGGCACCGAAATTATCAGCAATTAATAACGCACAAATCTATTAAGAGTGTATTAGAGCTTTTACCCGGTTTATGTATAGGCATAGACCGGGTAAATGTTTTGTAAACGCGCATGCCTGATTCTTTTCGATAGAAATAAATAATATCTGTTCCACGCATCGTAAGCGGATATCTTTGTCTATAAAGATTATCCTGTTTATCTCGAAAATCTTTCGTATTGAAATCTTTAATCGCTTCCAGTCTCGTAGTCTGTTTTTTACTGTCATGCTTTAGCATATCATGCCACTTCGCATCATCTACATCTACTTCTTCTTGCTCTTTTGTCTGTTTACACCACCTGGTAGCATACAGATAGTATGTTGTTCCATTCTGCGTAATGCTCTTAGGCGGCTGCCTGTCCTCATCCACCACATATCCTTTCCCGCTTTCTATGTTTTCCTGTTCTCCACCCGTTAATTTATTCCCTGCAGGCACAAGCTCCATCGCGTTTCCGCTGTTAAATTCATACCCCTTGCTGTTTTTTACTCCGTCTGCCTGTTTGAAACTTTCATTATCCGGGTCATACAGATAGGCATACCCGTTGACAGGTATGCTAATCGGAACTGCGATGTTAAAGTGGTCTTCGAAGTCTTTCGGATTCAACCACTCCGCTGCACCTCTAATCCCACTTATTGTATAAAAAGGTCCTTTTAGACGATTCCCACTCTTTGCATCAAAGCTTTCCATAATTCCGTTAAGATAAATATATCCGTTCGCTGCATTTAAGCCTTCTTCCGTAAAATTACCTTTCTCTAAGATATCTGTGATATAAGCATACGAAAACTGAATCTCGGTGTAAGCCTTATCATTCTTTACCTGTTCGCGCTTTTCTCCTTCGGAAAGAAGAAACTTAGGGGCATTTTCCCCCATCTTGTTTTCTTGGCCGCTAGTTTTCGCTACCGTAAATCCAATCGTACGATATCTGGTACCGGATGTCGCTTTAGTATCCTCCATCGTAAACCATACCCACGTACCTTTTTTACCTTCAATTGAACCCACATCTGCTTTCATCGCCTTTGCAGCAGCTGCTTTTCTAACAGGAGAATAACCGTTAAAAGCCCCTCCAAGCATGCTTACAATCAAGCATAGTGCTATCCCTCTAATCATTCGTTTTTTCATCAAAAAAAAGACCTCCTATCCTTTCTGTCCTACATCATAGGCTCAATTCGGGGGTCTAAGTCAAGTGGTTTTTTGTAAAAATTTTTTTTAAAAAAAAAATACGTATACCATCTTGCGACAGTATACGTATTATAAATGTTACTCAATAAGAGGCTAAATCATTTTTAAAAATTCTCCAATCCTCCGGAAGTAGTGATGGGTCAAGATCGATGTCAAAGTAGCGTGTGATGTACTGGTTTTTCTTAATGCCAGGAATACGTACATGCCCTTCATCACCATAAATCATCTTGTACTGCTCATACCTTCCATTGCTTTCCTTTGGATAAATCGTATCCGCATTCACCTTAAACGTCACCGCACAGCGAAATACCAAACTACCACTAAAACGATAAATCATCGATGGGTCAATGCAAACGCGTTTGCATGTGAGCTCGACGTGGTTTTTCTTTGCACCTTTCACGTATTCTCTTAAATCCTTTTCCATCTCTTTTGCTTCGCTTGGATTACGATTGGAACAAGAATACGTATTAAGCATCGTCTGTATAAACTGTTTCGTATTTGTTTTCTTGTAGTTATACGAAAAACGGGTACGTAAGTTCTTCTCAAGTAAAGCAATGTACTGATCCTGATAAGTATCTAGGATTTCTTTTGCCGTATCATCGGTCCACGCACAGATTGGGTCCTGTTTTTTACGTAAATTCTTTGGAGTACGATAATCCGTAAACTTTCCGGAAGAACAATACGTTACCTGCTGATACCAAAACTTTCCCTCATAGAAACTGTTTGGAAAGCTTGCTAAGATGTATGGATAGTGCTTATAGTTCTTTGGTAAGTTGATTTTTCTTGTTACCTGTCCATCCTCCGTCAATTTGATTCGACTTTTTACATCTTTTAAGCGCGTTAAGTAAATCTTTGCTTCGCTCTTTGTGACTGCTGCCTTTGGATGAAAACTTCTCGCATGTGTGAACTTGCCGTTGTTCTCTCCGACCATAAGCCCTTTCGCAAAGCACTGATATACGCTTTCTCTCTTGGTTCCCGCAATCTTGCTTCTGTCACTGATGCGTTTCTTCTTTACGACTGCATCGTAACGGACTTTGGAAAACTCATCTACATTTAGTAACTTGTCTGCTTCATTTAAGATAACAGCTGCATTCTCATTGCTAAGTTTTTTGCTTGTCATCTTGATTCCGGCAGCTTTTAATAAATCATCTTGGTTTGCTCCACTGATTTTGGCTGCCTGCGTTACAAAGCTTTTAACGCTTACTTTCTTTGCCTTCTTTGCCTCTGCTGTGTGTACTGTAAATGGTGTGATAAGCATCACAAACAACAAAGTGAATAATACATGTCTTTTCATAAATAACCTCATTTCTGCCTATTCATTTCGATAGGACTATTTTACTATAAATACCTTAAGTTTCAAATATATTTTTTCAAATATATCCTTACAATTTAAGAAAACCACCTAAATGGCGGTTTTCTTTTGCTTAGAAGAATTACATTGTGGGCAAGCCAACTAGGCGGGCAAGAGCCTAGTTGAACGGTAACTCCTCGTCAATTCCGTCTGGAATGTTCATGAAGTCGTCGTCTCCGACAGTACGACTAGAAAAACTCTTTTGCCCTATCGGCTCTGTTGTTCGATATGAAGTAATTGTAGCAAGCCCCGAAGAACCTTCCGGCTCATAGTCAACAAGCGCTACTTGAAAACCTAACGAAGAAAGGTGTGGCAACAATTTCAAGATAAAGTCTGACAGGAATGAGTCGAAACAAATATTGACAGTCGAATATTGGAAGGATAAAATAAAAATGTAACGTACAAAACCTAATCAAAAGGAGGATAATGCAATATGAGAAGGGTATTAAAGAAGCTTGAAAAAAAGAAAACTATAGGATGTCGTTTGTTAATTGGGGGCATGGTGAGTTTTATACTTGTTTTATCCAATCCAAAACAAAGTTTTAATTATGCATACGCTGCTGTGACAAGCGAAACAGATTATTTTGAAACAGAAGGAGCAACTTTATCTGAAGAACAGTTTGACGAAATTAAAGCACAGTCTGATAAAGAAGATTTAACACCAAAAGAAGAAAATCAACTGGATGCAGAAATGAATGGTGACATAATAGGGTATATTTACCCATTTATAAAAGACAATCCTGGTTCTGTCAGATTAACTGATGGCTATGAAGTTATAGGGGCAAAAGATAAAAGTTATATTTATTTGAATAATGAACTTTATTACGTATATATGGATCCTAATTATTACAATCTTAAAAATGGAAACAAGTACCTCGTAAATAAAATAAACAAAGAATATGCAAAAACAGGCGGAAAATATAGATTTTATTATTTTAATGGTTCAAATAAGGCAAATAATTGGAATAGGGTTTGGTTTGTAAGAGAAATGGCGGGTGGAATAGATGATTAAGAAAAAATACTGTACTATTGTATATTTACTATTTGTGGTTCTACTTTTAGCTGGATGCTCTAAAGAATATACCGCTAAAGAAGAAGGTATCTATAATTGCGTATGTTACAACGGGGAATTGTATCACGAGACGGAAGCAGGTACATTGGCTGAACCGGAAAAATTCATCGGCAAAATAACAAAAACAGTGAAAGAAGGATATCGTCCGACGGAAAGTCTTAGCGGAACAGAGGATACAGTTGAGAAAGGCGATGAATTCTATATATTCAAAGAAGATCCGGAAGCAATCTATCATAAATCTGTATTGAATCGTGTAGGCGAAGCAGATAGGGATGTGTACGTGAGATATGCCAAAGGCGCTTATTACGCTAAACATGTTAGTGAAGGACGGTATGATCTCAATGTAAGATTGAATGGAGAAGTTTGTTATAATAATGTCCGGTATGAATTAACAAACTATTTAAAAAAGGAAACTGTTGACGAGAAGAAACTGAGACCGATTGGAACGCTAAAATATGCATCCTTTTACAGTACTGCATATGAAGATCAAGAACTCTACACGAACGAGGATTTTCATTCTATAGGTAGGGATTTCTTTATTTCAGAAGATGAACCGGAGCGAATATACGAAGATGCTGGGGATGAATATGTGTTATTCATGAAGCTAAAAAATCAAAATCGTAAAAAGACATATTTTGAGGATCTCGGACTTTGTAAAGATTTTGAAAACTCTGAAGAAGATGGTGAAGCAGTTGCTGAAAAACCGGTAATATATGTATATCCCAAAGAGGATAACACGAAGCTTACAGTAACCATTAAGCATAATGAACCGTTGGATGTGGAATACCCGATTTCCAAAAACGGAAGCTGGGACATTGTCGCAGATACAGACGGCACGCTTCATTATGAAGGCAGAGATTATAAATATCTATATTGGGAAGATAATTCAGAGTGGGATATGGCTTTTGAAAAAGGTTTTTGCGTTAAAAAGGAAGACTCGATTTCATTTTTGGAGAATGCACTTACAAAACTAGGGCTTACCGAAAAGGAACAGGATGATTTCATTTCTTACTGGTTGCCAAGACTTTACGAAAATGAGTGGAATTTGATTTCGTTTAATCCTGCTGCCTATGAGAAAGAGTACGGATTGGAAGTTTCAAAGAAAGCAAATATTATCAATGTGTTTGCTTTGATAAAAGGTCTGGACAAAAAGGTTTCGATAGAACCGCAGGATTTGACCAAGATGAATGAGATATCCAGAGATGAGCTTACAGTCGTAAGTTGGGGCGGAACGTTCTTGAATGAAAAATGATAATAATGTCATATAGAAATTGTACGTTTTTATTCTTTGGCATATTACTATACGTTTAATTGTGTCATAAACAATTTAATACGCTTGCCTCTTGTAAATGAGAGACAAGCGTATTTTTACTGTATAGGAAATTTCTCCGAACTTTCCTATACAGTAAAACAACTCGCTCGTTCATCAAAAGATGACAAAAGTATACCACTATGCTATACTAAAAATGTTTGTGAAATTACAAATACAAAAGAAAACGGAGGATGAAAAAATGGACTGGAATGCAGACATTTGGTCGATTGTGCCACCGATTATTGCAATCGTTTTGGCACTCGTCACAAAAGAAGTTGTATTTTCGCTTATAATGGGGATTCTTTCAGGTACTGTAATTTTTTCAGTATTGAAGGGGCTTGGAGTAATGGGAGCGTTTAACACACTTGTTACGATTATGTGTGACAAGCTTGGCTCGAACTCGAGTATGATTATTTTCTTGTGTTTCCTTGGAATTATCGTTTCCCTGGTTACAAAAGCAGGTGGCTCCAAAGCATACGGAGAGTGGGCTTCCAAAAAACTAAGAGGTAAAAGAACCGCATCTCTTGCTACGGTAGCGCTTGGCGTATTGATTTTTATCGACGATTATTTTAACTGTCTGACGGTTGGTACAGTTATGAGACCGGTTACGGATAAGTTTAAGATGTCCAGAGAAAAGCTTGCATATATCATTGATGCGACAGCAGCACCAGTATGTATTATTGCACCGATTTCTTCCTGGGCAGCATCTGTTATTTCTTATTATCCGGAAAGCAGCGGAAGTGGAATCGAAGCTTTTGTTAAGTCCATTCCAATGAACTTATATGCAGTACTTACTTTGTTTATGGTAATCTGGGTAAGCACAAAGAAAAATGCAGATTTTGGTCCAATGGCAAAAGCAGAAAAAAGAGCACTTTTGACCGGGGATCTTGGAGCGGCAGGTAGTGCCAATGCAGATGAAGATTTTGAAAAAGCAACAAAGAAAGATGCTACAGGTAAAGTATCTGACCTTGTATTCCCAATTGCAACACTGATTATACTTTCTATTTTTAGTATGATTTATGTCGGTGGATTTTTTGAGAATACAAAGGGTTCTATGGTTACGAGAATTTTTGATGCATTCGGTAATACTGACGCAGGTATGGCACTTGCACTTGGTGCTTTTATGACGCTTATCATAACGTTTATATATTATCTTGCAAGAAAAGTTCTTACTTTTAAGGAATATTTTGAATGTATTACTCCGGGAGTTGCATCTATGGTACCGGCATGCATTATTCTTACTTTAGCGTGGACAATCAGCGGTATCTGCAGAGACGAATATCTGAATACCGGTGGATACGTTGCACAATTGGTACAGCAGACGGGATTTTTAATCTGGATTCTGGCACCTGTCATCTTCCTGATTGCATGTTTGTTATCTTTTGCAACAGGAACTGCATGGGGAACCTTTGGAATCCTGATTCCGATAGTAATCAGCATTACCAACAAGGTATATCCGGAGTTCACAATTATCTGTTTATCTGCAACTTTGGCAGGTTCCGTATTTGGAGATCATTGTTCTCCGATTTCGGATACCACGATTCTTGCATCGACGGGAGCGGATTGTAATCACCTGTCGCATGTAGGTACGCAGGCGCCATATGCTGTGACAGTAGCAATTTGCTGCTTTATCGGATATATCATTGCAGGTTTTACAACACACATCGGATTTAGCTACGCAGCCAGCGCAGTGACAACTGTATTGTGTTCGGTTGCAATTCTTATCGCATTACTTTTGGTACTTCCAAAAGTGTGGCAAACAAAAGAGGCGTAAGGAAAAATAGAATGAAAAGACACCCGGATTGTAATTGACCCAAGTTGTTAGAAATCAAATTTAACAATTGGTGGTTGATACAATCTGGGTGATTTTTATTTGTTAAAAATTTCTGGATGATAAAATGGTATATATATTATGAAAAATAAATATAAAACCGAAATATTAGTTGTTATATTTGGACGAAAATATTGATTTGACAGATAATTTATAGTAAAATTGAGTAAGATAAGTATATTCTAACTACTAAGGAGAATGAGGAAACATGTTAAAGAAGGGTTTTGTTCTTGTGGTCGACGATGATGATATCAGTCGTGGTATCCTGACAGAGATACTTGCAAATGAATATAGAGTTGTTGAGGCGTGCAATGGTCAGGAAGCGGTCTCTTATATAAAGGAACATGCAGAGGATCTGGATTTGTGTATCCTCGATATTTATATGCCTATTATGGATGGATACGAGGTAATCAAGTTCCTTAGAGATTATAACTATCTTGAGCTGTTTCCTGTAATAGTAATCACCTCTGATGAGAGTTCGGAAAATGAAGTGCGGGCTTTAAACCAGGGGGTATCTGATTTTATTGCAAAGCCGTTCATTCGAGAGATTGTTGAAAAACGTGTTTCTAACGTTATTGATTCAAGCCGGAATGCGAAGGAACTGCGTCAGATGGTGGAAGAACAGGTTTCGGAGATTTATATGCAGCAGGAGATGCTTCAGGAACAGATGCGTCAGATTGAAGAATTCAACGAGAAAACCATGCAGGGGTTATGCACGATAGCAGAATTTCGACGTGGTGAATATGGTGAGCACGT
>JAILQS010000002.1 GCA_024698865.1 Lachnospiraceae bacterium | reverse complement strand
TATTATGAAGGAACTTATTATATGTATCCTTCCAACGCGGGAGATTACCGTGATGATACCGGTATTAAAGTATACACATCTACTGACCTTGTTCACTGGACAGACAGAGGATGGGCACTTCATTATACGGATATCGGAACTATCCACGATCTTAACGGCAATGAAGTAAACTATGGAACCAGTGCATGGAATAAGAACTACAACTTCTGGGCACCGGGTGTTATCGAACACAACGGTAAGTTCTATATGTACTATTCATGCATGGAAAGAGTCTGCCTTGCAGTAGCAGATTCGCCACTTGGACCATTCGTTCAGAACGAAGAAACCGGATATGGCGAATTTATTCAGGCAAATGAGGCGCCTCCGGGAAGCAACGGAATGAACATTGATGCTCATATCTTCAAAGATGATGATGGACAGCTTTATTACTATGCCGTATTCTTTACCGGTGGTAATGACATCTGGGGATGTAAACTTGGCGACGATATGAAGACCATCGATACTTCTTCCTGGACCAAGTTACTTCACTCTAACCAGGGATGGGATCAGGATATGGGAAATATCAACGAAGGTCCTTTCATGGTAAAATATGATGGCAAATATTATCTTACCTACTCAGGAAGTAACTTCATCAGTCCTAAGTATGGTATCGGATATGCAGTAGCAGATTCACCGCTTGGTAAGTTTGCAGGTCAGGGAGCTTCTGCAGAGAACAAATCCTTTGATAAATATGCAATGAATCCGGTTATGCAGGCAAATGAACTTGTTCCGGGAGCAGGACATCACTGTGTAGCTAAGTCACCGGATGGAAAAGAATATTATGTTGTATACCACAGACATAATGGAGCAGAAGACAAGGTAGATACCGGTGGAGGACTTCAGGACCCACGTAGTATGTGTATCGACGAAATGAAATTCGTTAAAAATGAAAATGGAGAGACTGTCATCGAAATCGATGGTCCTACCGTTACAGAACAGGACGGACCTTCCGGAGCAATTGATGCAGATAACTTAATTGATATCTATAGAGTAGTAGATAACAAAAAGGAAGCACTTCCAAAAGAAGTACCTGCTGTTACCGTTCCTTGGGGAACATCTGTAACCAATACAGGAATTACAAGCAGTGTAGCAGGTGTTACATTGGTAACATCCAAAGAAAAATCCAAAACATACGAAGATGAGAATTATCTGAATAAGAAATTTGATTACAATGCTTCCAATAAGAACAACTCAATTCGTGAAATGGATCAAAGACATATTGTACAGTCCATTGATCATTACTGGCCAATCAGTGAGTCACAGGAGAAAGATTACCAGGGACTTTCACTTAAGATTAACTGGGATTTCTCAAAGGTTAACTTCAAACCGGACAAAACAACTACTTATGACATCGAAGGAACACTTGTGCTTCCAACCGTAGAAAAAGCATACGGACAGGTACAGAACCTTGGAAACAAAGATTTGAAGGTGACTTCTAAGATTACTGTAAGCGGTAAGACACATTCTACTGTAACCTATAACTTAAACGGTGGAAAGAACAATGCAAAGAATGCTTCTACCTTCACAGGTAAACTTACACTTGCTAATCCAACAAAAGCAGGCTACATATTTGCAGGATGGTATAAAGATGCAGCGTTCAAAACCAAAGTTACTACTTTAAGTGGCACTGCTGATTTCACGGTTTATGCAAAATGGACGAAAGTATCCGTTGGCAAACCGGTCATCAAATCTGCTAAGAATGCCAAAGGCAAGAAAGTAACCGTTACCTTAAAAGCAAAAGTGAAAAACGTTGCCGGCTATACGGTAAATCTTGCTACCGATAAGAAATTCAAAAAAGATATTAAGAAAGCAAAGATTGCTGCAAATAAGACAAGCGTAACCGTAAAAGGCTTAAAGAAAGGCAAAACCTACTTTGTAAGAGTACAGGCATATGCAAAGGACTCTACCGGTAAGACAATTAACGGTTCCTTCAGTAAAGTAGCAAAGGTGAAAGTAACCAAATAATAAAGGCAAGTCAAAGAGACGAGCGCATACACATAGTGTAATACGACATATAATGCTGGAAAATACGCACAACCCTCGGGTTGTGTGTATTTTTTTGCGTTGCGTTAAAAGTGCCTATGATAACGCAAAGAAATGAGAGGAAAATGTAAAGTCGAACGCTTTTGAAAATGCTATTATTGAAGTGGCGCAAAATTGCAATGATAATTTTTGGTTATTTTGCGAAAATGATAAAAAAGGAGAGGTACATATGGTACGACGCAAATGGTTGAAAAGTGTAACCGTAGGTGCAATCATGGCAACAATGATTGCTTCTTCTGTGTATACAGGGGGAATAACCGGGATGCAGGCGAAGAAAGAAGCTGTGCGAACGGTAAGAGCAGAAAGCGGAACTATTTTGACGGGAGAAAAGGGAAAACTAATTTACAGTACAGATTTTGGGAATGCAGAGGAATGGTCTTTTATAGGAGGAAAAGGTGGAGAAAAAACATTTTCCATGGAGAATGGAATGGCAAAGTCCACCTATGGAAACGGGGGAAAGATCGTCTGCGATGTGAAAGAAGCGGAGGACTTTGTGCTTGAAACGGATGTAGTCCTAACGGAAGATGAGTCGCAACCATCCAAAGGACAGGCATCCATTCTGTTTCGGCTTGGAGATATTGCATCCGGCAGTGAATATGGATATGACGGATACTGCTTTTCTCTGAATGCTGATGAGGATAAGGTATCACTCAACAAAGTATCCGGTGATGAGGTGACGGTTGTAGCTACCAAACGGGTGAGCTTAGCAGTGAACGAAAGTTATACCGTGACGATTGGGGCGTATAAGGAGCATATCGTATGTGCAATCGATGATAACGGAACTTCATTTGCCAAAATTGATGTAAAAGAGGATACCTATAAAAAAGGGTTTTTTGGATTTTGCACCAACAAGAGTGCGGCAGAGTTTCGAAGTCTTACAGTGACCGAATATAAGGAAAATACAACAACGACAGGAAAAACAGATATTACCTATACGAATCCACTCGTTGGGGCGAGTGCGGATATCGAGATTTTGTATTATGAAGGAACGTATTATATGTATCCGACAAGTCCGGGAACGAAGCGTAATGGTTACGGATTTAAGGTGTACACATCTACAGATCTGGTGCACTGGACAGACCGTGGATGGGCACTCTACAGGGATGATGTAGATGATGTGATAGATTACAATGGCAATAACACAGGAAAAGGCGGGTTCTGGGCGCCCGGTGTCATTGAAAAAGACGGTAGATTCTATATGTACTATACCTGCAAAGAAAGGGTGTGCCTGGCGGTTGCAGATTCACCGCTTGGACCGTTTTATCAGGATGGAGACACCGGTAGTGGAGGCTTTTTAAAGAAGGAAGATTTGCCGTCGGGAGTCGTATCTAATAATATAGATGCCCATGTTTTCCGGGATGATGACGGACAACTGTATTTTTATTGTGTTTTATTTACCGGTGGAAATGATATCTGGGGTTGCCGACTGGGTGAGGATATGGTAACCATCGACCAAAGTTCGTGGACGAGGTTGCTGCATGCCAACCAGGTGTGGGATCAGCAGGATATGTATGATAATCCGGGTGGTTCGGTCAATGAGGGGCCGTTTGTAGTGAAATATGATGGAAAGTATTATCTTACCTATTCAGGAAGCGATTTCCGCAGTGCGCAGTACGGTATTGGATATGCAGTGGCGGATTCGCCGCTTGGAGCGTACGAGGGAAGAGGAAGTGCTGCTGTTGCCGGTGGAAGTACGCCTTCCTATGAAAAGTATGCGTTAAATCCGGTAATGCAATCCAACAGTCTTGTAAAAGGTGCGGGACACCACTGCATTGTAAAATCGCCGGATGGAAGTGAGTACTGGGTTGCGTACCATTGTCACAATGAAATTACCGGTAGTGCAGACCCAAGAAGCATGTGCATAGATAAAATGCAGTTTGTGAAAAATAAAGACGGCGAGACGGTTATTGAAATCAACGGGCCGACCGTTACAAAGCAGGACGGGCCTTCCGGTGCAGTAGATGTAGACAATCTGATTGACATGTATATACCAAACGGAAAGCGGACAAAGCCACTGCCTACAAGTGTGGCAGAGGTAACAGTTCCTTGGGGAACAACGCAGAACAACACCGGAATTACAGATAAAATAACCGGCGTGACATTAGTAACCTCCAAAGAAAAATCCAAAACCGTGGAAGATGACCAGACGATAGAAGATGATAAAAAGGAGATAGAGGAAAGAATCAATCTGTTCTATCCGGCATCCGAAAGGCAGGATAAAGACTACGAGAATCTTACCCTTTCCATCCAATGGGACTTCTCAAAGGTTAATTTCAAGCCGGACAAAACAACTACCTATGATATTGAGGGAACGATAGTACTTCCGGTTGTGGAAAAAGCATACGGACAGGTTAAAAACCTTGGAAATAAGAATCTTAAGGTTACGTCGAAGATTACCGTGCAGGCACGAACAACATCGGCGGTGCAGTATAACCTGAATGGTGGAGTCAATCACAAAAATAATGCCACCACATTTACCGGAAAGCTTACATTAAATGCGCCAAAGAAAAGCGGATATCTGTTTGTCGGCTGGTATAGAGAGCAGACGTTTAAAAATAAAGTTACAATGCTTAGCGGAATCGGCGATTTTAGAGTATATGCCAAATGGTCGAAAATCAGCCTTTCAAAAGCAGTGATTAATTCTTGGAAGAACCAGAAGGGGAAGAAGCTTAGTATTAAACTTAAGAAAGATAAGAATAAACCGGATGGGTATAGGGTTTTGCTGGCAACGGATAAGAAGTTCAGGAAAAATGTTAAGAAGCTTAAAGTTGCCTCCGGCAAGGTCAGTGTTACGGTAAAAGGCTTGAAGAAAGGCAAAACTTACTTTATCAAGGCTTGGGCGTACAGGACAGATTCCTGTGGTAGGGAAGTGAATGGAGCGGCAAGTAAAGTAGTAAAGGTAAAAATAACCCGTTAAGGGAAGTATAAATATTTAAAAAGAAGGAGAAAAAATGAGAAACTTAAGGTTAATGAAAAACAGATTTTTTGCATCGCTACTTGTTACGGCGATGACGATAACCTCGGTTGTTCCGGTGGGATTGGTTAGCACAAACGCAGAGGCAGCAGAGGATCATTTACTTGTTCATTACACGTTTGACGGTGAAGGGGTGAATGCGAAGGATGCCAGTGCCAATGCAATGGATGGAGCAACCTACGGAACGTTAGAGGGTGGAGAAGATGGTGTATTTGGTCAGGCACTTTTGGTAAAGGGTGGTTATGTCCAGATACCTAAGGATGCCGTGAAAAATGTAGATGAGATATCTGTATCCGTATGGGTGAATAATCAGAGAACAACGAAAAATACGAGAGTCTGGGATTTGGGGCTTGATACGAAGAACTTTTTGAATCTGTTCTCCCCGTGTGAACCCGGAAACATTGGATATGCCAGTGCACTTCGTGTGAACGACAAAGCAGATCGTGCCAATGGACCGGATCGATCATTTGAACAGAATTCCTGGAATCACGTTGTTGTCACCTACAGTGACAGTGAGAAGAAAATCCGCCTTTTCAAAGACGGTTCTTTAGTAGCGAGTAAAGACGTGACACAGGGACAGACAATTGCGGGTCTGACAAGGAACGGACTTAATCGTGCATATATCGGTATGGCACAGTTTGGTGTGGATCCGAATCTTTATGCCTATGTAGATGATTTTAGAATCTATGATAAGGTTTTATCCGAGAGTGATATCACAAGTATGTACGAGGAAGGCAATCGCTCACTGCTTGCGAACATGGAAACTAAACTTGATGTTGCAAAGTACAATGGGCTGAAAGATTTAAACAACCTGGCATACGGAAGCAAATTATATCTCCCGGATGAGGCTGACGTAGAGGATTTACATATCGACTACCGTTGGAGTGTAGAAGGTGCTGACACCGGTGTTACGGTCAGTACAGATGTAAACGGCAAACAATATGCTACCGCTACAGGTTCGTCTAATCAGATTGCTGTGAATTTGATTGCAAATATAAGGGATCACGCAGAATTAGCTAAGAGTGTCAAGGTTCCGGTTATATTTAAAAACGTGGCAACCCAAACACCGGATGCAGTAAATGTAACAACAGTTCGCGGTATGAGACCAAAGCTTCCGGAGACAATCACCTGTAACGGAAAGACTTCGGCTTATGACGTTACCTGGAATTATATTGATCAGAGCAAATATGCGGGACCGGGTACATTTACCGTAACAGGTAGAGTTAAGAAACCTGCAATTACCGTAACAGCTACAGTTACAGTAAGCAATGATTATATGACCAATCCAATCTTGATTTCCGGCTCAAACGGAGGTTCACCGGATCCATATATTCATTATGAAAACGGATACTATTATTATGTACGTCAGGACTTTAATCTTGGTGTAACGGTATCAAAGGCAAAGAGACTACAGGATCTTGAGGCGGCTCCAAGAATTGTTGTATTTACGGTAAATGACGAGGGGTGCGACAATACCCTTTGCCACGGAGAACTGTGGGCACCGGAAATTTTTCATCTGAAAGATAAAGACGGAAACTATCAGTGGTACATTTACGCAAGTTGTACCGACCAGAGTGGAAATGGTGCAACGCATAGAATGTTTGTATGGAAGAGTGATGACCCGAATGACCCGCAGGCGCACTACAGTTACGTGGGCAAGATGGAGCCGGAGACGGATCGTTGGGCGATTGACGGAACGGTAATCGAAGATGGAAATGGCAATGCCAAATATTATGTCTGGTCCGGTTGGGATGGCTTCCAGGATGGAAGACAGGATATTTACATCTGCGAGATGGATGGACCGACCAAATTAAAAGGTGACCGCGTGATGTTAAATACGCCGACAGAGCCTTGGGAGACAAAAGGACATAACGACAATGGTGGTGGTGATATTTACGTAAACGAAGGACCGCAGATTATTTATCATAATGGCAAAGTGATTATACTGTATACAACCAACTTCTCCGGCAATGACTGGTACTGTCTTGGAACGCTTACCGCAGACCGCACGGCTGACCTGATGGATACGGACGTCTGGGAGAAATGCGGAGGCCCGCTGTTTACGCAGTCCTTAGATCCGGAAGAAGAAACGTACAGCACCGGACATGCGATGGTAACGACTTCACCGGATGGCAAAGAGGAATATCTGATTTATCATGCGTTCCAAAGCAGTGGCGGCGGCTGGGTTGACCGAAGTGCAAGAGCTGTGAAAATGAGCTGGAACGGCAACACGCCGGTATTTGGTAATCCGGTTCCACACGATGTGCTGATGAAGAACCCTTCGGGAACTCCGTATGTGACTTCACTGAAATATGAAGCAGAAGAGGCAGAGCTTACCGGAAATGCAACGATAAAAGAAGAAAAGAGAGCATCCGGAAGAAGTACGGTTACAAACGTGGATACGGATTCTTCTATTACCTTCCAGGTGGAAGTTCCGAAAGATGGCAAGTATCTGGTATCGCTCGTTGGAAACAGTAGAACAAACGGACACAATAATAAATGCCGGCAGGACATTACCATCGGAAAGGATACTTACACAGTATATCATTCCAACTATGCCGGAGGTAATAACGGAGGCACCTTCCGTCCATGTAATCTTTTAGATGCAGAAATCGAAGGAGATGGAATCTACGTTGATTTGAAAAAAGGAACTTTGGAAGTTTCCGTTACGGAGAATACTAACGCGAGCGGAATGGCAGATGTGGATTATCTGTACCTTACATATCAGGGCGAGGAAGTGGCACCGGTACAGCAGGGAAATGAGCCTTTGGTTCCTGCAACACCGGCGACGTATACCGTTGCCTATAATTTAAATGGTGGAACCGCGCCAAAGGGACTTGTCACCAAAGTAACCGCAGGAAATAAAGGGATTGCACTTGTTACGCCGCAAAAGAAAGGATATCTCTTTGGTGGATGGTATGCGGACAGTGCATTCAAGACAAAAGTGACGCAGATTCCTGCAAATCTCACGAAAAATATAACCTTGTATGCAAAATGGAATAAGGTAGTGCTTAAGGGTGCACCGAAGGCGAAACTTACCATCAACAAGAAGAAAAAGACGCTGACGGTTAAGATTACAAAAAAAGTTAGCGGTGCGGATGGCTATGTTTATGTGACAGCAACCGATAAAAAATTCAAAAAGAACAAAAAAATATCATATGCAAAAGGTGTAAAAATAACTCGAAAAGGGCTTAAAAAGGGAAAAGTTTATTATGTAAAGGTTGCGGCTTATAAAATTGACTCGACAAGCGCAAAAAAACTTAGTTCATATTCTAAGGTATATAAAATAAGGAATAAATAGCAAAAAAACGTAGCGTGTTGTTTGATATAATTTTATATAAGATGAAGGATTTTTGGGAGGTAACGTTACCTCCCAAAAATAATCTCTAAATCAATCTGGCGGAGAGAAATTTACCGCCGGGAATTTTATTTAGGAGGATGTTGTATGAAACACACAAAACGTAATTTAACCAAAAAAGTGTGTAGTTTCCTGTTAGCATTTGCTATGATAGTTACTTCTGTAACTTTCGGAGCACCTGCAGGAGATGCACAGGCAGCAGGCGACGACGTCATTATTTATGGCGGTGGACTTTCTACTTCTGTATTTTGTGAGCCATTGGCACCAAAGGCAGTAGATAAAGCAGCTGCAACCAAATGGATTGTTGATGACAGATTTTTAGTTGGAACAGAGGTTCTTCCGGTGTTGGATGGACGTAGCCTGGATGTAATGTACAAGTCTAATGTCGGCAACGATCTTTACTGTTCTTCCAGAATGGAAGGTGTACTTAAAGTAGACGCTAATGGAGCTTACTCCTTCAAAGCAGACTCTGACGATGGATGTCGTGTATGGGTAGACAATGAATTAATCATTGATGCCTGGAATGTTGGAGTAGTGTCAGAGACCTCTGATAATATTTCTTTAACAAAAGGATTCCATGCCTTAAAAGTAGAGCATTTACAGGGCGAGGGCGGTTCAAGCCTCAAGCTTTCCTGGAAATCAAGCGATGCAGGTGTTGCAGAAGCAGTAATTCCTGCAGCGAACCTGTTACACCCTATTCAGGGAACTACCGTAAATGCTACGGCTGGACAGGACTATAACTTCTATACAGTAGAGGCAGCTACATGGGCTGCAACTCCTACTGAAGTAGCTACAGTAGACAATGGTACAGTAACATGTAAAAAAGCAGGTAAAGCGGAAGTTTCTGCTACTGTTTCCGGAAAGACAAGCAAATTCACATTGGATATCGAGTCTTCCCGTATTAAGTATGAGGCAGAAAATGCTGATCTTACGGAACCTGCAAGAACTGCTACCAATGATAAAGCAAGTGGTGGTGTAAAAGTCGGCTATATCGACAACGGTGATGCAACCGTTACTTATCATGTAAATGTTGCAGAAGCGGGTACTTATGTAGTAGCAGTTTGTGCAGACGGACCTGGAGCAGATGCAGCACATCTGTATTGGGTAAATGGTGATCAGGATAACAAAAAGAGAGTTGCCTATGTAAACTCTTCCGGTTGGGATGTATGGAATGAATACAAAATCAATGTAAATCTTAAAGCCGGTGAAAACACAATCACCTTTACAAAAGACAGTAACTTTGCAGAGATGGATTACATCGCAGTATATGACAAAGATTATGTACTTGAAATTGATGATACTCCGTATATTCAGGGACTTACCGTTGGTGGTACAGCAGTAGAAGGATTTAGTGCAGATAAGTATTTCTATGAAATGCATGAAACCAATGCCAACAGCTATCCACAGATTGCTGTAAGTGGTGTAAAAGAAGGCTATGAAGTTACTTACCGTCAGGCAAACGCTGATTTGCCGGAGGCAGTTGCAACGATTACTTCTAAGACAGATCCAATGGATACTGTTTCTTACGGAGTAAACTTCTATGGTGACAATACCGTAGCAAGTTCTATTGTAAACTATGGTGCTGACCCATATGTTACATTTGTAAACGGATACTATTATTACATTCGAGTTTTGAACGACTCACAGATTCTGATTTCCAAATCAGAGCAGATTTACAGACTGGCAGCAGTTGAACCGGTTGTTGTATATGACTCCGGAGTAAATGCTTCCAAAGAATTATGGGCACCTGAGATGCACTTTATCAATGGCAAATGGTACATCTACATTACCTGGGGTGCAGGTGCTAATCACCGTCTCTATGTATTAGAGAGTAAAACAAGCGAT
Source organism: Lachnospiraceae bacterium (assembly GCA_024698865.1). Classification (GTDB taxonomy): domain Bacteria; phylum Bacillota; class Clostridia; order Lachnospirales; family Lachnospiraceae; genus JAILQS01. The sequence goes on along the minus strand of JAILQS010000002.1, from coordinate 1,692 downwards.
GCACAGGGCGAATACAAAGAGCCTGTACAGGTAGTACCAAAGGCAAGAAGTGCCGGTTACAATAACGAAAGTGATATTGACAGCACAGATTGCTGGGGAATTGACCAGACTGTATTTGAAGTAGATGGACAGTTGTACGGCGTATGGTCCGGATGGTCAGGTCATCTTGATGGAAGACAGAGTCTCTGGATTGCAAAGATGGATACACCAACCAGCTTCTCAAGTGAAAGACATTTGATTAGTACACCAACGTACCCATGGGAAACAGACCAGTCTCCTGTAGTAAACGAAGGTGCACAGGTAGTTATCGGTAAAGATAAGAATGGTAAAGAAGTAGTAAATATCGTATATTCTGCAAGCGGAAGCTGGGCAGATACTTACTGTCTTGGAATGATTACATTAAAACAGGGTGCAGATCCACTGGCATTTGAAAGCTGGAAGAAAGCACCACTTCCAATCTTCAAACAGAACTACGATGAAACATTCTCAACCGGACATGCTAACTTTGTAAAATTAAGTGATAAAGGTGGATATCTTGTTTACCACGCTACAAAAGTTGCAGGTAGCGGATGGGCAGGACGTGGTGTCCGTATTCAGCAGTTTACCTTTAATGAAGATGGAACACCTTTTGTAGGTGTTGCATGTAACTACAACAGTAGAATTAATGTAATTGATGGCACTAAAGTAGAAGGAATCACTCGTTATGAAGCAGAAGATGCTACAATTCAGAGTGCTAATAAAGTAAGCGCTTACAATGCGTCTAATGGAAGAAAAGTTAACTTTGCAGCCCGTGAGGGAAGCGTTTCATTTGAAAGTGTGAACGTTCCACGCTCCGGCAACTACAAAGTATATGTAGGAGTTGCTTATAAGAACAGCAAGTACAGTGAAAAAGCAGAATTAGACGTTGTAGTTAATGGTGATGAGGATAAATATCAGACCATTAATATTTTCCCATTGAACTCAGGAACTACAGCAGCCGGACTGGTTGCAGATAACTGGACCGGTTATGAAGTGGAAGTTCATTTGAATGCAGGTGAAAACATCATCGAAATCCAGAAGAACAACACAAAAGACAATCTTGCAATTGACTACATCGAAGTAGAAAATGCATTGAAAGCTTACTATGATTTGAACAAGAATAATCCGGCGTCTCTGTACACTGCAGATTCTTACAAATCATTCTCTAGCGCACTTGCAAATGCAAAAGCTATATTAAGCAAAGCAAATGCAACAGAAGCAGAAGAAGCTGCTGCATATAAAACTTTATCTACAGCAGTTAAGAATCTGAAAGATGCAGAACCGGTAAAACCTACAACACCACCAACGACCAACCCTACCGTTACACCTGCACCGGCTAAGACACCTGCGCCGGCAGTGAAAGCACCTGGCAAACCGGTGATTAAGAGTGTTGTAAACAAAAAAGGTAAAAAGATTGTAGTAACCTTGAAGAAGAAAGTCAGTGGAGCAAAAGGCTATACCGTACTTGTTGCAACTGACAAGAAATTCAAAAAAGGTTTGAAAAAGGTTAATCTTTCAGCTAAGAAGACAAGCGTAACCGTAAGCAAATTAAAGAAGGGCAAAACCTACTATGTAAAAGTTTGCGCATATACGAAGAACGCAAAAGGAACAAAGATTTCCGGCAAATATTCAGCTGTAAAGAAAATAAAAGTTAAGAAATAACTTTCAAGTTAA
>JAILQS010000167.1 GCA_024698865.1 Lachnospiraceae bacterium | reverse complement strand
TAACTTTTACTTTCTTAGCAGTTCCATATTTACCGGTAATCATCTTACCTGTAGAATCTTTCTGCATCATTGCAACTCTTACATAATAAGTACCTTTCTTTAAGCCCTTAATTGTAACAGTTGTCTTAGTTGTTGTTGCTTTCTTAACAATCTTCTTGAATTTCTTAGAATTAGAAACCTGAACACTGTATTTGTTAGCACCAGCAATCTTCTTAATTTTAACGGAAATCTTCTTTCCTTTTACGTTAGTAGCTTTGCTTACAGCACCTTTTTTAGCAGCAGCTGCTGTCCATTTAGCATATACGGTAGCTTCTTTACCAGCTGCAACTGATGTTACTTTTGTCTTGAATGCTTTGTCTGCATACCATCCGCCAAATACATATTTTGCTCTGGTTGGAGCAGCAAGACTCTTAATTCCTGTAGCAGGAATCATTGCAGGGTTAGCCTTTGCATTTACACCACCGTTAAGTACATAGTTGATCTTGTACTCAGGTTTTGCAAGTCCTTTCACTGCTGCATTGATAGCTGCAAGTGCAGCATCAAGATCAGCCTGTGCATTTTCTTCATCTTTTGCAAGTAAAGCTTCTGCATCTGCAACTGCTTTTTCGATTGCAGCATATGTAGCAGGTGTGTAATCTGTTTTGTTGAGTGCTTTTGCATCAGCAATCGCTTTTTCAAGTGGAGCCTTGTCTAATTCTTTTACAAGGTCGATTTCGATGTAATCAAGTCCTGTTCTTGCTTTTGTTGTATTTTTCTGAACTTCAATTACGTTATTTCCTTTGTTAAGATATGCAGTTACGCCGTATCCATTCCAGTTATCTGTAACAACAGATGCATTTCCATTATCACTATCGAAAGGAAGAACTTTAACAGTTCCTGCATCTTTTCCATTTACTACAATATCTAAATCACTTGTCTGAGTATAGTTTCCATCGAAGAAGCAAGCACCAAGAAATACCGTATAATATCCGGCCTTTTCTACATTTACTTCTTCAAACGAAGCAACACCTTCTCTTGCAGTAAAGGAAACTTTCTCACCATTAGAAGAGTTGTAAGTTGAAACAGCACTACATGATGATAATACAGCATCTTCTGCTTCATATCTTACTGCTGTTGGTTTAGCAGAACCATCGATGATGTTAACTTTACTATCGTAGTTGCAAGCAACTCCTAAGTATGGAGTTCCATCTTCATGGAATGCGAACTGCTGTACACGTGCACCACGTCCGGACCAACCCTGTCCTGATCCTCTTGTTGCGTGATATACTAAGTATCCACCGTTTTCATTTAACTTAACAAAGCTTGCATGACCGGTAGAGAAGGTTGTATCTCTGTTCTGTGTAAAGATAGGTTTCTTAGCCTTTGTCCAGCTATCAATATCCAGTGGGTTTTTGTTAGGCTGTAAGGAAACCATTCCAAGACAGTAAGTGTCTGCCCAGCTTCCGCTTGCAGAGTATACGATGTTAATGATTTCTTCGCCGTCTTTATCCTTACCATATACAACCTGAGGTCCTTCGTTTACTACAGGTGTCTGATCAGTTTCCCAAGAGTACATTGGTGTAGAGATTAAGTGTCTTTCTGAACTGAAGCTTGTAGGTGAATCCATCTCAGCAATCCATAAGCTCTGTCTGTAATCTCTATCACCACTCCATCCGGACCATACGCCGTAGAGTTTACCTTTGTACTTAAATACTGTCTGGTCAATACCCCAGAAATCGTTGGCATCCGGTGCGGATACGTTTGTAAGTCCACTATTATTTTCTGCCTTTGGAGTTAATTTTACTTTATCTTTGTATTTACCCTGAGCGTCAGATGTCTCACTCTCATATACATATAATCTGTGAGATCCACCGCCACCCATACATACATAGATGTACCATTTTCCATCGATGTAATGTACTTCAGGTGCCCATAACTGCTCAGCTCCGTTTCCTCCAACATCTACTACTTTAACCGGCTCAACTGCAGCAAGTCTGTAGATCTGTGGAGATTTAGAAATATAAATCTGTGTATCTTTCAATACACGAATATAATAATAATATCCATCTTCATAAGTTACAAATGGATCCGCTCCAAAGTTAACAATAGAGCTTGTGAATGAATTCTCAGGATCATAGAAGTTAACACCGTAACTTACAATGTCTTCCGGATCATCATTGTTGGTGATTGTGATTGTTGCCTGAGGAAGCTTGTCTGAAGCCTGTGTAACAGTAGCTGTGTAACCAGCTTTTACATCTACTGCAGATACTTCTGGGTATGTTGCAGATGCAGCTTTTGGCATCTCATAGAAATATTTGCTTCCATCAAAACCTTCGATAGCTTTATCACCAACTTTAATTCCACCAAGGATTGGCGCAAATTTTTCATTTATATCAAAATCTTTTGGATATACCTGAATATAATCCAACTCTGCATATGGTCCACCATCATTTGCATTAGAGAATACAATGTGGTTATCCCCTGCATTAAGCTGTACAGCGATTGGGTACTCTTCCCAATTGTCCCAGCCGTGAGATTTTGTATATGTGACAGTCTGTGCCTCGCCACCATTTACCTTGTAAGTATGTACCGCATTAGCTTCACCATCAGCAAATACGCCAATGTTATAAGTGCCTGCTGATTCTACATTTACTGTGAAATCAATTTTAGCGCTTGTATTATCAATCCAACCTACTTTTTTACCACCATGAGCACCGCCATTGGATGCAACAGCTGCAGGTGATGTCAATGCAGCGTTTTCAGCCTCGTAAATTGTAGTTGCTACACCACCGTCTTTAACATTTACGGTAACTTTGCTTGTAACACCTGCTACCGTAAGTTCGATATCAGCGCTTCCACCTTTTACAGCTGTAATAGTTCCATTATCTACAGTTGCTACAGTTTCATCAGTACTTCTCCATGTAGCATCGGCTGATTCAGATTTGAGAGTATAGGTATCTCCCTTTTTCAGCTCAATTGTAGTATTGGAAACATCGTGGAAATAATTTGCAGCTGGAATAACTTCATTTTCACCATTCCATCTAAGAGATACGTGTACTCCACCAAATCCCTGTAAATGTTCAACTACAAGATCGTGATAACCTTCCGTTAACTCAATTGACTTGGTACTTCTCTGCATCTTATCCCAGTCAGTTACCCACCAGTCAATTAATTTTTCACCATCTACATAGAGGCGGAAACCATCATCTCCGTACATCCAGAAATTATAGGCCTTTGTCTCAGGAACATAAATTCTACTTGTATATCTGGCAGAACAACCCTGATCATTTCCGACAAACTTCCTATAGAAGTCGCCCACTCCTCCGTCAATTTTTTCTCTTACGCCTTCGCCTACTTTATAGTGCTCGTCAAGCACCCATTCGGCAGCGCTGCCACCCTGTGCTCTAACACCTACAGGTGCGAGTGGCTCTGCAAATACATCAACATGAACTCCTGTGTCTAAAATTGCAGGAGCTGTTGCATCTGTGTCAGCTTTTGCATTACCCGGAACAGCGATGGATGTTACTACCATAGCTACTGCAAGTAAAATGCTGACTACTTTCGCATTCAATGCTTTAGTTAAATTTTTCATTAACCATACCTCCTATTGTGTTGTTTTTTTGCTGTATAGCTTATTTATTATAACAAAAAACAAGAAAAATGTATAGATGGCAAAGAAAGAACCTTTCCATCTATACATTTTTAAGTTGTTATGTATGTGTCACAAAAAAGTGTAGCCATACTCATATTATTTCAAAAACGTAGGTTTTACAAACTTCCCGCCACTCTTGTACCAGTGAACTTTATAGGATCTTTTAAACACTGTTTCATCACTATCGTCAATAGACATTCCAATTCTGGTACAATCAACACCACTTAAAGGTGGCATATAAATGTCATCTTCTTCAAATTTTTGGTCGTCTAGAGCTCGTACAATACCACTGTCTTTTTCATATTTGAATTCTCTATATGAAGTGTAATACTTGTCGCCAAAGTCATAAGCAAATTCATCCCCTGAGTAAGTTCTTTCGTACCGTGTTTCGCATTCTTCAAACAGACCTGTCCACAATCCATACTGCATAACCCAGGTACGTCCGTCATTCAGCAGATAAATCTTACCCCATGAATAATTGTATGTCTTTTTCACTTGTTTCATCTGTTCTTTCGGTAATGTATACAAGTATTTTTTGAGATAATTCTTTTCCTTATTGTTTAATAGCTTCTTTGCCTTTTTTAAAGGAATCTTTATCGTCTGTTTCGTTCCTTTTTGTTTGGTATATGGTTTTAGTCGTTTTTGAACTTTATCGCATATTTTCTTGCATTTTCTGGCCTGGGCAGTTACTTTCCCTTTGACATACAGTGCTGATGTTGGAACCACTTTGTGTTCAAAATCGTATGGATTCGTAATATCAGGTTCCGTTGAGAGATTATAACTGTATTTGATATATGATACAGGTGGGATTATAACTCCACCATCCGCCAGATAAACCTTTGTCGGATCCATCTTTTCTTTGAAAATAGACCGGTCTCTGCATTCGTAAGCCGTTCTCGTGTAAGGATACGCCTTGCCGGCTTCTCTTTGTAACGTTTTTAATTGTTTTTTCATTGTTGCGTTATTTTGTTCTAATGCTTTCGCATCCTTCGTGCCTTCTTCCAAATAGACGTCTACAAAGTATTCAAAGGTTATGTTGGAATCTATATAGAAATTCTCCCTATCTCCAATGACAACCTCTTTTGCATTCGCAATGCCTGTACAACTAAAGAACAAGACAGCTGCTATGCATAGGCTTATGATTTGCTTTGTTTTTTTCATAGATATTCCCCTTTATCATTCTTTATCTTTTATGTAATTATATAACAGATATTGGGTTTTTGCAATAAAAACTGTCCACGGCGCAAACCAAAAAAAGTGCCTCCTGCGACACTTTTTTGGTTTGCCAAAGGCAACTCACAATTACCTGTTTTTAATCACAGTATACTCTATACTGCGTTTACGCTTCATTATATTCTTCTAATAATTCTCTGTATAGTTTTACAATGTCAAGCCATTTCTTTTTAGTTTTTTTATCAAGTTCTCCATAAATCTCTTCGCCACCTGAGTTTCTTAATTTAAAATATGCCTTTTTGGACTTAAGCACAGATATCATTTTATCTACTTTTTTTACGGTGTTTTTATAACTTTTAAAAACCGGGCAATGATAAGAGACTTTTTCTTTATATAATCCGGTTTCCTCGTCATATTTACAAGTTCCCTTTGTCTCGTCAAATTTACAGAAGTCCATATGTATTTTCTCATCGAATTCTCTTGCATTATATAGCGATACAACAGTTATCCCCCGACCCCCGCCTTGAGAATACAAGTCGAATCTGCCTTTAAATAAAAGATTTGCATATGAGCGTTTTCCAGTCTTCTTTATTTGTATAACAGGTGTTGCAATTGCTGTTTGATTATTCTTCTCAACTTTCGGATCTGATTTGAGTTGAATTTTAGCACCGGTAATACTTGCTGTATTTCCCTTTTTCGTGTATTTCATGGAACTTTTTACTTTCTTTTTGGCAAACCTGACTGCCTTTGAAAAAGAAAGATTTTGTTTGTCAGATTTACAGATTTTAATCTTATATTTGATGGTATAGTCATTCTCTGAAATTTGCGGATAAACTGAAATTATAGCTGTTCCCTTTTCCAAACCAACCGTACTTTTCCTTTTCGTGTATATAGGCACTTTAAAATACTTGGTGTCAGTTTTGTCGTGAACGGAATACTTCAAACAAGTATTCTTCTTTTCTACCTTTTCCCCCGGCTTTATATCCAAATACTCAATTGTGATGTCATACATCCCAGGTTCCTTGATCTTTATCTTGTTGTCATAAGGTTGCTCTGGCATATCATACATGGTTAAATACTCATATTTGTAATTACGAGTGTAGTTTTTACTAAGTTTGAGCGTTTTTGCATCTGAAATCGTAAACGTTCCTGCAAAACACAACACCGCTACCACCATAAATAAAAATTTCTTCATACAACTCTCTCCTTATTGCTTTGCCGCGATTTCCCACACTGTTTCTTAATTTTATAGTAGCATAATTTAGAACATATTTCCATACTTAACTGTATGCAAAAGCATCTTGATATCATTCCAATGTATAGTCATTAAAATATGCATCAAATGCGGTATGTTTTTCGGCATTTGTTTTGACAGCATTGGCCACAAAATACAGTTTATTATTGTAAGATGAAACACCTTCAAACTCCATAAGATTTTTATATTTTGCTGCCATATTAACTCTAAATGAAGTTGTGCTTAACGGCTGCAACGTTTGAGCTGCACTTTTAGGATTGAACTCATAAACGACTACCATGCCTGTATGTAGTCTGTTTGCATCGTCTGTACTGGCATGCGATATAGGTAAGTAAATTCGTCCACCCTCTTTATTCTTGTATTTATAATAATACATGGACTGATATGCATAACATTTCAGATTTTCTCCTGGGTGTTCACGTTCAAATTTTTCTTTGAGTTCCGGAATATTATAGGTTTTACCGTCATATTTTACATTACTTAAATTAAGTGTGTACACCTCTTTAATCTGAAATCTTAGATTTGGAGTATCTATTTTAGCTGTGTATATGTTGGTTCCCCTTTTCAGAATAAACAACCCTGCTTTTTCATCATACCCTATTCCCGAAAACAAGACACCTTTCCAATCATTACCTGCTTTATTTTTCACGTAATATTCCTTTTTCGTATCCAGATAAAACTTGTTGTTTGAGATATGCCACTTGAATCTAATCACTTGAGGACGACCATCTACACCTACCGCAATGTAAATATAATCTTTATTTACAAAAATATCATTTGCATGTCCCAATTCCGTAAACACAGTGTTATTCTTGGATGGATTTCCATTATAAACAGGGAAATTGCCTCCAGTTTTCAGATCATGTACATTGAGTTTTTGATTTCCTTTGTCATTAATTGTTGCATAAAACATATAGTTATCAACTATACTCATTCCTTCGGGCGTAGCATAGCCTTTTTCATCAGCAGTTCCTCTCAGAGATGATACCTCTGTTACACTTTTAAAATAACCCTTCGTAGCAGCACCTGCCATTTTTGCTTCCTGTAGAAAAATTGTTGCCATAAGCACTATACACACGCTTCTTCGTAAAAATTTTTGAGTTTCATTTTGATTTCACCTCCTTCATTTTCAATTGATATCTTTTCATTTATCAATGTCCTCATTTCCTTGACGCAAACCCCAGAATAGAGTATATTCATATAGCGAACATAAAGTTCAATTATTATAATGAAATACCATATATGAATATCTCGTATATACATACTCTATATGGCTTGAACGGAGGACAAAATGTTATTTACATCTACAACATTTTTATTTGTTTTTTTACCTGTCACACTTCTGTTGTACTATCTGCTTCCCGGTAAAAAGACAAAGAATATCATATTATTAATCCTGAGTCTGATTTTCTATGCATGGGGTGAACCGTTATTCGTGTTTGTCATGCTGTTATCTATAATAATGAACTGGCTGTTTGGCTATCTTGTAGGAAAAACCAAAGAAACCAATCGCAGCCATGCAAAACTTATCGTCGGTATATCCGTATTTTTCAACCTTATTATTATCTTCATATTTAAGTACCTGAATTTTACCGTGGATAACCTAAATGCTGTTTTGGGAACGGATATTGCAATACGAAAAATTGCCTTACCAATCGGTATCTCATTTTTCACCTTTCAAGCTCTGTCCTACGTAATCGATGTATACCGAGGACACGGTGCCGCACAGAAGAATCCACTGAATGTCGGGTTATATATCTCTTTCTTCCCGCAGTTGATCGCCGGACCTATCGTGCGCTACGAAACGGTTGCCGAACAAATTAACAACCGCGAAGAATCGTTGGACAAATTCTCAGAGGGTGTATCTTACTTCATCCGAGGGTTTTGCAGAAAAATATTGCTTGCCAATAACATTGCACTCGTAGCAGACAGGGCTTTTGGCTTACAAAGCACTGATATGTCTGTTGGTTTTGCCTGGCTGGGTGCATTGGCTTATACCTTCCAGATTTATTTTGATTTCCATGGTTACTCAGAGATGGCAATCGGTCTTGGCAAAATGTTCGGATTTGATTTTCTTCCAAACTTTAATTATCCATACATCTCTACCTCAGTTTCTGAGTTCTGGAGACGCTGGCATATGTCACTTGGCACATGGTTTAGAGACTATGTATATTTTCCTTTGGGCGGTAGCCGAGTAAAAAACAAAGGGCGCTTAATCTTCAATCTGTTTGTCGTATGGGCACTGACCGGTGTATGGCATGGCGCCAACTGGACCTTCATCTGTTGGGGATTGATGTATTTTGTTCTCTTGACAATTGAAAAACTGATTGGATTTGAGAAGAAAGCAAACCAGTGGTTCTTTAAGATATTTAAATATGTATATACTGCTTTGTTCGTAGTTCTTGGTTGGGTAATATTCCGTTCCGACAGCATTGGTCAGGCATACCGCTATATTAAAGTAATGTTTGGAATCGGAAAACATGCCGGCACCTTTGACTACCTTGCAAACTTCTACTTACTGGAATATGGAGTGTATTTCCTGCTTTGCATGATCTGCTCTGTTCCTGTTGCGGCTTTGATGCAAAAAGCCTTGATACAAAAAGAATCACGAGTAACAGATGCCATAAAATACGTCTTTTATGCAATATGCTTTATTATCTCCATAACTTTCGTAGTTAAAGGAGCATACAATCCTTTTATTTATTTTAATTTTTAATACTAATTCTAGGAGAAATAACAATGAGAAAAATATTTACTGCCCTGTTTGTTGGTTTTTTAATGATTAATTTTGGGGTATACGCATATAATTCCTTCCATATCTTTGGAAACTACGATTTCAAAGGGAAAGGTTATCTGGAGAAAACCCGGTATTTTATTGCCGAAACTGACAGACGAATCACAGATCAAACCCCGTTAAAAGATAATTACGTAAGCTTGAATGGACTTTTTCAAAGATGTATCGGGAAAGATATTATAGAAGACACAGATCCAACCTACACAATATACAAGTTAACGAATGGACAGTTATCCTTTGCATATGATGAAATGGATGTGAGCACGGCTATCAAAAACACAACCGATTTTAATGACTTTTGCAAAGAGAATGGTGTAGATTTTCTATTCTTTATGGAGCCTTATAAGGTTAATAAATACAACAATGAATTACCAAGTGGCTACGCAGACGGAGCCAATAAAAGCGGCGATGCATTTCTCAGTGGTCTTGACAAATCAGGAGTAAATTTCGTTGATTATCGGGAAATTGCGAAAGAGAATCTGACATTGCACGACGAAAGATACTACAAACAGGATTCTACACAATACGGCAGTTTATTCTTTAACGGTGACCATCATTGGAAAGAGGAAACCGCATTTAATGCATATATTTACCTTATGGATTATTTGAAAAACAAGGATGGTTTAGAGCTTTCTTCTGATTATACCGATATTAAAAATTTTGATACAACTACGTACAAAGATTCCTTTATCGGAAGTCAGTATAGCAGAATCAACGGCCTTTATGCGGATGCACTCGACGATTTTACCGTTATTAAGCCGCTTAAAACAGAGAACACTTTTACTCATGAAATATATAACGGTAAAGGGAAACTTAGAGAAGACAAGGTACGAACCGGTGATTTTGAAAACAGTGTATTATACTCCGAGAACCTGAAAGACATAAAAACAGCGAGACGCGGCCGAGACAACTACTATCTCGGTCACAATCCCGCTTTAGATGTCATTACGAACGATAGCGTTCCAGACAATGAGATTTTGATTATCGAAGATTCCTTTGCCAGACCAATCTCAGCTCTATCTTCACTGAACTTTCATAAAGTTCACATAATGGATTTGAGACATTACCAAAAATCAGTCAAAGACTATCTCAAAGAGAATCCTCAGATCAAAACTGTTGTTGTATGCTATCCTCCAACCTGTTTTAAGGAAAGCACGTATAAAAAACAATTTGATTTTAAATAAAATCCGGTGGCAAAAACGGCAAATAAAAGTAAAACTCCACGCCCTCTCTCTTATTTCCGACACCATACCTTCCATTATGCAGCTCCAGTATTTCGGCACTGATTGCAAGTCCCATTCCGCTGGAGCTGTCATCTGTTCTGGCTTTGTCTCCACGATACATCGGCGTCCAGACTTCCTGCAATTCTTCCTGCGATAACTTTGGTCCTTCGTTGTATATTCTGATACCATTGTTACTTAATCGAATCTCTAGTTTGCCACCGTCGTCTCCATATTTGAGGGCGTTGGTAATCATATTGTCAATTACCATTTCAATTAACTGTCGGTCGCACCAGACCTTCTCATGCCGGTCATCCAGAACTTCTACCAATTCACCTTTTTCTTCGATCAAATCACGGAACAATCCCAAACGCTCGTTTACAACCTCCTGCAAGTCTGTTTCCTTAAGGTCGAGGCTTTGCTTTTTATCACTCATTCTGGTATAAGTCAGCATCTGTCCAAGCAACTGGTTTATGTGCACAGACTCCTGTTGTAATACCGACAGGTAATGCTCCTGCTTCTCCGGCCGTCTGCCGGACTCCAGATACTCAGCAGTATTGTGAAGTACCGCCGCCGGCGTCTTTAACTCATGCGCCATGGCGTTAATGAACAGATCTCTGGTTTTTCTCTGCTTTAACTTCTGTTCGTTTCTTTTTCTGTATCCCTTTACTGTACTTACCAAAACTCCAACAAACGTAATGGTCCAAAATCGTAGAAACGAACGTGACGAGAGAGGAATAATCCATACCCTGTCCCATGCCATTTTACTTGGATTCCCATAAAGTTTCATCGTAAGTGTCGCCTTAGAGTCAGCTATTTCGTAGTGTTCGATATCTCTGTAGTGAATATACGAAACCATTGTCTCAAAGAATGTATCATCCGACTCGTCCGATTTGATAGCAGAAGCTTCTTTTGCGAATTTTTCATCTGTGTTTAACGCAAATAAATGTACATGTTGCAAATATTCATATCGTAACGGTATTTCCTCCTCATCAAAGTCTTCACTAAATGAATCATACAGCAATGTGTTGTCCTCTTGTGATGAATTACACAAAAGAGTAGTATATGTTCCATCTTCTTCCACTGGTGCCATCTCGATTATAGTATACATTCCCTCTTTTTTTACTGGTGCCATCTCGATTTTAGAGAGAAAGATGGTACCATCCTCTTCTATCCGCCCCCATATTCTATCAGCATTGAAATAATCTTCTTTTACATACTTTGCTATGACTTCATCCACCTGTTCATCCCCAAAATAATCTCGCATATCGAGAACGTGCTTTTGAGGCATTCCTGTTGCTTTATCCCGCAACTCAAATTCCAAATACAACTGCGGGCCTTTAATCAGCGGCACTTTCTTACCGTTTTCATCACGGTAAGAAAGTTCAAGCGCGAAATTATCCCCGCCTTCGGTTCTTCCCCTAATTTCATCCCTATACTCGGCAATTGGCAAAAGCACTTTTTCCTTTGCATTTTCTTTGGTCAATCTTTCTACTGTATTTCCAGATAGGTTTTCAAGTTTTTCCCGCAACTTATAGTCGGCATTAATCATGCGTTCTTCATAGTTTTCCTGCACTGCATAATAATTAACCGCGAAGATAGTTGCAATAATCAGTATTTCAAAGACAATAACTTCCAAAACAAGTTTACGCGCTCCTGCCTTGTACTCAACATCGTATGGGTGTCTCATGCCACCTATTCTTTTACTTATTTTATCGTATAATTTTCGAAACATTTTTCTTTCCTCTCACAATCTTTGACTTTTCTATCTTTTGAAAGTCCAAGGTTATCTTCCAGAAAACTCCTTATTCGCTGCTCACTCCAAACACAATATCCATACTCATCTTCTGACAAACGCTCTTCTCTTTGTTGTATTACCTGCAACTCTTCATAAAAACATTTTTAACATAATCACAGCTTTCTCCTCCTGTTGCATCATGTTTCTCAAGCTCAAAATACTACTCCCCTTTAACGGTTTTTCTTAAGTCTGATACTTTGGCGGTAAAAACGGCAAATAAAAGTAAAACTCCACGCCCTCTCTCTTATTTCCGACACCATACCTTCCATTATGCAGCTCCAGTATTTCGGCACTGATTGCAAGTCCCATTCCGCTGGAGCTGTCATCTGTTCTGGC
>JAILQS010000165.1 GCA_024698865.1 Lachnospiraceae bacterium | reverse complement strand
AGGTCGTGGGTTCAAATCCTACTGCCCCTGTTAAAGCCTTTTACACTTGAAGTGTAAAGGGCTTTTTTTTGCGGTGCGTGACCGGTTATGTTATAATCCATAAATGTATGAAATTGAAATTATTTATTTAGAAGGAAGTCGACACAAATGAAGGATAAGAGAGCAGTTTTGGTAGTAAGTTTTGGAACTACCTATGAGAATGCAAGACGTAGTTGCATCGAAGGAATTGAAAAAGAAATTGGCAAAACTTTTGCCGATCAGGGAATAAAAGTATACCGGGCATTTACCAGCAATATGATTATACGGATTCTCAAAGAAAAATATCAGATAGAGACGGATACCGTAGAGGAAGCCCTTTTGCGCATGGAAAGAGATGGTGTAAAACACGTCATTGTGCAGCCAACGCATATCATTGACGGAATCGAAAATACACGGATGAAGGAAGTAGTGAGTCGGTGTCAGGAACACTTTGAAAGTATAAGTATGGGGGAGGTTTTGCTTTCCAAAGAGTCGGATTATGTGTGGATGGCAGAGTATTTTTCGGCAAGAAAACAAGAACTTGCAAAGGAGCAGACACTGGTGCTTATGGGCCATGGCTCCAGTCATAAGGCAAATGAAAGCTATCAGAAATTGAATCATTTATTTGAAAAAATGCAGGAAGATATATTTGTAGCTACCGTCGAGGCAGAGCCGGATGTAGAAGACGGAATTGCATTTGCAAAAAAATCAGAGAATACCAAAGTAATGCTGTTACCGTTTATGATTGTGGCAGGGGATCATGCACACAATGATATGGCGGGAGATGAGGAGGATTCCTGGGTGAATCGCTTTAGGGTGGAAGGCTTTGAAGTTTCTTATGTAATGGAAGGATTGGGAGAACAAAAAGAAATCAGAACCCGTTTTGCAAAAAAAGTAGAGGCTCTGATTTCGAAATTTGAAGCATTGCTGACCAACGGTAAACATTGCTGACCTAGAAATTATTTTACGATGATGGTGGTAAAGTAACCGGCATTTTCCGGTATTTCTTCCAGGGATGAATAACATTTCTGTGTGGGCATACCACAGTTTTCTACCATTTGAACAGATTGATACAACTCCGGATGTTCTCTAAGCTCGGACAGCAGGCGAGGTAGCTGCTTGCCGGATTTCATAAATACTTTTGTGCCGGGAAAATGAAGGGCATCTAGTGTTGGATAGGACGCCGGAATGACGTGAATCATTTCGTCCTTAACAGAGAGCGCTTCGGTAAGTTCTGCCGCTGAGGCACAAAAAGAAGGAATACCACTGATTATTCTACAATTGTAGCCCAAAGGGAGCAACCGTTGCTGAACGTACATATAAGTAGAATATACGGTAGGGTCTCCCAAGGTTAAGAACGCTACATCGTGTCCACTATCTAAATATTGTTGTATAAGTGCTGCTCCTTCCTGATGAGCTTTTTCTAAGGAAGGGGCATTTTTCGTCATTGGCATATAGACAGGAAGAATCTTTTTGTCAGGAAGCTCCGGTACCTGCCCGAGTGCAATCTGGTATGCGCTACATTTGGTAAGAATCTCGTTTAAAGCCAAAACGCCCCTGTTTTGGGGAGAGGCAGACGTTGTGTCGTTATGAAAAGATGTATCCGCCGCGTATGGTTTGGCAGTTGGGATTGCAATGTGTGTTGTCTGTTTAATTATTTCAACGGCTTCATAGGTCATCTGCATCGGATTGCCCGGGCCTACGCCTACGCCAAAAAGTGTTCCGGTCATAGTTGTTCCTTTCTGTTTTTGGGATTTTATGATATGATTAGTATAACATAAAATGCTTTTTAGGAAAATGAAGGGCGTAAAATGAAGCAACATAATCAGGAACAGTTTATATATAAAAATGACAGGAAATTAAGATGTGGTTATACAACCGGAACGTGTGCGGCGGCAGCTACCAAAGTGGCACTTGCCGGACTGCTTTTTCAAAAGGGGTTATTGAATTTGTGCACTTTTGGAATCGTGGCAGATAATCCGGCGCCGGCAAAAGAGAGTACACAGTTGTCGCTATCTACGCAGAAAACCGTGAGAATCACGACTCCTTCCGGTGTTGATTTGGAGATTCCGATTGAAAGGCTGGAGATTGGAAATGATTATGCCATCTGTGGAATCAAAAAGGATGCAGGTGACGATATTGATGTGACCGACGGTCTTTTGGTGGTGTCAAAGGTTTCATTTTGGGATATCTGCGCAAAAGATACCGGCGTTTTTATTGATGACCATAAGCGGATCAGACTGAAAGGCGGCGAAGGTGTTGGCGTTGTGACGCGCGAAGGACTTGAGGTTTTTGTGGGTGAACCGGCAATTAACCCGGTTCCAAGAGCTATGATAGCTCAGGTGGTAGAGGAACTGATTGCCGAAACGGAATTGGAAACAGGCGTAGAGGTAGAAATCAGTGTGCCGGAAGGAAAGAAAGTAGCAGAACAGACATTTAATGCAAGACTTGGAGTTGAAGGTGGAATTTCCATACTCGGAACAAGCGGAATTGTAGAGCCTATGAGTGATCAGGCGTTGCTGGATACGATTTTTCTGCAACTTAGGCAGCTTTCCATACAGGGGAACACTAGAGTTGTGTTGACCCCGGGCAATTACGGACGTGATTTTATTAAGGAGAATTACGCCCTCGATCTGGATCAGTGTGTAAAATGCAGTAATTTCATCGGGGAGACACTGGAAAAAGCCGCAGTACTGGGATTTACCGAGATTGTTTTGATTGGACACATCGGCAAACTTGTCAAACTCGGCGCAGGTATTATGAATACCCATTCTGCAGTTGCGGACGGCAGAATGGAAACGCTTGTTGCATCAGCAGTAGAAGCGGGAATTACGGGAGAAGTGTTGCGCAAACTTCTGCATTGCACTACGACGAAAGAGGCACTTGAGTTACTGGAACAGGAACAGATTATGGATAACGTCATGAAAGCGTTGATGCACAAAATCCGCTTTCATTTGGAACATAAGATGAATAAGCTAAGCCTTTCCCTTGGACGACAAATAACCGTTTCCTGTGTTGTTTTTTCCAAAGAAATGGGTGTACTTGGCGAGTTTGGCACGATTCGAGCCTAAGAGCAAATATAATAAATACAAGGAGTCAGAATGGTTAATTTTGTTGGAGCAGGGCCGGGAGCGGCAGACCTGATTACCCTTCGGGGAAAAGAATTGCTGGAAAAAGCGGATATCATTATATATGCCGGCTCTCTGGTGAATAAAGAATTATTACAATACGCAAAAAGTGACGCAGAGATTTATAACAGCGCCTATATGACGCTGGAGGAAGTCATTGCTACGATACAGAAAGCAGAAGCTGTACACAAGGAAACGGTACGACTCCATACGGGAGACCCTTCACTTTACGGTGCAATCAAAGAACAGATGGATGAACTTGACCGACTTGGCATTTCCTATAAGGTGTGCCCGGGCGTGAGCAGTTTTAGCGGCGCGGCAGCAGCCCTTTCTTTGGAATATACGTTGCCGGACGTGTCGCAGACGGTCATCATCAGCCGCATGGAAGGAAGGACGCCGGTTCCACCTGGTGAGAAGCTTCGCAAGCTGGCAAAACATAAAAGCACAATGGTCCTTTTCTTAAGCTCCGGTCTGGCGAAAGAAACGAAGGAAGAATTACTCCTTGGCGGTTACGATACAACTACTCCGGTAGCGGTTGTGTATAAAGCAAGCTGGCCGGAGGAAAAGGTGGTTCGCGGAACACTTTCGGAACTGGATACGTTGATGGAACAGAATAATATTACAAAGACAGCACTGATTATCGTCGGAGATGTTTTGGATAGTGAGTATGAGAAGTCACGTTTGTATGCTGCGGATTTTTCCACGGAATACAGAAAAGCAACAAAGTGAGGAAACAGGGAAATGAACAGAATCGGGGTATTTTTCTTTAGTGAGAAGGGTGAGGAACTTGCGAATCGTCTGGCAGCAAAACTCCATCCGAGCGCTTGTATGTTACATCCAAAGGCTGTGGATGCGAGGTATGCCAAAGAGTCGTCAGATAGAATAGAATGCGTCAGATATCATTCTTCTTGCAAAAATACACTTCTAAAAACATGGTTTGCCAATAAGGATGCCATTATTTTTATCGGCGCAATGGGAATTGCGGTTCGCCTGATGGCACCGTTTATAGAAAATAAAGAAACAGATCCGGCAGTGATTGTAATGGATGAAATGGGTCGGTTTGTAATCCCGGTATTGTCCGGTCATTTTGGGGGCGGTTATCGTCTGGCACAGCAAATCAGTGAATGCCTGAAGGGAACGCTGGTGCGTACAGCAGCTTCTGACGTGCGCGGGTTGTGGGCGATAGATGATTATGCAGGAGCGCATCATCTGTGTTTTCGGGACATTCACGAAGTACAGGCAGTTGCAAAGAGCATACAATCTGAAAGAGAGGATAATAATATAAGGTTGTATCTGCTGCAGGAGAGAATGCAGGGGAGCACGTTTTTGGAGGAAACTCTAAGGGGAGAAGGTGCGCAGGATGAAATAATCCCTTTGTATGTATACCGGGAAGTAGCCTCTTTGGAAGAGTTACAAAAGGATATGGAACGATTCTTGAGTACCTGTAGAGGTTACCGTGAAAAAGGAATTGCTACTGCGTTTATTTGTAATCAGAACAAAGAAATATCCGGTCTGGAAGAACATTTTGACTGTGTGCTTTACCCTAAGAATCTGACCGTTGGCGTCGGCTGCAAAAAAGGAAAGAGCAAGGAAGCAATCGATGCCGTGCTAAAAGGCTGTTTTGAAGAATACGGATTGTCGACAAAACGAATCCGTTCTTTTGCCTCTGTGGATATCAAAAAAGAAGAGAAAGGATTGAAAGAATTGGCGCTTTCCTATAAGTGTCCGTTTCATTTTTATCCGGCGGAAGAACTTAAAAAGGTGGAGGGCGATTTTACGTCATCCGGCTTTGTGGAAAACACAGTTGGCGTAGACAATGTCTGCGAACGAAGTGCCGTACTTGAAGCACTTTATGCAGTAAAAGGTTTCGGAGTCGAAGATGAGGACGCTACGGAATATACAAAGCTACGTGTGAGAAAGTATGCAAAAGACGGCGTGACGATTGCCGTTGCAGAAATCGGGTATATATAGTAATGAAGTACAAATAGGAGTTACAGAACAGATGCTTAGAATAATAGGTTTTGGACCGGGCAGTCCGGAGGGAATGACACTGGAGGCAGAACAGGCGCTGAAAGAGTCGGAACTGATTATCGGATACACGGTTTATGTGGAATTGATGAAGCGCATTTTCCCGGAGAAACAATATTACGATACGGGAATGCGAAGTGAAAAGGAACGATGTGAATATGCAATTGCCAAGACTATTGAAGGTGTAGAGACAGCAATTGTATGCAGCGGGGACAGTGGAATATACGGAATGGCGTCGTTGGTGATGGAATTGCCCGATGCGCAAAATATCGAAATAAAGGTGATACCGGGGGTGACGGCTGCAGCAAGTGGTGGAGCAGTGCTTGGAGCACCGCTTACGCATGATTTTGCGGTGATTAGTCTGAGCGATTTGATGACGCCCCTAGAGCTTATCGAAAAAAGGATAGCGTGTGCGGCAATGTCCGACATGGTAATTGTGCTTTATAATCCAAGCAGCAAAAAAAGAAAAGATTATTTAAAAAAAGCATGTGAAATTGTGTTAAAATATCAGAGAGAGGATACGGTTTGCGGATTTGTAAAAAACATTGGAAGAGAAGGCCAGTGTTATGAAATCTGCACATTGAACGAATTAAAAGAGAAACCAACGGATATGTTTACCACTGTTTTTATCGGGAACAGCACCACAAAGAACATCGGTAAATATATGGTGACGCCAAGAGGCTACCGGGTATAGGGAGGTTGCCGGCAAAGGGGTAATGAAAGAATGTGGCAAAGGAGGTATATGATGAGTAGGATTGTATTGTTTGCGGGAACAACGGAAGGAAGAGAACTTTGTGAGTTTTTGCAGGAGAACAAGCTGGGGGTTACAGCGCATGTGGCAACGGAATACGGAAAAGGACGCCTTATGGAGACGGAATATGTGAAGGTCGTCCAGGGGCGAATGAATGAAAATGAAATGTATGAAAGTTTTTTAGAGGAGAAACCGGAGCTTGTCGTGGATGCAACGCATCCGTATGCGGTAGAGGTAACCGACAATATTTCCGAAGCCTGCAAAAGGGCGCATTGTTCCTATGTTCGTTTGCTTAGGGATTCTGTTGATGTGGACAGCGCGAATCTGATCTGGGTTTCCGGAATTAGAGAGGCAGCAGAATATATAGCCAGAACAAGAGGAAATGTGCTCCTTACAACCGGAAGCAAGGAAATCGGCGAATTTGCGAATTTTAAAGATAAAGACAGAATTTACATCCGCATTCTTCCAAATCCGGATTCGTTGCGCGATGTGATTGATATGGGATTTTCAACCAAGCAGATGATTTGCCTGCATGGGCCATTTTCGGAAGAACTGAACTATGCGCTGATGAAAGAATGTGATATCAAATATATGATTACGAAAGAATCCGGTAATCAGGGCGGATATGTGGAGAAAATAAAGGCGGCGCAAAGAGCCGGCGTAAAGGTTATTGTAATTCGGAGACCACGTCAGGAAACCGGGCTTGGCATGAGTGAGGTTATACAATATATCACGAAAGAGATGTTGGAAAAATAAAACAGACAAAGTAGGAGGAGTACGTTGAGACACATAACGGTAATCGGCGTTGGCATGGGTAATGTCAGGACGCTTACACTAGAGGCGCTTTTTAGATTGGGACAGGCAGATGTCATTTTTGGCGGTACCAGATTAATCGATAACTATAGGAAGTACCGGGAGGAACTGAAAAGTCAATTAGGGATTTATATGGAGGACTGGAAGGAGTCGCAGGAATTGATTCCGGAATACAGAGTGAGATATCTTAAGGAAATGTTACCGGAAAAGGACGGGGAGGTTGTGATTCTTGCTTCCGGAGATACCGGATTTTACAGTCTTACCAGGAATCTGCTTGCACAGTTAAAAGAAGAAGTGGAAGTGCTTCCGGGGATTTCCGTCCTTTCCTATTTTTCCGCCAAGACGGGTCTTAGCTGGGATGATGCATATATAGTGAATCGTCATAGTGTAAAAGAAAGTGTGCTTCCGGCAGTATTGAAGAACAAAAAGGTGTTTTTGCTGACCGTTCGTGATGCCGGTAAGATATGTAGAGAATTAACCGATGCCGGTTATGGAAACTGTGAAGTCTATATCGGAACAGATTTGTCTTACGACACGGAACAGATTATTTGTAAAAAGGCCAATGAGGTGGCAGAGGATTTTACGTGTACCTCGTTGTCGGTTATGATGATTGTACGTTGTGTTCAGGTGAACAAAGCGTGGTTTGGAATACCGGATGAAGAGTTCATACGCGGCAGGGCGCCTATGACGAAAAGTGAGGTGCGTGCAGTGGTGCTCTCCAAACTGCGCATTGCAAAGGAAGATATCGTGTATGATATTGGCGCGGGAACAGGTTCCGTGACAGTAGAAATGGCGATGCAGGCCTCCAAAGGGCATGTGTACGCAATTGAGGTCGAGGAAGAAAATGCAAAAGAACTGATTCCTGCCAATCTGAAACGATTTGGAATAGAAAATGTGACGACGGTTTGCGGAATGGCACCGGAGGTTTTGGAACAAAAGAAGCTGGAGAAACCGGACAAAGCATTTATTGGCGGTACGAAAGGCAATCTGCGCAGAACGCTGAACTGGCTTTTTGCAAAGAATGCACAGATTCGTATTGTGGCAACTGCGGTTACCATTGAGACGATTGCCGAACTTGCGGCGTATGCCAAAGAGCAGGAATTGCAAATGGACATTTGCCAGTTGAATGTGGCAAAGGGAGAAAAGGCAGGTGCCTCACATCTGATGCGTGGTGCCAATCCGGTTTATGTGGTTGTTTTAGAATAGGGAGAAAGAATGACGAAAATGAATACCCCCAGAATCATGTTTGCAGGTACAGGAAGTGGTTGTGGCAAGACGATGATTACATGTCTTGCCATGGCAGAGTATTTGCATCGGGAATTGAAGATTAGTGGATGGAAATGCGGTCCGGATTACATTGACCCTATGTTTCACAGAAAAGTGTTAGGCATACCAACAGGGAATCTGGATGCTTTTTTTTGTGAGGAGCCAAAACTTCGCAGTCTCCTTGCATCGCGCGGTGAGAATACAGCGCTTCAAGTGATAGAAGGAGTTATGGGATACTATGATGGGATTGGAGACGGAAGTCTTGCAAGCAGTGCCCATATTGCCAAACTGACGGATACGCCGGTAATACTTATCATAAACGGCAAAGGGATGAGTGCGTCCATTCGCGCTGTGATACAGGGATTTAAAAACTATCAGAATGAAGGAGCAGGGCAGATTAAGGGCATTCTTCTAAATCGGGTGTCCGGAGGCGTCTATGAGAAAATGGCACCGTATATCCGTAAGGAGGGGCTTGTGCCGGTGGGGTATATACCGGATTTGAAGGAACACACACTGGAAAGCAGACATCTTGGACTGATACCGCCGGAGGAAATACCGGACTTTAAGGAACGGCTGGAGCGGTTGCGTATGGAAACCGGGGAAGGTATTGATTATGATGCTATTTTTGAAGTGGCAAAGAGTGCAAGTCCGCTTGCCTATACAGATGATCATTTGTCATCGATAAATCTATCATCGGACAATTCGGATTTTCGCGGGCTTCGACTGTTAGTGGCGCGTGACGACTGTTTTTCTTTTTGTTATGAAGAGAATATGGAATTGTTTCAAAAGCTGGGAATGGAAATTATATATTTTAGTCCCCTCAAAGCAGAGCATCTTCCGGACGGGGACGGAATTTATCTGTGTGGCGGATATCCGGAATTATATGCAAAGCAGTTAGAGGCCAATGAAAGTCTTCGCACGGAATTGAAAAATACATTAGAGAAAGGTTTCCCTTGCATTGCGGAATGTGGGGGTTATATGTATTTGCAAAAACAGGTGGAAGCAGCCGACGGTGAGCGATACAATATGGTTGGCTATTTGAATAAAATCGCGAAGAAGGGACATTTTCTGAAACAGTTTGGTTATGTTACAATGACTGCAGGTAAAGATAACCTGTTGGCAGCAAAGGGTGATACACTGCGGGCACATGAATTTCATTACTGGCAGGTGGATGCGGCGGATTCTATCTATCATATGCAAAAACCATTTTCAGACAGAGGATGGGATGGTGCTGAAGGAAATGCGCATTTTTACGGTGGATTTCCGCATTTATATTTTCCGGGAAATGAAGGGGCAGCGGTGAGATTCGCCCATAAAATGAAAGAATGGAAAGAAGATTCACAGAGGAAACGATAGAATATGAAATTTGAAACGAATCCAGATCACACAAAGGTGTGTTGCATAGAGCAGTTCGATAAGGAAAGCTATGAAGCTGCAAAACAACATTGGAATGAGATTGCAAAGCCACTTTACGGACTTGGAAGATTGGAAGAGATTACGGCGCGGATTGCCGGAATTCAGGCACAGAAGGATTTTGACCTGTCGAAAAGGGCAATTATTGTAATGTGTGCGGATAACGGAATTGTGGAGGAAGGCGTTACTCAGACGGATAGTACAGTTACAGCTATTGTTGCGAAGAATATGGCGCTTCGGACTTCCAGTGTCTGCAAGATGGCAAAACAGGCAGGGATTGACGTGATTCCGGTGGATATCGGTATTTCACATAAGGAATTGCTTTCCGGTATTCCAAAGGGGAGTCTGCTTTCCTGTTCCATAAAACCCGGCACCAATAATTTTGCAAAAATGCCTGCTATGACGGAGGCGGAAGCGAAGAAGGCAATCGATGTTGGAATTGATCTTGTGAGACAATGCAAAGATAAGGGATATACGATGCTTTCAGTTGGCGAAATGGGCATTGGGAATACGACAACGGCAAGCGCTGTATGTGCAGTAATGCTTAGTAAGGAAGTAAAGGCGGTGACCGGAAGAGGCGCCGGACTTGGAAATGAAGGTCTAAAAAAGAAGATAAGTGTAATTGAGCGTGCCATAAGTACATATCAGCTGACCGCCGACCAGCCGCTTAAAGTGCTTAGTTGCGTCGGTGGACTGGATATTGCAGGGCTGGTTGGCGTGTTGATTGGCGGTGCCAGATACCGTATTCCGGTTGTGCTGGATGGAATTATTACCGGAGCAGCGGCACTTTTGGCAAAGGCAATCGAACCGGGATGTGAGTATGCAATGCTTGCATCTCATATGGGAAAAGAGCCTGCAATGCGGGCAGTGTTTGACCATCTTGTGCTGGAACCGGTGATATACGCAGAACTTGCACTGGGAGAAGGCACCGGTGCTACGTTGCTTTTTCCGATGTTAGATATGGCACAGTCCGTATATATGGAGAATGACACATTTGACGAAATGCACATTCCGGCATATCAGGAATTTAGTGAGGAGTAACATGATTTTAATTACAGGAGGAAGCGGAAGCGGCAAATCTGCTTTTGCAGAACAGATGGCCTGTTCTCTCCATGAATCCTGCAACCGGGGAAACCTTATTTACCTGGCAACCATGGAGGCATACGGAGAAGAAGGGGCGCAAAGAGTAAGGCGGCACAGGAAACTCAGAGCGGGAAAAGGGTTTCTTACGATAGAGAAAACATCGCATCTGCAGGAACTGATGTTTAAACAAACAGACACCGTACTTTTGGAGTGCGTATCGAACCTTACGGCAAATGAAATGTTTACAAAGGAGAGGTTTGTACCGGAAGTATGTGACAAAGTGACAGAACAGATTGGAACTATCACAAAACAGTGTAAGAATCTGGTGGTGGTAACCAATGATGTGTTTGGTGATGGAACGGATTATTCCAGGGAAACCGTCATATACATGGAACAGCTTGGTAAAATCAATTGTGAACTTGCCAAAAAAGCTGAGAAAATATATGAAGTCGTCTACGGGATACCAATCTGTGTATTTGACGCAGACGATACCCCGGATAACAGAACAGATGAAGGATAGGAAGGATACTATGAATATCTTAAAGGGAATCTGCATTGCCTTTGCAATGTATTCAAAATTATGGGTTCCTCAATTTGCGTGGAAAGAAGAAAATATGAAATACGCCATTGGATTTTTTCCGTTTGTGGGTGCGGTCCTGGGAGTCGTGTTTTTTGGCTGGAACAGTTTGTGCGCCTGGTGGCAGTTGCCGGATAATGTGCGTGCAATCGGTAGTGTGCTGGTGCTTGTGTTGATTAGCGGCGGCATACATCTGGATGGATTTGCGGATACGGTAGATGCAATTTCATCCTATGCATCAAGAGAAAAACGGCTGGAGATTTTGAAAGATCCGCATATCGGTGCCTTTGGTGTGATTGGACTTATTGTGTATTTTCTAGGTATCTACAGTGCTTTTTGTGGGATAAGTTCGAAAAGGCAGGTGGTTCTTGCCACAGGAATATTTTTTCAGTCCAGAATAATGAGTGCGATTGGTGTGGTTACCATCCGGAACGCAAAAGGGGAAGGAACGTTATATGCGTTCCAAAGTCCGGCGCATAAACATATACTTCGTATCTGGCTTTTGCTGCTTTTGTTGCTTTCGTTGGGATATTATTATTTCTTTGGAGGGCTTACAAAAACCGGTGTGATTGCCGGAACAGGCGCGGTCGTGTACGGGTATTATCTGCTTATGAGCAAAAAAAGGTTTGGTGGAATTACCGGAGATCTGGCAGGGTATTTTCTGACACTTCTGGAGGGAATCTGGTTGTTGGAAATTTGCATTATGGCAGGCTAAGAAGCTTTTTGGGTACCGGAAAGGAGAATGCATGGTTATTTATATTGGAGGAGCATTTCAGGGAAAACTTGCGCTGGCACAAAAAGAGCATCCGGAAGCGGTTGTTTGTGATGGAAAAATGCCGGAGGACACTATGGAGGGAGCTTCCTATCTTTTGTATCATTTTCACACCCTGATTGGCACAAAACTAAAAAAAGGTGTATCCGTAGAGCAAATCGTGGAGGAAGTGAATGCGCTGAAGGGACAACTGATCCTCGTGTGTGATGAGGTAGGCAGTGGTGTCGTTCCTATGGAAAAAGAAATGCGTAAATACCGCGAGGGTGTCGGAAGGGTAATGACACTCTTATGTAAAAAAGCCAACCGTGTAGTGCGCGTGGTGTGCGGCGTCGGGACGGTAATCAAACAGTCGCGGAAGGTTATTTTACTTAGGCACGGTGCCACACAGGGAAATACTGAGAAACGGTATGTCGGAAGATGTGATGAACCGCTAAGCGATGCCGGAATAAGCGAATTACAGAATAATAAAAATGCCGGAGTTTATGATGAAATCTACGAATGCATAAAGCATACAAAATACAAAGTGTTTGGCAGTCCGATGATAAGGTGCAGGCAGACGGCGCGATTTTTATTTGAAACAGAAGCGTACGTTGAGGTGGAAGAATTTCGCGAAAAGGATTTCGGTGCTTACGAATACAAAAATTACGAGGAATTAAAAGAAGAGGTTCGTTACCGGGAATGGCTTTCTTCCAATGGGAAACTTCCTTTTCCGGAGGGAGAAGCAGAAGAAAAATTTATTGCACGCGTAGAAAAAGGATGGCAGAATGTCCTTTGTCAGATGGAGAAAGAAGATTTAGAAACTGCGATTTTAGTTGTGCATGGTGGAACAATCATGGCATTGCTATCAGCGGGAAGTAAAAATGAGTTTTATGACTATCAGGCGGCAAACGGCAGAGGATTTTTGTGCAATGTAAATGAGGAAAGAGGAAAACGATGTTATTTAGAAGCCAGGATATAATTGTGTGTATGTTTATAGGGAGCATATTGGATCTTATTTTGGGAGATCCCTATACACTTCCGCATCCAATCCGGGCGATTGGCAGCCTGATTGCATTTTTGGATAGAAAGCTTCGAATTGAGGGGCAGGGCGTAAAAAGAAATACCGCTCGTGGCGGTTGGCTTGTTGTACTTGTACTTTCTATTACGTTCGCACTCGGAGAAGGAATCCTGTCGTTGGCGTATTGGCTGCATCCCTGGTTGGGGGTGGCGGCAGGCAGCATTTTGTTTTATTATATGCTTGCAGTGCGTTGCCTTTCGGATGAATGCAGGAAAGTTGTGGATGCGTTAGAGACGGATCTGGAATCCGGAAGAAAACAGGTAGCTATGATTGTCGGTCGCGATACAAAGAATCTCACAGAGGAAGAGGTGCTTAAGGCGACAGTGGAGACAGCAGCCGAGAATACCTCTGACGGATGCGTGGCACCAATGTTTTATATGTTTTGCTTCGGACCGGTTGGGGCTCTTTTATATAAGGCAATGAATACCATGGATTCTATGGTTGGCTATAAGAATGAAAAATATGCGGAGTTTGGGAAATGTGCAGCGCGTCTGGATGATATCGTAAATTATATTCCGGCGAGACTCTCGGGTTTGTTTATGATTGCAGCCTCCTTTTTGTGTGGATACGATTATAAAAACGCCTGGTATATTTTTTGTCGGGATCGCAGAAAACATGCCAGTCCAAATTCTGCTATGACAGAAGCGGCATGCGCCGGAGCTTTGGGACTAAGGCTTGCAGGAGATGCCGTATATTTTGGTAAACTTGTCAAAAAGGACTTTATCGGAGACAAAAAGCGCGAAATCGAAGCTGCAGATGTGAAAAAATCGATTGCACTGATGTATGTTACGACACTTATTATGTTTATATTTGCGGTAGGTATCCGCATGATTATATGGCTATGGCAGACAAAATAGGAGCAAGGAATGAATAGTAATAGTGAGATATATGAGAAGATTACTTCTCATGAGAAGTCTACTTCTCATGGAGGGGATATTTATTCCCGTGTGGTGGAAGTCGATTTTTCATCGAATCTGAATCCGCTCGGGATGCCGGAGGCAGTGAAAGACAGTTTAGGGTGCGCTGCTAATGTGTGTGAAAGATATCCGGACGACAATTGTAGAAAGTTTAAAAAATGCCTGGTGCAGTCTTATTTGCAGGAGGAAACCCTTAAGAGTGAGGGGGTGTCTTTTGAGGAAGGGCAGATTGTGTTTGGAAACGGGGCATCGGAATTAATTGATGGCATAGTGAGAGCTGTTCATCCAAAGAAAGCTGTTTTGTTTGCACCGACATTTTCAGAATACGAACGCGCAATAAAAAAAGATAACGACAACTGTAGAATTAAGAAAATATCACTGTCTAAGGATAATGGATATGCAATTGACGATTGCCTTTCTAATCTATGTGATGAGGAAACAGACCTGCTTTTTTTATGTAATCCAAACAACCCGACCGGTGTATTGACGCCTCGTTCTACCATTGCAAAAATTGTGGAGCAATGCAAAGAAAAAGGCACTTATCTGGTGATAGACGAATGTTTTTTGGAACTGTGCGAGGACGGAGAACGTCACAGTGCCCTTCATTTTTTAAAGGAATACGAAAAGCTGATTGTCCTTCGAGCATTTACCAAGACCTATGCAATGGCAGGCGTAAGGTTAGGGTATTGTATCTGTGGGAGTGACAAAAGCGAACGAAACGACGAAATACATTCCAAAAGTGAAGAAGAGAACGTCCTGCTTGCAAGAAGAATCAAGGAAAAACTTCCGGCGTGGAACGTGTCCGGGATTGCACAGCAAATGGGGATGGCAGCGCTTAATAATTTCGATTATCTCAAAGAGAGTGTGTGCTATATCAAAGAGCAGAGAAACCTTATGATTGCACAGCTTGAAGAGATGGGGATCTGGTGTCTTAAAGGGGAAGCAAATTACATTTTGTTCCGGTCATCGATTCCTTTCTATGAGGAATTGTTAAAGAGAAAGATATTAATCCGCCCCTGCGATAACTACGAAGGATTGGGGAGTGGTTATTATAGAATTGCGGTGAAACGACAGGAGCAAAATGAGTTGCTTTTGAAGGCAATGTTGGAGATTGTAAAAAATTGGAGGAAATGATGAAAGCAAATAATAATCTGATGATTCAGGGCACGATGTCCGGTGCGGGAAAGAGTTTGTTGACCGCAGGAATTTTACGTGTTCTTGCAAGAAAAGGATATAAAGTTGCCCCTTTCAAATCACAGAATATGGCTTTGAATTCTTATATTACGGAGGAAGGGCTGGAAATGGGACGCGCACAGGTGATGCAGGCGGAAGCGGCAAAGGTGAAGCCATCCGTTCATATGAATCCTGTTTTACTAAAGCCGGACAGTGATATGGGGTCTCAGGTAATTGTACAGGGAAAGGTGATTGGAAATATGTCTGCAAAAGAGTATTTTCAATATAAAACAAACCTGATTCCACGTATTATGGATTCCTATCAAAAGCTGCAAAAGGAATATGATGCGATTGTGATAGAGGGAGCGGGAAGCCCTGCCGAAATTAACTTGAAAGCGCAGGATATTGTAAATATGGGACTAGCACAAATGGTGGATGCGCCGGTACTTCTTGTCGGAGATATTGACAGAGGAGGCGTGTTTGCACAATTGTATGGTACATACGCTTTGCTTGAAAAAGAGGAACAGGAAAGAGTCAAGGGATTTGTGATTAATAAGTTCCGCGGCGATAAAAAAATATTAGAACCGGGACTTTCCATGTTTGCACCAAAATGCCCTATTCCGTTTGAAGGCGTGATTCCGTATGTCCATTTGGATATTGAGGACGAGGACAGTCTGACCGGACGTTTCCAAAGAAAAGGGAAAGAGGCGGTGGATGTATTAAAAATAGGCGTGGTTTTGTTTCCACACATTTCAAATTTTACTGACTTTGCACCGTTGGAAGCAATAGATGGGGTTAGCGTGGAGTACGTGAAAAATACGATGCAGTGGGATGCATTCCACGCAGTAATTCTGCCGGGCAGCAAAAATACCATCGGCGATTTGCGGTGGATGAGGCGTAAGGGACTGGAGTCGCTCGTGCTCAAATACGCCAACAAGGGCGGGACGGTTTTAGGAATCTGCGGTGGATTCCAGATGCTTGGGAAAAAGCTGACAGATCCAAACCCGAATGGGATTTTGGATGAAACTGCGCCGGATGGCAGAAAGAAATTGTATACGGAACATGAGCAGGAACAGGGAGTACTTACAGAGCACGGCCTGGATTTGTTGCCGATAGAAACGGTGTTTGACAACAGGAAAGTAACGACACGGGTGCGCGGCGTGACAGAGTTTATCGGAAAAGGCAGATGTGAGTTTTCGGGTTATGAGATTCATATGGGCGAGACAACATACCTAAAGGAGGGAGCAGAGTTTTCCTCAATAGAGACAGAGTATGGAGAAAATGGATCCAAAGAACATAATTTGCAAAAGGATTTGCTACACAACGCGTCGTCCCAAAAGATGGTGCGACGTGACGGTGCAGTGAATGGAAATGTAGCGGGAACGTATGTGCACGGCATTTTTGAAGATAAAAGCTTCACGGATGCTTTTATAGAAATGGTCTGTAGAAGAAATCATCTGGACTATGCCAACCTTTCTGCAGTGGATTTTGCAAAGTATAAAGATACGCAGTATGAGTTGCTGGCGGATACTATTGAGGAGAATCTCAATATGGACACGGTCTATAGACTGTTGGGCCTGTAAGGATGAAACGGCAGCAAATATGAGGAGAGGATTTGTATGAACAGAATTGAAAATATTCCACCTATGGAAATTGAACATCGAAGTTTCGAAATTATAGAAGAGGAACTTACCGTGCCACTTCCACCCAAGTATGCACCGATTATCAAGCGTGTCATTCATACAACCGCAGATTTTTCGTATGCGGATAATCTTTGCTTCTCCGAACAAGCTTTGGAGGATGCACTTCGCGCATTGAAAAACGGTGCGCACATTGTGACGGACACGACGATGGCAATGGCGGGAATCAACAAGCGGAGTCTGTCTAATCTGGGAGGAGAAGTGCATTGCTTTATCCGGGATGAGGATGTGGCAAGGGAAGCGAAGGAACTAAACTGTACCCGCTCGGCAGTTTGTATGAAAAAAGCTGCAGTTCTCGCAAAAGAACTGGATAAACCGTTGATATTTGCCATAGGAAATGCGCCAACTGCGCTGGTGCAGTTAAAGAAAATGATAGAGGAAGGAACCATTTCCCCGGCACTGATTATTGGTGTGCCGGTTGGATTCGTCAATGTTGTGGAAGCAAAAGAAATGATTATGGAGACGCAGGTTCCCTACATTGTGGCGCGTGGGCGAAAGGGAGGAAGCAATGTGGCAGCAGCGATATGCAATGCTCTACTGTACCAGGTGACTTCCAGATAAAGCATTTTATAAAGGTCGAAATATCAGAAAATCTTAAGAAAAAAGTAATTGTTTTGACATTGCAAAGCGAGTCAAGTATGATATTATACAGTAAAAGTGATTTTGAATCATTGAAAGGAAAGGGATTATTTATGAAAAAAATGTATTTAATCAAAAAATTCGGTGCACTTTGTCTTGCGGGAATTTTAGCTTTTTCTGCTGTACCACAGGGGGCACTGGCTACAGAGGAAGACGAAGTTTCTTTTGATACAACAGGTGAGGACGAGGAGAAATTATCTGTCATTTCTGCAAACGAAGATGATGAAGAAATGGATATTGCAACAGAAGATGCAGAGGAGGAAGCAGACGAAGAGTCTGAAGAAGCTGCAGAAGAGAAACCATATCTTGCACTTGGAGCAGATTTGTCTGAGAAAGAAATGGCTACCGTATTAAAACTTCTTGGCATTGAAAAGGAAGAAGTTGCAAATTATCAGGCAGTACAGATTACCAATGACGAGGAACATGAATATCTCGACAAATATCTGGATGCATCCGTAATCGGAAGCAGAGCTCTTTCTTCCGTACTTGTACAGAAAGAAGAAGAAGGACATGGTATTGAAGTAGAGACACACAATATCAATTATTGTTCCGAAGGAATGTACACGAATGCACTTGTAACGGCAGGAATTGAAGATGCGAAAGTTATCGTTGCCGGACCATTTGAAATCTCCGGAACTTCTGCACTGGTAGGTGCGATGAAAGCATATTCCGAGATTACAGGGGAAGAAATTTCAGAAGACGCAATGGATGCAGCTTTAAATGAGCTGGTTGTAACCAGTGAATTAGCAGAAGACGTAGATCCGGAATCTATGGAAAAACTGATGGCATTCGTAAAACAGAAACTTGCAGAGAATAATCTTGATTCAGAAGAAGAAATCCTTGCTGCAATCGAAGAGGGTGAAAAAGAGTTTGACGTAAAACTCTCCGATGAAGAAAAACAGAAGATTGTTGATTTGATGACTAAGATTTCTGCACTGGACATTGATCTGGATTCTTTGTTAAGTCAGGCAGACAGCATCTATGACGGTATTGCAAAACTTCAGGAAAGTGCCGGAGTACTTTCCAAAGTTGCTGATTTCTTCTCAGGAATTGCAGATTCCATTGCCGGCTTCTTTGGAGGTTTGTTCGGATAGAAAAGAAAGTAATCTGACCGTATACAGATTAACAGCAAAATTCCATTTATATTAAGAAATCAGGGTATCAGGTGTAAAACCTCCCCATACACTACCGGTTTAAAACGGAGTTTTTTGAAGCGGTAATGTGTGGGAGAGTGTTTTTACACCCGGTACCCTGTTTTTTTGCTCCTCGGGATGCGCACGGATTCGAATAGGAAGTGAGTCTGCTAAAGCAGACCCGAATCCGGCGCGCAAGACTCGCGAGCGAGTCTTGACATGGAGCGAGAATTGAATTTACTACAGATTATTATTTCTATATATGTTAAAATAGATGTGATTGTATGGGAGAGGATTTTTATAATTTGGAGGATGTATATGACCAAAAAGATAGATGATAAAACAATTGCCTACGTCAGTACGCTGGCAAGTCTGGAACTATTACCGGAGGAAAAAGAAAGTGCCAAAAAAGACCTTTCGCAGATGCTTGACTTTGTGGATTGCCTTTCGCAGTTGGATACAGAGGGAGTATCCCCTATGTCAAATGTTTTCAACGAGGTCAATGTTTTTCGCGAGGATGAAGTGGTCAACAGCGATGGAAGCGAGGCAACACTTCACAATGCACCAGAGAAAAAAGACCGGTACTTTGTAGTTCCAAAGACGATTGAACCGTAAATGAAGAGGAAGTAAAAGATGGATATCAATGAATTAAGCGCACTTGAACTGGGACAACAGATTCAAAAGAAAGAAATCAGTGTAAAAGAAGCGGTAGAGGCTTCTTTTCAAAAAATAGAAGAAAAAGAACCGACACTAAACTGCTATGTTACAACAGATTATGAAGGAGCTCTTTTACAGGCAGAGGCTGTGCAGGACAGAATTAACCGTGGGGAAAGGATGGGTGCTCTTGCCGGCGTGCCGATAGCGGTAAAAGACAATATTTGTACGAAGAATCTACGTACGACCTGCAGCTCTAAGATGCTTTACAATTTCGTTCCAACCTATGACAGTGAAGCGGTTACGAAACTGAAAAATGCCGGTCTGATTATCCTTGGAAAGACGAATATGGATGAGTTCGGTATGGGAAGTACGACAGAGACTTCTTATTATGGAGTAACGAAGAATCCGTGGGATATCACCCGTGTTCCCGGAGGGTCTTCGGGTGGAAGCTGTGCAGCAGTCGCTGCAAAAGAAACCTTTCTCGCTCTCGGAACGGATACCGGTGGCTCAATACGTCAGCCGAGTGCTTTTTGTGGCGTGACCGGGTTGAAACCGACATACGGCACGGTTTCCCGTTACGGACTTATTGCGTATGGTTCGTCGTTGGAGCAAATCGGACCAATCGGAAAAAATGTGTCTGACTGTGCTGCACTGCTGGAGCTTATTTATGGAAGGGATGTAAAGGATTCTACATCTGTAGTAGAATGCGATGCTTCACCGGATGGAAGTTTTATGGGTATGTTGAAAGAGGATGTTCGCGGACTTCGAATTGGAATACCAAAGGAATTCTTAGCAGAAGGACTTAACGAGGAAGTGAAAGCGTCGGTGTTGAAGGCGGCACACGGTTTTGAAGAAAATGGAGCAATTGTGGAAGAATTTTCTCTTGCCAATGTTTCGTATGCGATACCGGCGTACTATATTATTGCTTCCTGCGAGGCAAGCTCCAATCTGGGAAGATATGACGGCGTGAAGTACGGATATCGTAGCAAAGAGTATCAGGGTCTTACGGATATGTATCGAAAAAGTCGAACCGAAGGTTTTGGTACGGAAGTGAAACGACGCATTATGCTTGGCTCCTTTGCATTGAGCTCCGGATACTATGAGGCATATTATTTAAAAGCTTTGAAAGCAAGGACACTGATGAAACAGGAGTTTGAGAAAGCATTTGCAAAATATGATTTGATTCTTGGACCTACGGCACCGACAACAGCAATGAAACTGGGAGAGAATTTACAGGATCCGATTCAAATGTATCTTGGGGATATGGATACGATTTTTGCAAATATGACCGGTTGTCCCGCAATCAGTATACCGTGCGGAATGGACAGCAAGGGACTCCCAATCGGTTTGCAGTTGATGGCAAATTGTTTCAGGGAGGATACATTGATACAGGCAGCGTATGCTTATGAGAGATTTTCGGAGGCTTAAAATGAAAGAATATGAAATTGTAATCGGATTGGAAGTGCATGTGGAATTAGCAACAAAAAGCAAAATTTTTTGTGGATGTTCCACCGCTTTTGGGGGAGCACCCAATAGCCATACCTGTCCGGTTTGTACCGGAATGCCGGGAAGCCTTCCGGTTTTGAATAAAAAAGTAGTGGAGTATGCAATGGCAGTAGGGCTTGCGACAAACTGTGCCATTTCACCGCAGACCAAATTTGATCGCAAGAATTATTTCTACCCGGATAATCCGCAAGACTACCAGATTTCACAGCTGTATCTGCCGATATGTCGGGACGGATTTGTGGAAATTGACGTAGAAGGCAAGAAGAAAGTTGGCATTCATGAGATTCATATGGAGGAGGATGCCGGTAAATTAATCCACGATGAGACGAAGGACTGCTCCTATGTAGATTACAACCGTGCAGGCGTTCCTTTGATTGAGATTGTATCAAAGCCGGATATGCGTTCGGCAAAGGAAGTAATCGCGTATCTGGAGAAATTAAGAATTCTGATTCAGTATCTTGGTGTTTCAGACTGTAAACTGCAGGAAGGCTCTATGCGTGCGGATGTCAATCTCTCGGTGCGTTTAAGGGGAGAAACAGAATATGGGACACGTACGGAAATGAAGAATCTGAGCTCGTTCAAGGCAATTACGCGCGCAGTTGATTATGAGAGCAAAAGGCAGATTGCACTTTTGGAATCCGGACAGGTGGTAGAGCAGGAGACAAGAAGATGGGATGATGAAAAAGGAGCTTCTTTTACGATGCGCTCCAAGGAAGATGCGCAAGACTATCGTTATTTTCCGGAACCGGATCTTTTGCCACTATTGATTGACCATGCGTGGATAGAGACGATAAAAGCCAAACAGCCGGAATTTCGAGATGAAAAGATAAAGCGTTATCAAACGGAGTATCAGATTCCGGAGTATGACATTTTGATTCTTACAGAAAACAAACATACGGCGGATATTTTTGAGGCGACGGTAGCACTTGGTGCCAATCCCAAAAAGGTATCCAACTGGATTATGGGAGAAGCACTTCGCCTGTTAAAAGAGTCGGAAAAAGATGCAAAAGACCTCTGTCTGACGCCGGCGCATCTGGCAAAGCTTATTGAGCTTGTGGACAAACGTGTGATTAACAACACAACGGCAAAAGAAGTGTTCGAGGTAATGTTCCACGAGGATGTAGATCCTGAAAAATATGTCCGGGAGCACGGGCTTAAGATGGAGATGGAAGATGGCCAGCTGGAAGATATGATCCGACAAGTTATTGAAGATAATCCACAATCGGTAGAAGATTATCGCAACGGAAAAAAGAAAGCGATGGGATTTCTGGTGGGACAGACGATGAAAGCAACAAAAGGAAAGGCGGATCCGGCTGCAATTAACCGTATACTTTCAGAATTGTTAGATAATTAAGGAGGATGTTCCTTGATTTGTTAGAATTTTCAATTTATAATATGTGACATAGAGAGACATAAACCGTAGTTAATGGAGATGCGAAAGGGAAGGTATTTTATGGCACAGTTGGTTCAAACAAACAGTAAGTGTATTGGGTGCAACCGTTGCATTGGGGCGTGTAGCTGTGACGGTGCTAATATTTCTTTGGATGACCATGGTAAGAACAGAATCGTAATTAATCCGGACAGGTGTATCGCGTGTGGAGCCTGTATCGACGTTTGTGAACACCATGCCAGAGAATACATGGATGATACAAAAGCGTTCTTTGATGCGCTTTATAAAGGCGAGAAGATTTCAATTCTTATCGCGCCTGCATTTAAAGCAAATTACAGAAAAGAGTATGAAAATATTCTTGGAAAGTTAAAAAAACTTGGCGTTAATCGAATGATTAACGTATCTTTTGGTGCGGACATCACAACGTGGGGATATATTAATTATATTCAAAAAAATAATTTTACGGGTGGAATTTCACAACCGTGTCCGGCAGTGGTCGGTTACATTGAAAAGTACGTGCCGGAGCTTTTGCCTAAGCTGATGCCGGTGCATTCACCGATGATGTGCGCCGCTATTTATTTGAAAAAATATAAGAAAGTGACAGATAAACTTGCGTTTATCAGTCCGTGTATCGCGAAGAAGAATGAAATCAGCGATCCAAATACCAAAGGTTATGTATCTTATAATGTAACCTTTGATCATCTTATGAGATATTTGGAGGAGCATCCGGTTAGCGACTATGAGCCATGCACGGATGAGGTGGAATATGGTCTTGGCTCCATTTATCCTATGCCGGGTGGTCTAAAAGAGAATGTATACTGGCTTCTTGGGGAAGAAGTTTTTGTTCGTCAGATGGAGGGCGAGTCCCATATGTACCATTATCTCGAACACAATAAAGAGATTATTAAGAGTGGAAGACTTCCATATCTGTTTATAGATGCACTCAATTGCAGTGGTGGTTGTCTGTTTGGTACGGGAATTGAAGAGAAGAATTATGAACGTGAGGACATTATAAGTGACGTTTTAGCAATCAAAAACAACAGTACCAATAACTCCATGCGTTCTGCGTGGGGAAGAAAAAGTACGCCAAAGAAACGTCTGGCAGCCTTGAATCGTCAGTTTTCCAAGCTTCATTTAGAAGATTTTATACGCCAATATACCGATAAGAGTGAACAGTGTCGAATCAAGGTTGCGGGAATTGTTGAGGAAAATGAGATTTACAATGCGATGCTCAAAGACACGGAGGAAAAAAGACATATCAATTGCGGATGTTGCGGATATGCTAATTGTGCATCTATGGTACAGGCTATTTACAATGGATTCAGCCGCAAAGAAAACTGTGTACATTATATCAGTGACCAGAATATAATTCTTGCGAAGACCTTAGAAGAGTCGAGAGAAAAATCCAGAGCTTATATGGAGAATCTGATGGAACATATCAATCGTAGTTTTGGTGATATAGGAATTTCCATGGATTCGATTGAAAAATCCACGCTGGATAATGCGGATCTGAGCAATAGTATTGCAGATGCAATGCAGAATGTTGAGGAATATACCAACACTTTGAAACGCACGTTGGATACAATCAGTGAATGTATCAATCGTTTGGATAAAAACAATAATCAGGTAATTGCGATTTCTGCCAAGACGAATTTGTTGGCGTTAAATGCTTCGGTAGAAGCCGCGCGTGCAGGAGAGGCAGGAAAGGGATTTTCTGTTGTGGCGGGTGAGATTAAGCAGCTTGCGGAAAGCTCTAACATGGTTGCAACAGACAGCAATGACAACAATATGGATATTCGAGGGTTGATTGAACATTTGCTGGACGAAATTGAAAAACTCGGACAGGTGGTTTCCAAAGTAAATGTACAGACCGGCGGACTTGCAAGTTCTACCGCGGAAGCAGCCAAATCGGTTGACCAGGTGTTGCACAATACAGATATGGTGAAAAACAGTCTGAAGGAGATGTTGAAAAACGGATAGAAGTACGAGGATTGATACATTTTAAATGTGATAATGGTAAGGCTTTAGATGACATATAGGAAAGAATACCAGGTTGATTATTTTATGGTTTTATATTAGAATAATGCTTGATAAGTAGCTAAAATGCATGAGGTTTTAACAGGGAGGTATATATGGAAGAAAAGAGACGAGGCAAACGTTTGCCGGCAGAGTTATCGCTTGAGATTTCGGAGGTATTCAAGCAGGATAATATTCAGGTAGAAGATATTAAAGCACCGATTAAGGTTGTGGATGTATCTAAGTATGGTATTGGATTTGAGAGTGCAAGTACATTGCCATTAAAGTACTATTTTAATGCACGACTTGAATTAGGAGATAAAGATAATGCATTGAATTGTGTTGTTCAGATTGTGCGTTGTCAGGATTTAGAGAACGGAATGAAGCACTATGGTTGTGAAATCGTTGGTCGCGCATCCATTCTTGATTTTATCTTTGACGACTATGAGAAAACATTAGAGAATGCTTAATATAATAATAAAAAGCCACCTAAAATAAGCCACGACGCTTCCCATTTCACAGCGAGCCGCTTTGCTTGGATGTGTCTAATAGCGGTACTAAGCTCGAACTGAGTTCTCGCTAAGTGCCGATTGACACATAACACTCTCTTTGTGAAACAGGAAGCGAGCGTGGCTTTTAGTTAGTGTGAAGCTTTCTGGATTTCATTCAAGTCACATATACAAAGCGCTTGGATTTATTAGTGTGAATCAGGCTAAAAATACCCTGCGGCTTGCATCGATTCAAAC
>JAILQS010000157.1 GCA_024698865.1 Lachnospiraceae bacterium | reverse complement strand
AGGTAGATGATCATATGCGCACCAATGTCAGTCATATTTATGCAAGCGGTGATGTTGTGGACAAAATGATTCCTCGCCTTACACCGACAGCAACCTTTGAGTCAAACTATATCGCGCTTGCAATCCTCGGTTCGCCCATGCCGATACAGTACCCTGCAGTTCCCAACGTGGTATTTACCCTTCCTCGTATCGCAGCTGTGGGCGTATCGGTGAACGACGCCTTAAAGAATCCGGACAAATACAATATTGCAAAGATTCCATATGGACAGATACTTGCCTTTGAATATCGAAACGAAACAGACGCTGAGGCTACTGTGATATTTGACAAGGATAAATATCTGGTAGGTGCTGAACTTTACGGTGATTTGGCCGGTGAGATGATTAATATACTTGCGATGGTAATCAATGGTCGCATGACCATGGAGATGATGATGGGCACCATCTGGGCCTTCCCCACACAAGTGGATGGTCTCACAGAAATGTTAGCTCCTATGCTTCATTCCGATATGCCACAGATTTAATACTTATCAATAAGATAAAAAACCTCCGGGAATCTACAATCCATTAGATTCCCGGAGGTTTTGATAATCGAGGGTGTTTTCCCCGTTCTCCCTATAAATCCACGGAATACTTATACCGGTTGCCCGGATAATAGCAGATAGAATACTCAAATATTTCATCGTTAGGCAAAAAAGTTTTCCTCGTACGGATAAAAATCGGCATATCTTCCTTTATCCTAAGCAGTTCTTGAATGGTTTCGTTTGGCAAAGCAGCCTCCAGCGTATCATTGCCCCGGGCAATTCGAATCCCATATTTTTCGCGTAACAGCTGATACAAAGACTCTGTATACACCTCAGACGTCAATGGCATATCAACAATTTTCCTCAAATATGTCACCGTATATACCAATGGTTTGCCATCCACTTCCCTCACTCTACTTAATTTATAGCATGGGGTATCCTTTAAAATTCCCAAAGCAATCGCGATTTTGGTATCCGGACAAATGAGTTCCATTTTACAAAAAGTCGTCTGCATCTTTATATTATGTTTTTTCATTTCCTCCGTGAAGCTGATTACTTTTTCAATGGACTCATTTATCTTGTCGTATATTACCACCGTCCCGATTCCTCTGAATCTTTTAATATATCCCCCCTGAACTAGCGCCGTCATTGCCTGGCGAGTGGTCACTCTGGAAACATTGTATTTTTCTATGTAGTCGTTTTCTGATGGGAGAATATCCCCTTTCATATATTTGCCACTTTCAATCTCCATCCGAATTACATTTTCCAGTTGAAGATAAAGTGGTGCTACACCTTTCTCTCTGTTAAGTTCCATGTTGAACCACCTTTCTGAACCATTTTATTTACTGGTATAAGCAAAACCTGTTTGAAAATTTTTATTTAACACAAAAAACAGTAACAGTGTAGGTAAAGATGAAGCAATGCATGCTATAAACAGTGCCGGTGCATTGCCTGTACTCATCATTGACAGACTTGCCATAATCGGCCTGGTGCCCTGTGATTTGGTAAAGGTCAGTCCAAACATCAAATCATTCCAACACCATGTAAATTGTGATAAGAATACAATGGATACAGGTGCTGTTGCCATCGGGAAGAAGATTCTAAGCAAAATATTGAGTTCCGAAGCCCCTTCGATTCTTGCCGATTCGCACAGCTCCTTATCGATTCCCAAAAAGAAATTGCGAAATACAAACATACTGTAGGGAATACAAATTGCACAGTAAAAAATAATCATTCCTATGCGGGTGTTATAGAGTCCCGTTACCTGGTATGCTTTAAAAATAGGTATCAGATACACCTGGAACGGGAAAATGGTTCCACAATAAATCGTAAGAAACCAGAAAAACTTGTGGCGAATCCTAAGATGTGTTAAAGCATACGCCGAAAGCATTGCCAGGATGACAGCCAAACAGGCTCCACTAACCGCATAAATAAAAGTAATCCCCATAGTCTGCAGAACATGATTGCTGACTAGGGTCTTTATGTTTTCCACTACATAGTTACCTTCCGGCAAACGCCATAAGGAGCCTAAGTTATATTCCTTTTTTGACTTAAAAATGTTTAATACCACAAAAAATACCGGTGCAAACCAGATGAAGGAAAGAATACTTAATATAATGTTAAAAATAATTTTTGTCTTTCTTGATGTTCTCATCCCTTCCTAATCCTCCTTGAATGTATTTTTCAGATTAAAATAGGAAACAATCAATATAACGATGGTCAATACAATCGCAACAGCTGCGCCCCGACCATAGCGGTTATAAATAAAGCTTTCTTCATACATGGTCAACGCCAGGGTTTCTGAGGAACGGTAGGGGCCACCTTTTGTCATTACCCAGATGCCATCAAACACCTTGAAGCTGTTTACTAACGACATCAAAAGCACCACAATAATCGTTGGCTTAATCAATGGAAAAATAATACTCGGATAGATTCTCACCGGTCCAACGCCGTCTATCAATGCCGACTCAATCGGCGACGCATCTATATTCCTAAATGCCGCCACATACAAAACCAGATTCAGTCCAATTCCCTGCC
>JAILQS010000151.1 GCA_024698865.1 Lachnospiraceae bacterium | reverse complement strand
AGCAGGAGAAAATATCTCCATCAGCTGGTCAGGTGCTGCGGGAACAGACTTTTCTTATGTACAGTACCGTGCAAGAAAATTAAATGCAAGTACAGGTGCATATGAGACATATAAGGACTATTCTTCATCCACCAAGCTTGGAACCGCCAAAAGTGGCAGTGCAGTAATCAGTGGAAGCAGTAGTTGGGCAGATGGTACCTATATGATGGATGTGCGTAGTGTAAATACCCACAATCAGACAAGCAGTGCCACAAGCGTAAAGATTCTTTTAGATCATATAGCTCCGGTGATAAATAGCGCGACGATCAGTCCGGCTACCAGTGAAGCAACTTATGGTAATCAGGCACCAAAACTTACATTTAGTCTTACCGAGTCTCATTCGAGAGAACTGCAGCAAAGCATTAATGGAGGAGCCTATACAAAGATTGCAACAGTTCTGTCCGGAAGTGGAATGACTCTTCCGGGAAACTTCGTGCAGGGAAAGAATACCATCAACTTACGTGTTGTGGATTCATCAGGAAATATAAGTGCAGTGAAAACACTGTACTATTACTATGATGCAAAGGAACCGGAAGTAAAACTTAGTACCAATATCGCAGGAGAAGCAGATGTCCTTAGCAATAACAGTACTCCTACGGTAAGCTATACAATAACAGATGACACCTTTAAAAGTGCAAGTCTTAAATCAGCAGAAAAAGAATTATTAACAGATACAACCAAGTCTGGTCAGAGTGTAACCCTCAAAGAGGGAGACCTTGTGGAAGGGGCAAATGATCTTACATTAACGGCAACAGATAAGGCAGGGAATGTAACAACAAAGGTATTGAATTATACTCTGGACACCACACTTCCAACCGAAGGAACCATGACAGTATCCCCGGGAAGCAATAAGAATAATTATCGAAATGCCCTTCCAACCATTACCTGGGAAGGTGTCAGCGACGAAAACTTTGAAAAACTGGAAGTAAGCGTAAATAACAGCACATACGAAGAGTTATCCAAAGAGACGACAGGAACCGCACAGCTTCCAATCCGCCTGTTTACCGATACAAAAACAGAAACAGGAACCCCGGTATCGGGAGTGTATACCATCAAAGTACGTGCCATTGATAAGGCAGGAAATGCATCCAAAGGTTTTGTGAGAGATTATTACTACGAAGCAAAGGAACCACAGCTTTCAGAGTATAAACCGTTGGATGTAAAGGTAAGCGAGAAAACGAACGGATATACGTTACTTAGTTTTACAAATGAAAAAGGAAAATTTACAGATGATGTAGAGTATGAAGTATATACAGGAACAACAGAAAACTTTCCATTAGAGGGTGGTTCTCTTACAGTAAAAACTACATCCAATGGAAGTATTCTGATACGTCCGCATTATGCAAGTCACGCATGGGGAACCGGATACTATTATAAAATCCGTGCCGTAAGCGCAAAGGATAACAGTAAAGTAAGTGACTGTTCCGATGAAGTATTCTCTGTATCTACAACAGAACTAGAAAAAAATGATAAGATAGGAAACCGGATTTATGGTGTAAAAGAGGACTTCTCTACACCAAATGGAAACGGACATATCAACATGGTGTCCGGAAACCTGTTCTATGAACAGACAGACCTTTCGGTGCCTACAGAAAACATTCCTCTTTCTATAAATAGGATGTATAATTCCAAGGATGAAGCAGATGGACTCTTTGGTAAGGGATGGTCATCCAACTTAGACTCTTATCTGATTCTTTATACCGTACCTTATAATGCACTGTTTCGAGATATGGAAGGTGCAGAGTACGGGCTTAACTGGAAGAGGGGTGATCAAAAAGTATACTCCGACCATCCGGATTATGAACTAAAAGAAGAAGTAAAAACACTCGATAAAAAAGTATTTTACTACTATGACCAGCCGGTAAATACAGTGGATAAAGAGGCTGACCATGTATATGAAGATTATGCCATAGATACTGTGGCAAATGTAAAGGATAGCTCCGGTGTTACCTATTACTACGATAATGCAGGCAGACTTGTGCTTGCAGAGGATTTAAACGGAACCTTTAACATTTATTCTTACGGAGCATGCGGAAGATTGGAAGCTGTGATCTCTAACAGTGGTAGAAAACTTCGTCTTTTGTATAAATCCGGAGAGGATAAAAACCTTGTAGAAAAAGTAGTATATTCTTCCACCAAAGAAGGGGAAGAACAGACCATAAGTTATGAGTATAAGTATGATGACAATGACTACTTAAAAGAAGCTATCTTTGTTGGTGAAGATAATAAAACTATTCATTATAGATATGATTATGATGAGAATGGAAGATTAAGCACAATTAAAGATGCCGTGGGTAATGACTATGGAATCAGTTATAGTCAAAAAGACAGAGCATCTAAGGTGACTTATCCGGACGATAGCTTTGTATCTGTTACAGATAAGGAAACGACCATTGCAAGAAAGTATAACAGTAAGGGAGAAGAACTTTCAAAGCACTGGCAGGTAATGGATCAGAAGAATCGTCTTGCCGCTGATATTGATGCATTAGAGAATGAAACCATCTATACTTATAACGATATAAACGAAGTCAGTCATGTCAGTGATAAGAACATTTACCACGAGTTAGTGGATGGAAAAGTAGTGGAAAAGACTGCTTCTGACAGTACACGGATTACCTATGACAAAAAGGGACGACAAACCCAAACCACAGATTCGGAAGGAAATGTAACGCTCTATACCTATGATGATACACTGGATAGTGACCTTGCGAAACTTCCGATTACGGAAATAACAACG
Source organism: Lachnospiraceae bacterium (assembly GCA_024698865.1). Lineage (GTDB taxonomy): Bacteria > Bacillota > Clostridia > Lachnospirales > Lachnospiraceae > JAILQS01. The sequence goes on along the minus strand of JAILQS010000151.1, from coordinate 43 downwards.
AATAAGAAGAACGAAACAACTTCGGATACGGTAAGTAAGTATG
>JAILQS010000127.1 GCA_024698865.1 Lachnospiraceae bacterium | reverse complement strand
CACCATTTCTCCCTGATGAGTATTGCCATCTTTATCCTTGTGCAAAATGGTCAGATAACGAAGATCCTCTCTTGGAACAATACAATCCTCTTTGTAAGTATTCCCTTCTTTCATGCGTTCAAACAGTTCATCGGAAATTTCCTGAATAGAAAAACCTTCACCGGAGTTTTCCTCTGATAGTTCATTATCTGCTGTCTGGTTCGCCGGTGTCGCAGTGGTCTCTTCTTTCGTTGCCTCATTATCCACTGTCTTAGTATCCGGTGGCGTAGCGGTCTCTTCTTTTGGTACCTCATTTTTCTCTGTATTGTCTGACTGCTGATCCACTGTTTTTTCCTTGCACCCGTACAAACCTGCAACTAGTACACCAATAATTGCAATAGTAAATAGTTTTCTCCTCATACCGCTTCATCTCCTTGACAGACCAATCTTTTTCTACTTGTACATTTTTATAAGTCCATTTTTCCATCTTTTTTTCATTTTTTCAATATTATTTTTCTATATTTTCTTATACAAAATCTTCCTCGGACTATTATTATACTTATTGGTCTCGGTAATCACCGCAAATCCCGCCTTTAAGAAATTATCAAGACTATAACGGTTATCCGGGTGTACTGTTGCCATGGCATACTTACAATTCGGGTAGTCTTTTGCAATCTTTTCAAGGCATGCATCCATAAGGCGGCTCATAATTCCAAGCCCGTTATATCCCCTCTTTACTGCCACCGATTCCATATGCACAATCTGCTCCGGTTTATACTGCTCTCCTACCTGTTCCAGATAAGTTCCAAGATTGTCTGCATCCAGCATTGGAAACCGAATAAGAAAAAAACCGGCAAGTTCAGATTCTGAATAATTTCCGGTTTCTGCTTTAAGTATAAATCCACGCTTGGTAAAATGTTCTTTAATAAAATCTTTATCATCCTTATAATACCAGTCGCCTGCGTCAATCTCGTCCATCAAGGCACAGATATCCAAAAGGTCTGCATCATCAGCCTGTTGGATATTGATTACTATCTGTTCTGCCATATCACATCTCCACAATTTGTTTATCCTATTCTAACAATTATGTCCTGTACGAATAACTATGCTGCTGTCTTTTGCCTTATACCCGCAATTCTTTCCATCAGATATCTTCAATCTGCCAGTCAATCGGCTCGATGCCGTGCTTCATAAGAAATGCATTTGCCTGGCTAAAATGTTTACAGCCAAAAAAACCTCGATACGCGGATAATGGACTTGGATGTGGTGCTTTCAAAATGAGGTGCTTTGGATTAGTGAGCATCGGTATTTTGCTCTGTGCAGGTCTTCCCCAGAGCATATAAACAATTGGTCTTTCCTGCTTATTCACCTCACGGATTACAGCATCCGTAAACTGTTCCCAACCTTTTCCCTTGTGTGAATTCGCATTATGTGCTCTTACTGTAAGTACCGTATTTAGTAAAAGTACTCCCTGTTTCGCCCATTTTACGAGATATCCGTTATTGGGAATGTTGCAACCCAAATCATCCTCCAGTTCTTTGTAGATGTTTTGCAAAGAAGGGGGTATCACTCTCTGATTCGTTGGAACCGAGAAGCTAAGCCCATGTGCCTGATTCTGTTCATGATACGGATCCTGTCCCAGAATCACAACTTTCACCTCACTAAGTGGCGTCAGGTGAAAGGCATTATAAATATCATTTGACGGTGGGTATACCACTGCCTCGCTGTATTCCTTTTTCACAAATTCATATAAATTCTTATAATAGGGCTGTTGAAACTCCGGTTTCATCGCCTCCAACCAGTCATTTGAAATAGCTGACATGATTTCCTCCAAAACTACCTTTTCTAAATTCCAGCTCCATAAGTATACAAACAGGTGACCGTTTACATCGTCTGTATATGCTAAAGTCTTACACTAACCTGTCTGTCCCTCAGGTATTGCTTCACCTGATTAATCTCAAGTTCTTTATAATGAAACAGTGACGCAGCTAAAGCTGCATCAGCTTTACCCTCTGTCAAGGCTTCATAAAAATGCTCCAGATTACCGGCGCCACCGGAAGCGATTACCGGTACAGATACATTCTCCGATACCATACGCGTAAGTTCAATATCATAGCCATCTTTCGTTCCATCGCAATCCATGCTGGTAAGAAGAATCTCTCCGGCACCAAGTTCACATGCCTTCATTGCCCATTCCACCGCATCGATTCCCATATCAACTCGTCCACCGTTTTTGTAAATGTTCCAGCCACTTCCATCTGCTCTTCTCTTTGCGTCAATAGCAACAACAACGCACTGACTGCCAAATTTATCTGCTGCTTCTGAAATCAACGTCGGATTCATAATCGCTGCTGAGTTCACGGCCACTTTATCTGCTCCCTCTCGTAAGATGAGTTTAAAATCATCCACCGAACGAATTCCACCACCTACTGTAAAGGGGATAAATACCGTTTCTGCAACCTTACGTACCATATCCACTTTAATGGTTCTGGCATCAGACGAAGCCGTAATATCCAAAAATACAAGTTCATCTGCTCCGGCTTTGTCGTATGCAGCACCTACTGCCACCGGGTCACCGGCATCTTTCAAATCTACAAAATTCACACCTTTTACCACGCGTCCATTATGTACATCCAGGCATGGAATGATTCTCTTCGTAAACATAATTACCTCTTTCTTTTACAAATTCGCAAATTTATTCAAAATAGCCAAGCCGATTTCTCCACTCTTTTCCGGATGAAACTGGCATGCAAAAATATTTTCGTGTTCTACTGCCGCGTCAAATTGGATTCCGTATTCCGCGGTTGCAGCTACATCCTCCGGATTGTCCGCCTTCAGATAATAAGAATGCACAAAATATACATAAGAATCAGAAGCGATATTTTCAAATAATCTTGATTTTGGATTGGTCTTTATGGAATTCCAGCCAATCTGCGGTATTTTTAAATCTTCTACTTCCGGAAAACGTACCACTTTTCCTTTCAAAATGGACAACCCTTCCACACCTTCCGATTCCTCACTGGACTCAAACATTAACTGAAGTCCAAGACAGATACCCAAAAAAGGTGTCCCGCTTAAGGCCACCTTTTTTAATGTATCGGTCAAGTTATACTTGTTTAATTTGTGCATAGCATCACCAAAGGAACCAACGCCCGGAAGAATTACTTTATCTGCAGACAATATCACATCTGTGTTGCGCGTAACTACTACATCCTGTCCAAGATGCAACAGCGCCTTTTCTACACTTTTCAAATTACCTGCATCATAATCTACAATTGCTATCATTAAAACTAATCCTTTCCTGTAACTTACTTACGGTTGTTCAACCTTTTTGGCTGCTTCGATTACTTCCTTGCTGTATTCTTCCTGATCTAACACATCAAGAATTTTATACGCATCATCCTCTGAAATTTCATATATCGTATCCAACTCACCTGTAATCTGTCCTCTTACATAGTCCAAATCACTGGTAATACCGAGTTCTTTCGCTAATGTGATATATTCATCATATCTCTTTAATCCTTTCAAAAGCGAATCCAATGCTTCCGGATACATCTCCATACTGTAATAATTGTTATATGAATTCAGCTGCTTGTTTACAAACATAACCGTCATAATCTTATCATAGATTTCCTGGTCATCTTCTTTGATGTCCACGCCTCGTACTTCATTGTAAGCATTGTTATACTTACGGGCGCCAAAGTAATCCGTAGCACGACGAATACTTTGCGAATAAGAAAATGAGTCCGTTCCGGTAATTGTAACAAACGCAACGATTCCAAAGAACAAAAATACAATGGCTGCGCCAAGACGATTGATTCTTCCAACATCTTCATCAATCAGACTCTCCGCTTTCTTTTCTTCCTTTTTCTTCTTTTTCGCTTCTTTTACCGCACGCGCCTTTGCCTGTTTTTCTTTCTTCTTTGCTTCCTTCTCGGCTTTTTCAGCTTGTGCCTCCGGCGAATCTTTTTTGCTCTTTTTCTTACCCTTTCCCTTAGGAATCGGGTTGCCATCTTCGTCTACTTCCTGCTTCTCTTTGGCTTCCTGTTTCTTTCTCTCAGCCTCTTCTTCAGCTTTTACTGCCTTGATGTATTTGTCATCTATGACATTACCAAACAATCGTGCAAAAAAGCCGACTCTTTTTTTAGGAACCAGCTTATCGGCTCCTTCACCGTCTTCACCTTGCGCACCTTCGTCTTTACCGGTAACTTCAAGATCTACAACATCTGCATCCAAATCAGGGATTCCATCATCTGCCGAAGCGTTGTCATCAGCCGGGGTGTCTCCGGACAAATCGTCCAAAGCAAAAATATCAGAAATATCATCTAACTCAGTAACATTATCATCACTCAACATAGAACTTAAATCAATACTGTCACCGGAAGCTGTGTCTGCATCATTTGCCGAAGCAGCACCTGCATTATCTGAATTCTTTTGACTTGCATCTTCTGTGGCACTGTCATCTCCAAGTAAAGACAGAATATCATCTACGTCTCCCAGAAGATTATCTGTGTCAATACCGGCATCTTCACCACCGGACAAATCATCCAGCGCATTGCCGGTTTCCTCTTTGGAAGAATCATCCTCAGAAGAATTATCTTCTCCACCGGACACGCCTTCAAGGCTTGCGTCTTCCCCGCCTAACATATCTTCGAGGCTTGCGTCTTC
>JAILQS010000119.1 GCA_024698865.1 Lachnospiraceae bacterium | reverse complement strand
TATTCCAATTGATTTGGCTAAGATTTTGATTGTTGTGGCAATTGGACCGGTTCTTCGAAAGGGATTAAATAAAGCCGGATTAATACAAAATACTGCGAATTAAAAGTACCACCCGGTGCGGCACCTCATTGTCGACCGGGTGGATTTTTATATAGAAAAAGTTGAGAATAACATGTGCGATTATCTTTTGAAATATCATTTGAAAATATGAGGAATACAACATTATGGACGCGATACTGCTTGCGCAGATAAAGAAGGCGTTGCCCAGGCAGCATACGAATATGATGATTATGGAGAGACTACAAATCTTCTGGCAGCCAATGCAGTTTATAACGAGATTTGTTATAATGGAGCTATTAATGGGGCGTGTTGGGAAGCTATATCAGCCTCAATGGCAGGCAGTTTGTTATGCGCGTCATTAAAATTGGAGGGCGCAGCTGTTGATGTGAGTAGTAAACTTATCGATGGTACTACCATGAAAACAAACGATGTGTTGGATTTGGCAGCGGAATTTCTTGGTAAGGGATATACAGAACCTGTAGCGGGTAGTGGAAGATTTGTCTCGGCAGATGGGATGAGAGTTTTTAGAATGGGTAAAATGCAGATAGTTAAAAATATCCATATTTTTTTAGGAGATTAAAATGAAAATACAAATAAATGTAAATGACTATGATTGTCGAGAAGGTTTAAAGTTAACGTGGAAAGACAACTATAAGATTGAATGCAATTATGATGATGGGGAGATAATTATATTGGCAAATGAAGCTGGATTAATGTCATTAGCGAATCATCTTGTTTCTTTAGCACAAAGGAGGGTTCCTTCGGGAACCCATATTCATCTGGATGAGGATAACTCATTGGAAGAGGGGTCAAAAGATATAGTGATACAAAAAATAGATTAGTATAGTACTTGCAATGGCGGCAGCTGGCGCATTTCGTGGGGCTGTTGAAGGAGCTATTATCAGCGGGGGAATCACCGTTGTTAACCATATAGCAAAACACAGGACTACTCGCGGACTTAAAAAAGCTGTAATTAAGAGTGCGGTTGATGCTGCAATAGATGGAGCGTGTTGGGGAGCTGCTATAGGAGCTGTCGTGGGTGCGGCGGCCGAGATTCAACATGTAAAATACTTAAAAGAATGTAAGAAGGCAGAAAATTTGGCAACTCAAATAACCGAAAGGAATGGTTATGGGAGATGATGGTTCAGTATGGTATACAAATAATCACTATAAAACTTTTAGAAGAATAAAATAGGAGGAAGCTACGATTGAACTACAAGTTATTTTTCATAACTTCGTCAGTAAAGTGCCAAAAGGGGCTAAGTGATACTGAAATAAAAAATATTGAAGATCTATATCAGATCAGATTTCCGGCGGAGTATAAAACTATGTTAAAACAGGTATTGCCAGTAGGTAAGGGTTTTTACAACTGGCGTGATTTATCCGAAGATAACATACGATATATAAAAGAGATGATTTCGCAACCGTTTAAGGATATATACGATAATGCTTCAGAATTGGATTGGAATGATAATTGGGGAGAAGAACCTCAAAATAAGGAATTGAAAGAATCGATAGTTCGAGAGAAACTAAAGGAAGCCCCTAAGCTTATTCCCCTGTATATCCATAGATATATGCCAATGATGGAGGGAAAGGGAATCCCAGTAATCTCAGTATCCGGAACAGATATCATTTATTATGGAAAGAATTTAAATAATTATCTAAGGAATGAATTCCATTCTACTTGCCATGACACGATGGATTATTCAGAGATAAGAGAAATACCTTTTTGGTCAGAAGTTATCATGGCATAACATGATAAGTTCCATTTCAAGAAGAAAACTAAAAATTGTTGGAAATCCCCTCCTCTTTTGCTACAATAGTTTAAAAGGAGGGATTTTTTTATGAGTGGTGGACACGATTTCCTGATGTTTTCGCTGATGGCAGCAGCTCTTGTTGCAATTTTTGGACCCATATTGTTAATTACACTGTGGCGTATGAGAACCAGACAACCATTGAAACCGGTCTTGATTGGTATGATAACCTTCTTTGTTAGTGCGATGGTACTGGAGAACATTCCACACGTTTATTTTTTGAAGATAAATACAGTAACGGCTAATTTCCTTACTTCCAATATGTTGGCATATGCGGCATATGGGGGAATTATGGCGGGATTGTTTGAAGAGATGGGGCGTTTTGTCGCCTTTCATTTTGTCGGGCTTGCCAGACAGGGAAAGAGAACAGCGATCAGCTATGGAATTGGTCATGGCGGATTAGAGTGTATGCTGGTTGCAGGTCTTTCGTACATTGCGAATTTTGTTTTGTACACTGCGTACCGCGCCAATATGTTATCCGGAATGTTGCCGGAGGATCAGATGACTCAGATTGTAGAAGGACTTAAGACACTTGAGCCGGAGACGATATGTCTGGGTGTATTTGAGAGATTTTCGGCATTGATTTTGCAGGTGGCACTTTCTTATATCGTATATAAGGCCGTGAAAGAAAAGAAAAAATATTTGCTGGTGGTGGCAATCCTGCTTCACGCCGGCGTGGATTTTGGAGCAGTTGCACTTGCCGGAAGTGGAATTTCAATTGTAGTGCTGGAATTTATCATATTTGCCTATTGTTTTATGGTAGCAATGGTTGCGTTCCGGTGTTACAAGAAGGATGACGGATTTAAAGGGACGGAGATTTTAGAATAAAGAACAGTAGCTATGCCGGATAACCCGGCATAGTTTTTTTGAAAGGAAACCAAAGAAAAAAACACAATGCCGAATAGTACTTGAAAGAAATACACAGATATGTTATCTTAATGCAGTGAGCAGTATTCTAAATAATAGAAATTGCATCATTGATAGTGTGTTGCCACATACGGAGGTGGTAGCATAGAGAAGAATAATACCAATCAAATTAGAATCGGTTTCATAGGTGCCGGAAGAGTGGGCAGTTCTATTGGAAAGTATTTGAAAGAGCATGCCGTGGAGGTTTCGGGATACTATAGCAGAACAAAAAGCAGTGCCGTTTGGGCAGCCGGTTTTACAGAATCCAAAAGCTACGCCGATATGGGAGAACTAATTGCAGACAGTGATGTAGTGTGCATTTCGACCAACGACGGAGCAATCGGTGAAGTATGGAATTTAGTCAGAAAGTATAACTTGTCCAACAAGATTATTAGTCATTTCAGTGGCTCATTATCAATCGATGTTTTTTCTAATTGGGAGCAGACCGGATGTGAGGTTTGTTCGATTCATCCAATGTTCGCATTCAGCGACAAAGAATCCGCTTATCAGCAATTGAATCATGTTATGTTTACAATGGAGGGCAGTAAAAGTGCGCTTCTTGCTATGAAAGCTTTGTTTGAATCCTTTGGCAATTCGGTAGTTGTGATACCGGGCGAGAAGAAAATGTTGTATCACGCAGCAGCAAGTCTTATGAGCAATCATTTGATGGGACTTTTGAAGACAAGCGTGGATATGCTGAAGGAGAGTGGCTTTGAAGAGGAGCAGGCGTATCGTTTGTTAGAACCTCTTGCCACCAATAACTTAAGGAATGCATTTGCCAATGGGGCAGCGGCAGCGCTTACGGGACCGATTGAAAGAGGAGATATAGATACCGTCAGGAAACATTTGTCTTGTATGAACGAAGAACAAAAGGCAGTGTATCGTGCACTCGGACCGCAGGTGGTGAAACTTGCGATAGAAAAGAACGTGAAGACGGTACAAAAACAGACGGACATAGCAGAAGGCAAAGCAGCTCATGCATGCGCGGTTTCGGACAGAATGGATGCATATAACGAAATAGAGAATATCATAAATAATAATCATTAAATGGGCTAGGGACCCGGAATGGAGAACAAAATGGCAAAAAATACAGTATTAAGTGCAAGAACACAAAAAGAAGAGAATCACAAAATCACAATGGTTACAGCATATGACTATTCTACAGCGAAGCTGATGGACCAGGCAGGTGTGAATATGATTCTTGTAGGCGATTCTCTGGGCAATGTAATGCTTGGATATGAGGATACCATTTCCGTAACTATGGAAGATATGATTCACCATGGGGCAGCAGTTGCAAGAGGGGCAAAGGATGCGATGGTAGTAATCGATATGCCGTTTATGTCCTATCAGACGTCCGTATATGATGCAGTAGTGAATGCCGGACGTCTTATGAAGGAAGGACGTGGAAATGCGGTGAAACTGGAAGGCGGCGTGGAGGTCTGCCCGCAGATTAAAGCTATCGTGGCAGCTGGAATTCCGGTATGTGCACATCTTGGCCTCACCCCACAGTCTATCAACGCTTTTGGCGGACATAAGGTACAGGGTAAGACGGAAGCAGCAGCAAAGAAACTGATTGCGGATGCCAAAGCAGTACAGGAAGCAGGTGCATTTGCCGTAGTATTAGAATGTGTACCGGCAAAACTTGCAGAGCATATCACGAAGGAACTGGAGATTCCAACCATCGGTATCGGAGCAGGCGCCGGTTGCGACGGACAGGTACTTGTGTACCAGGATTTACTTGGAATGTTCTCAGACTTTACACCGAAGTTTGTCAAGAGGTTTGCCAATGTAGGAGAATTGATGACAGAAGGCGTAAAGAAGTATATCGAAGAAGTGGAAAATGGAACATTTCCTGCAAAAGAACATGAATATGCTATTGACGAAGACATCATTGGAAGACTATACTAATACAGGTTTGAAAACCGGTGTATCCGGATATGACAGGAAGACAATTAAGTAACTAAGATATAGAAACAGGGAAATAATCCCGAAAACAAAGAATAATAGAAAGAGGAATAATATGCAAATCGTTAAAACAGTGGAAGAGGTAAGAGCACAGGTAAAAGCATGGAAAAAAGAAGGACTGAGTGTTGGTCTGGTTCCTACGATGGGATATCTGCACGAAGGACATAAGAGCTTGATTGATCGCGCAGTAAAAGAAAATGACCGCGTCGTAGTCAGTGATTTTGTTAATCCAACACAGTTTGGACCAAATGAAGATCTGGCAACGTATCCAAGAGACCTCGATCGAGATGCAAAACTTTGCGAGGAAGCCGGTGCAGACTTAATCTTCAATCCGGAGCCGGAAAATATGTATGCCAAGGATGCGTGCACCTATATCACGATGGAAGACGTAAGCCTTACCAAGAATCTGTGTGGAAAGACCAGACCGATTCATTTCCGTGGTGTTTGTACGGTAGTCGGCAAATTATTCTTAATTGTTGCACCGGATAGAGCGTACTTTGGACAAAAGGATGCACAGCAGCTGGCAGTTATTAAGAGAATGGTACGCGATTTAAACTTCGACGTAGAAATTGTTGGTTGCCCAATTATCCGCGAGGAAGATGGACTAGCTAAGAGTTCACGTAATACGTATCTTTCTGCAGAAGAGAGACAGGCAGCATTGATTTTGAGCAAATCCCTGAACAAGGGAAGAAAACTTGTAGAAGCAGGAGAGCGTGATGCAAAGACCGTAATCAAAGCAATAGAAGACGAGATTGCCACAGAACCTATGGCTAAGATTGATTACGTTCAGATTGTAAATTTTGATAATATAGAAGATATAGATACTTTGACTGGAAACATTTTATGCGCGATGGCAGTCTATATTGGTAAAACCAGATTGATTGATAACTTTATTATGGAAGTATAAGCAGTATTGAAATAAAGGAGAGATACAATGACAGTCAAGATGTTAAAAGGAAAAATTCACCGCGCGGTAGTTGTACAGGCAGAGTTAAACTATGTGGGAAGCATTACGGTAGATCCGGAACTCATGGAAGCGGCCGGTATTTTTGAATATGAAATGGTACAGATCGTGGATGTGGAAAATGGTAATCGTTTTGAAACCTACACGATTGCAGGAGAACCGGGTTCGGGAATGATTTGCCTGAATGGAGCGGCTGCACGACAGGTTCAGACCGGAGATCACGTAATTATTATGGCGTATTGTGATATGACGCCGGAGGAAGTAAAAGACCACAAACCACACGTTGTATTCGTGGATGAGAAGAATAAGATTAAGAAGCTTGCGCGCTATGAAAAGCATGGAAAGCTGGAAAACCAATAATTCGAACAATTCAAAAAGTGAAAAATGTGCTAGTCATAAAGGTTCTAAACTCAATGAGAACGTTGGGTTTAGAACCTTTTTTGGCGCCAGGAGAAAACCAGGGGGCGGACATAATAGGATTTTATTAATATTTATTGTATCGACCACACTACAACTAATTAATTATATTGTGCTAAGAAATGTGCAGGTATTTTCTAACACTTGGAATACATTATTTGTTATTATATGGATAGCGAAAGAAAAGTGAGGACTAAGGAAAGGAAAACAAAAGATTATAGATATACAACGAAAGTTGCAACAGAACCATTAAATCTTATCGAGGAGGAATGGAAATGAACAAAATGAAAGAAAAAATGAAAGAAAAAATGACAAAAGGATTAACAAAGCGTATATTATCTTTGGTGTTGACACTGGTGATGTTGTTTGCATTGCTACCGATGAATAGTATGGTGGTAAAATCTAGTACCAATCCGGACGAAGGTGACGAAATAATATATATACCGCTTTTTTCTCAGGGAAACGTGGTATCTTACAATGTTACAAAAGGAACATCATCCACGTTAAAGGTAGGGAATTTACCTAATTCATCAACACTTGATGCTGATGGAATGCTATATGTAACTAATAGAGATTCGCATACTGTTTCTGTCATTGACACATCAGATTTTAGTTTGAAAGAAACAATACAACTGAATCAAGAAGTTTTCGGTTTAACCTTAGATCCAAGTATGGAAAATATATATATTTCTTGTAGGGATGGTATAGTGATTTATAATCTTGAAAACAAAACAAAAGAAACCATATTTTCTTCTTATTGGACATATTATAGTTGTGTGACTAATGATTACGTATATGCCGTTGTATACAATTCTGAAACGATTTTAAAATATGACTTGAAAACAGGTACTGAACAGAGTTTCGAGATATTAAATGGAAGAAAATATCTTGGAAATATATCTCCAGATGGTAAAAGCATGGTAGTGGCTACGGAGATATATTCTTCGCAAACGGATATTATTGATTTGGAGACGATGACAGTATCTGGTTCAATCTCTCTACAGACGAAGTATGCTGATTACTCATCCGATGGTAAATATATATATGCATTAGATACTGGATCTACTTTGAAAATATACGATTCAAGTACTTATGAGTTGGTTTCGGAGCTTAATCTAGGGACTAGAGAAAATTATACGTTAGGTGTTCGTTCAGATGGAAATATTATGTATGTATTATCGTATTCGAATAGCTGTCTGGATGTTATTAATATTTCAGATATTAATAATATTTCGCTTGAAGAAAAGATTACGTTATCAGGACAACCGTATATTGCAGGTACATTTATGCCATCCGCATATTTACAGAAGAGGATTGATGAAATCAATACCAAGCCACAACATACTTTCATATATTCAGCGAGCGGAAATAAAATAGAAGTCTGGTGTGAAGATACAGATTGCCCATCAGGTATAACTTCAGCCAATAAAGTAGAATTAGCCTTAACAGCAACTTCATCCACATATTCTGGTAGTGCATACACAGGAGTTGCCTTTGAGGATACAACTGCCTGGACGGAACTTGAATTAGAAATACCAACTATTAAGTATATTGGCAGGGGTTCAACAACGTACGCTGAAAGTGAAACAGCTCCTACAACTGTTGGTACATATACTGCTAAGGTTACTGTAGAAGGGAATACAGCATCTGTAGATTTTGAAATTGAAAAGCTGAATGGACCGGCAGCGCCAACTGTGACAGGAGTGGTACCAACGGTTAAGGGTGGAACGGACGGAAAAGTAACTGGGGTAGATGATACCATGGAGTATTCGGAAGATGGCGGAAATACATGGAAGTCAGTAACAGGAAATGAAATCACAGGACTTAAAGCAGGAGATTACAAAGTACGAGTAAAGGAAACTGATACAACAAAAGCAAGTGAGATTGCAACAGTAACAGTACCAGAAGGACAGCCGGCAACAACCACAGTACCAGAAGGACAGCCGGCAACAACCACAGTACCGGAAGGACAGCCAGCAGCAACCACAGTACCAGAAGGACAGCCAGCAACAACCACAGATCCGAAGGAAAAGAAGGATGACTTGTCAATCAACGTCGGACTTAAGAGCTTCCAGACCGGATCCAAGATTAAGGTAAAATGGAGTAAGGTAGCAGACGCCGACTGCTATGAGGTATATGCTGCCTACTGCGGTGAGAGGTTTGGCAAAGCGGTCAAGACGATCGATAATAACAACACGACATCTGTAAGCATAACCAAACTGAACGGCAAGAAGATCAACCTTAAGAAGAACTACAAGTTATATGTGAAAGCCTGCAAGACGGTTGACGGAAAGAAACAGACATTAACGAAGACCATTACCTGTCATGTGGTAGGAAGAAAGAACGCGAAATATACGAATGTCAAGAAAATCACACTTTCCAAGAGCAGTTTGACCATCAATGCCGGAAAGACGGCAAAGATCAAAGCAAAGAGCGTGCTTGTTGATAAGAAAAAGAAGCAGTTAAGCGATAAACACGCGAAAGAATTCAGGTATGCAAGCACGGACAAGAACATCGCAAAGGTTTCGCAAACAGGTGTAGTTACAGGTGTGAAAGCCGGAACATGCAAGATCTATGTATATTCACGAAACGGCTATACAAAGGCGGTAAAGATAACCGTAAAGTAACGTGATTTCATTGGTTTGATTTTGACAATACCTTCACAAACTTAACAGTTCTAAACTCTATGAAAAGATGAGTTTAGAACTGTTTTTTGTGTGCAAATAAAGTTAGCATATCTTTTCATGGAATAGTATTTTTTTAGTACATATTGTAGTTTCAGAAATACAAATCAATTATTCATAATGTGCTAAGAAATGTGCTAGTTAATTCTAACACTTGGAAAACAATATTTGTTAGTATATGGATAGTGAAAGTAAAGAACGGACTAAGGAAAAAGCAACGAAAGGAAACAGTAGTAAAAGAGATTAAAGGAGGAAACGCGATGACAAAACACAGAACAAAACGAGAACGAACGCTTTTTAAGAAGGCATGTTCGTTATTTATGACCTTGTTGATGGTAGTAACTTTGTTACCGACCTATCAGGCACCTGCAGCCAGTGCTGAGACAGCATCCAATGACTATATTACGGATAGCAACGGGATAATGTCGTATCAGTATATAGGCGAGGACACGAATGCAAGAATTGACATTCAAGGGAATTACAATGGTGAATGGAAACAGGTTACTTTTAGCAATGCCGGATTTGAAGCAGTGGTGAATCGGTATATGAACGGGGACACATCAGTTGAAAACAACTGGGTTCGTGTAAACGCCGGTCCGACATTTAGTGATGTGGCGAACATTGGTTTACAGACCAAGTGTGATGTCGATTTTCTGTATGGCG
>JAILQS010000103.1 GCA_024698865.1 Lachnospiraceae bacterium | reverse complement strand
TTACTACTTTTGTTATTGTATCAGTTATGGTCAAAATTGTCAAGAAATTGTCTGAAAATTCGCTTTACTTCAATAACGTATCTACGTGATATTGCACAACAAAATCATTTTACCAAATTCCATTTTGTGCATTTTCCCAATCCGCCTAGTACTCTTTTCCCATAAGCGAGTGAAAATGTGCACAACCAACGCTTTTCTTTTTAGGCATTTCCAACAGATTTTATCATTTTTATTGAAAATACACAATATGTAGTTTATTTTCTATAATTCGACCCGATATATTGGGTTTTATCCATTTTCTTCCGTGGTTCGACATTTTCATACACACGCAACTTCTTTATCCGACGGTTTCATTTTAAGCACAATCAACGGAAACGTATTTTCTCCCGTCAGTTCAGCGTCCGGTTGCGGCCCCAGAAGGTTTGTATCGACAACAATGCTCGTAGGCGTCTCATACACCCCCTCTATACGAATGCTGTACCCTGTCGTGTTCTGTTCTCCATACCCTACTAAAACATACATATATGCACCATCCAAAAACACTGATTGAAAAGGCTCATATTTTTGCTTCTCAATCAGTGCTTTTACTTCATCCGGATAGTCCTCTTCTTTTACTACTGTAAAATCTATGTCTCCTATCTTCTCATTTTGTATCTTCCCGGCGCTGCAGCCTTGCAACAAAACTGCCAGTACCGGGACCAATACACAAACTAAAATAGTGACCCTGCATTTCCCCCTCTTTTGCACATTGTTTTCCCTGCTTTCATACTCCCTACATTTTATTCCGCCACCCACGGAATTATTCCTTCATTTATACACCTATATTTATACTCTTTTATTTTCCTCATTCTTTGTTGCTTCTGTTTTCTCATCAATAACATGTTTCCCGTTTTTTCTTTTCCATAGTTTTCTGACATATCGAACAACAACAATTGCAATAGCCAGGAACACAAGATAAGTAATAAGCTGTGGTAAATGCGTCAATACCGCAACGGCAAACTCTTTAAATCCGTTGTAAACCTTATACGCATTATCTTTCATTCCCTTGACAATACGCTGTCCTGTGGACATTTTTACCGGTACCGCCTCTTCATAATGAATGACTTCTTCTACCTCAATATTGATGGTTGTATAGTTAACTTTATTTTCTAAATATCTTCTTTGGGATTCAAAGGACTGAAGCTCCGCACGAACTTCCATCAGTTTATCTTCCAGTTTGGTAAGATCGCTTATGTTTTCCGCCTTCTTAGAAAGCTCCTCCAGTTTTTCATGCTCGATTTTCAGAGACTTAACCCTGCTTTCAACGTCAATATACTCCAGCGTAACATTTTCCACTGTCTCGTTTTGTGATGTAATCTTTCCGGTCTTACCTGTTTTGTCTATAAATTCGTTGGCATTTTTGGCCGGTATGCAGGCAACAAATGATGCTTCTCTTGCTCCCGATGTTTCCAGGCCGTTGTCATATACACTACACCCTTGTATGTATCCGCCAAAATCGGTTATGCTCTTTTTTATGTAGGCTACCGTGTTCTCATACTCTTTGGTCTGAAGTACCAGATCAACGGTACGGATCAGTTTCTGCTCTGTGCCACTTTCCCCCTGCACAGATTCTTCTTTCCCGTTACCATCACTGACATCTTCTTCGCCGGAAATTCCGGCACTGTCAAATCCCTCGTCATATGCCTCTTCTGCTGCCGCTTCCTCATAGTCGTAATCGGCTGTAGCGCTTTCCGCTTCCTCATAGGCTGCGTCCTTAGCATAATCTCCGTTACCTGCACTTCCGCATCCGGTAAATACCAGCCCTATGCTTAACAGCATTGCAAGTAACAAACTTCCTGTTCTGACTCTTATTTTTTTCATCATAACCTCCATTCCGGGCAGTCCGCAGTTCCTTCTGCCCTTCCTTCGTATTTCCTTTACATCTATATAACGAAGGACATGGAGGTTACGTTGCAAAGAATTTAAAATTTTTAAATTTTATTTTAAAGACATCCTATAGGATTCACAAACCTTATTTCTCATGTAATCATAGAATTCTAATACGAATTCCTCTCCAGGATCCATTTTGTTCATAATGAGTCGTTCATAATACGTTCCATCATCCTTTAACTCTATTCCACTTCCTCCTATAGTAGTGATTTCCTTTCCCTCAGCATCCTTCACTTTAAATGTTACACTCTCCGGCGACTCACTCTCAGTTGAATAATTAACATCCAGATACGTACCAAGTTTCGTTTGAATCAATTCTGCATTTGTTACCGCATAGGACGGGTTATCCGCACCTTTTAGTGTTGCACTATAACCCACAACACTGGCTGTCGCCAGATCCTCCAGAGCAAACGTACTGATACATTTTGTAATCTCTCCCTCCGGAAGAACCCTTGCTGTAGTGCTAAACTCAACGTCCATTGATTTTGCCTTATTTTCCTTATCACAACGAATATAGATTGCCATAGCGTCATCGGAAATACTCCTGCACTCCATAGATTCATGGGGTATACCAAGTTCTTCTGTATTTGTAATTCCTCCACCTATACAAGCAATAGTCAATCCTTTTTCTTTAGCATAGTCACCTGCACTTATGCCCGAAATCCGACTCCATTCACCCATATCATCATCTTCGGTTGCATACTCCGGAACAAATAAATATTTTCCCTGCTCCTTAGCCGAAATCTCACACACCAGCATAATCGTGTTCTGATCACAAAGCGCTTCCTCCACTGTGCAGTCAACAATCGATGCATCCTCCTGCACTGTCTGCTGAACATCTTCTACAATAAGCTCTTTTGCTGTCTCCGGAATCTGTTCAGCAGACTGCTTAGTAAATGCAAACAGACCAAAATGTGTACCTGCTGCATATGCCGTAACACCTCCGAGAAATAGAATTCCCGCAATTGCTGCAGCTGCCGGAAAGCTCCTTCTTACCATCTTTTTCTTGTTCATATTCACTTGTTGTTCCCTCAACTTTCCTCTAACAATAATCTCACTATCGTCTATTTCAGGAGCAAGGGCCTGCTTTAAGATCTGATCCAGTTTTTTATCTGTCATATCCCAACGCCTCCAATTCTTTTTTCAACATCTTCTTTGCTTTTCTCATCCTTGTTTTAACAGTGCCCTCCGGAATATGAAGCACTTTTGCAATCTCTGCTATCTGTGTATTCGCAGAATAAAACAGATAAACCGGTACTCTGTACTTTTCCGGCAAGGCGGCAACCACCCTTTGTATCTCTCTAATCTCACTTTGTCTCAAATACATTTGCTCGGGCGAAATATTATCTCTATCATCTTCCGGTTGCCATCCCTCGTCAGAAAGTGCATCTGTGCTGGCCATAGGCGCCAGCTTCTTCCTCGATATATCCTTCCTGCACATATTCTTCCAGAGAAACATCGAAATGGATAATGCATAGCTCTTTGTATTCTGATCGGGATTAAGTATGTCTCGCTTCTCCGTCAGTTTCAGCATAGTATCCTGGTATAATTCGTCTCCGACATCAGAATCGCCTGCAGTAATTCTGCAGAACCTCAGGATGTCACGACCATACCGTTCTACAAACTGCTCAAATTTATCATTGTCCATAGCCTGTTATCCTCTTCTTTCTGTTTTTTAAGGAATAAATATCCCCAGCCGGCTGATTGGGATTTGCCCTTACACTTATATATTGTATTAACTGCCAAAAAAGTTTTCCATAAAAAGAACTAATCAATACAAACTACTGATTAGTTCTTTGCAGAATTCCCTTATTTACAACTCATGCTTTCCTTTTTTCTTCGTAATCTCTTCCATATATGCCGCCGTGATGATACCACTTGGTAGAGCAATAATTGCCATTCCTACAAGTGCGGATACAATGGTAATCACCCGCCCCCAGGAAGACACCGGGGAAATATCTCCATATCCAATGGTGGTTATGGAAACCGCTGCCCAGTAGACAGCTTCAAAGAAGGTGTCAAACAACTCTGGCTCCACCTGAAATATAATCAGCGCCGTGGCAATAATATAAACCACTACCAGAATCAGAACCGCCGTCAGCTGTTTTCGCACTTTTTTCAATACATTTGTGATGGTTACCATGGTTTTAGAATATCGCACCAGCTTTAACACCCTGAGAACACGGAAAACGCGGAACAAACTAACCAGCGTGGAATCAGGAAATACAAAAGACAAAACCGGTGTAATGGATAAAAGATCTACAATTGCCATCGGCGTAAAGGCATAATACAGATACGCTTTATAACTTACCACACCCATCTTGTAATCAGATGTAAATATGCGGACCGCATAATCAAAAACGAACAACGAAAGCGTAAGCAGATCTACAACCAGAGTATAACAGTTTGACGACCTGGTCATTAGAGGAATCATTCCTACAACAACCGCGATAAACATCATAATATCGTAAGATAAACTGGCAGGGTCTTCCGTCGTTCCTGCCTCGACGATTTCATATAATCGCTTTTTAAACAGAACAAGCTTTCTAACTTTTTGCTCCATCATAGCTCATCCTTTCTCCGTACTAAGAATTAATAAATATCAACACTCCTAAAACCAGAAGAATGGCAGAAACCACATTACTGATTATGATGACAGCTATGCTGAACTTATCTGTTTTTTTCACAATACCCTGATCCGTGATTACATTTTTTCGTACCTTGTCTTTAGAAAAAATCCTCATAGGCTGCCCTCGCTTCCTCAGTTATTCCGGTCGGTAATCGTTCTCCAACTAAGTTAAATTAAGCGTAGCATATCCTATTTATGGTGTCAAACACACACTTGCTCTGCTTTTATTCCCTTCTCATATATTCTTCTATGTTTAAACTTGTAAGTTTATACGCAATCAATACCGTTGTAGAGCCTATTATCAGTACTGCCAGTGTTATTATCACGTATATAGGAGCGTAATTACCGGTTAGGTACATTTTTTCCTTCAGCAAGCTATAGCTCACAATAACGGGCACGGTTATCACCAGCAACATTTCTATCACAAAAGCAAGCAAAAGATTAATGTGGCTACAGCCATTCATCATATAAACTGCATAATTTCTGACGTTATCATAAAACCGATTCAGGCATGCTGTCATCAGACAAAAGACCAAAAAGATCAGCATAACTACCGCAAGAATTCCGTACACATAAATGGTTGTCTCGGTTTCATTCTGCAAAAGTTCCGTCCCAAAACTTGTTCCTGAAAACAAAATCCGAAACGTATCTTTCTCCTCTACACATCCGTTGATTAAATGAATGGCGTCATTATAGGTATGCCTTTCTTTCGCAGCAAATACTCCTGCCTCAAAAACGAGAAGGTACTGATTATTTGCATACATTTTCTTTCGTTTTTGATCCGAGGGCGAATAGATAATATTTGCTCCCATAGGTTCAATCATGTAATCGTCCAAAACCACCCAGTCGTCTGTACCATCTTTGGCGGGCATTCGTTCTCCTTTTTTCAAAATACCTACCACCTTAACATTACACAACGGTTCATCCTCATCCGATAGATAGTCCATTTCAAAGGTCTCCCCTATGGAGAATCTGCCCAGGTAGTTGTGCCCCAGAACAACCGGAAGACAATCTTCATCACTGTCCAGGGTAAGATTCTCTTTCGTAAAACCTTCCCCCTCGTCCACTTTTAAATCCAACATTTGATAGGCGTTTAAATCCATCTGCGCGGCGCGCAACCCGGCAGAAACATGGGTCTCATAGTATTTGTTTGCCTTATATAATACATAGGCATCTGACGGTTTTTCTTCAAAATCCAGCACATCATTGTACTTACCTTTTCCAAATTTTCCATCCATAAGCTCTTTCTTTACAGTAATTGATTGGTGGCTTTGAAAAGACATAAAATCCAGCACATCATTATCACTTATTTCTTTATAAACTTCGTGCAAACGCTCCATGCCATCACCGGAACATAACGTCTGACTAATCTTTGTTCCATCAGAAAACAAATCCACATATGTCCCGTTCCATTCCTTGTTATTCAGGTCCTCCATTATTTTATAGGCTCTATTGTTTCCGATATTTAAAAAATAAGTGCCCAGGGTTACAAAGAGAAAAAAGCAAATGCTTAACTGTACTGCAAGAAAAACGTTAGAAACTATATTTTTTGATATACTTCGAAATAACTCCAAAACCATTACCTTCATTGTCCTCACCCCCTATGCTAATATTTCGCTTACCTGCAATCTTAAAACTTTTATCGCGGGCAGCACCAGACCACATACACCAAATCCCAGCGTTACAACAAATGCCGTAAACACATCCTCTAACGAGGTGTTCCACGCTCCAAGTCTCCACACAAGAGCAATTGCTATCACCAATCCTATGCCAAAACCCACAACTGCAAAACCATAGTACTCTTTTGCAATTTCACATATAATTTCTCCATTGGAATACCCTTGTAGCCGCATTACTGCAACCTTTCTTTTCTTTTGAGACATCCAGAGAAAAGAAACCATTACGGTTGTTATGAGAAAGCTGCAAAGAATCAACGTATACATCGTCCCGGTAATTCGCTCTTTTGCAAAAAACCAGGCCACTCCGCTCTCAATATATTCTCCCGCAATTGAAACTTTCCCTTTCTCCGAAGACATGTATTCTATATTCTCAGCCAGCCTGTCCAGCTTATCAGGGTCTTTCCCATCTATTACATACTCTCCATTTACTCCGCTATTTTTAATTGCAGATGCCATATCTACAAATATCATTTCATTCATTCGGGAAGTATTCTTTTCTCCCATAATTCCAAGAACTTTTAACTTCAAATCATTATAGTAAAAATAACTCTCGCCATTTTCTTTCTTTATGAGATTCTCAAAACTTCTCCCGACTACCGCTGTTCCATCATTTCCCTTCAGGTACCCTTCTTCGAGAAACTCCCCGGATAACATGTTGGGCAGAGTAACCTTTCCACTGTACAAAACTCCCCGGATATCTAACTCCGGATCATCTATATTCTTATAAATGATGTAATCTTCACCTGCTTTTTCGGAATACAATTCCTGCAAAAAGTCATTCTCCTGAAACTCATACAGTGTAGTATTTCTCGCGTGTTCGGAATAAAAATTGCGGCTTTCTCTCTCTATCTTCCGATTCAATCGCATTGCTCCGGACACGCAAATGGCACATATGGAAATTGCAATGAAGCTTAAAAACAAAACAATCCCACCCTTTGCTTTTAGTTGTTTACGAAACTTCGTAATCATAATCACTTCACCCCCATCCTATTATCTATTCTTCACTTCCTTCTTCACTTTCACCCATTACCATATCCTTTTTATCTGCCGAATAAAAAACATCTTCATCCGTCACTTCCTGTCTTTGCCCATCACGGAATACCATATTTTCAATCAGGGAATTATCCTCTTTCGAATAAAAAGACAAATTAAACTGCTTTGCCGCCAGTCCGTAATTCCTATCCCATGGTTGATTGATAAACAGTTCTATGTATTCTGCTACCTGTTCCCTTTCCTCAGAGGTGGATTCTCCGCTTACAAATATGCTTTCATAATAAATATTTTCTGTAAAACCGCCCACCTTTCCTTGATACCTCGCGTTATCTGCTTCATATAACTTGTACCCCGGCAGTCTCTTTAAATCATCATCACTATTAATTGGTCCCGTGTTTTTTCTAATAAATATGATTGCAACAATTGCCAGAATTATTACCGGCACAACTAAATATTTCTTTTTCATAACTATCACCTATTCCCTTCTCATATATTCTTCTATGTTTAACGTTCTTAATTTGGTATGGATTACGGCTGCAACAAGGAAAACCACCAGTATCGCCATTCCTACTACCAACAAAAACGGTGCCATGTTCCCGGTCCATCGGTTCACTCTTGCAATAAGCAAATAGTTCAATACCATTCCGGGTACCATCAATACTGTCATCTCCACAAGATATGCAAGTATAATATTCGCCAATTCACTGCCGTTAAGAAGATAAATCGCATACACTCTGGCATTCTTTCGAAAACGGTTGATACAGGAAGATATAATACAAAACAACATAAAACATACCATTGCTATCGTCAGTAGCAATAAGGACTGTGTAGATTCCCTGGTTTCATTTTCCAACATTTCCAAACCAAAACTTGTAGCTGAAAAATACAGTTTAAACAAGTCCAGTTCTGTTGATAACCGGTTTGCTTCCAATACGTAGTCACTATAATCATAACCCTTATTCATACTAACAAAGGAGTACTCTATTGCACTAATATACTGTGTATTTGCATAGACCGTTCTTTTATCTACGGATTCCGGTAAATATGTAATGTTCATCCCCATAGGCAGAACCACATAATTATCCAATTCCACAAACTCGTCTTCACCTCCATAGATCGGCAATTTTTCCCCTTTTTTCAAAAATCCGGTTATCCGCACATCACAGAGAGGATTTGCATTCTGGAATCCAATATATTGTATTTCCACCACGTCACCAATTTGAAAAGTACCCTTATAGTTATTTCCCAGAAGAACCGGCATCACATCCCTATCGTTGTTTAACGTCATATTTTCCTTAGTAAATCCCTCCCCCTCTTCTGTTTCCAATCTGAATTCATCATACGCTCCCAAATTCATTTCTACTGTCTTAAGCTGGGTATAGATTTCTCCTTTTCTACTAGGCAAATCCATTTCTTCAAAAATTGCAGATTCTTTACTATCCTCATATTCCAACATATCATCATAACTTTTGGTTTTAAACGCCCTATCCATATCTCTTTTCAAAAAATAACTCGGTTGAATATAGAAAGATAATAAGGTTGCTTTCTCACTATCGGCCATTGATTGATATAATCGGTTCAATCGGGGAACTGCATCACTTTCTAATGCTAAACGCTGTGGTCTGATCCAATCCTCATTCAGATCAATTCGTGCCGAATACCATTCCCTATTATTTAACTTTGTTATTGTATCTGCGTTCTTATTGTTTCCGATATCGATATAAAAGGTTATCATCGTTGTAATCAGAAAGAAAGAAATCACAAATTGCACGATCAATAATATATTAACGAATCCATTCTCCCTCAAACTCCGACACAGTTCCCTTAACATTAGTTTTCTACTCATAGCCCATCTCCCTATCTCATAATCTCAAACACCTGTACATGCATATTCTTTATCAATGGCACCACAAGGGCCAGCAATCCGAATATAACTGTTAACATATACACAACTCCCATGTCCGATACTTGAATATCCCAGAGCTTTAACCCATAAACCAACGGAAGAGTACATACAATGCCAGCCAAGTACCCCAGCGTTGTAATCTTTAAATAGTCCCGCAATATTTCCGAAACAATTCCCCGGTTTTCTGTTCCCAGAAGTCGGCATATGCCTATTCTTTTCCGCCTTTTTTCTATCCACAGGAACACCACCATTATCGTCGAAATGAAGAAACTGACAAAAATAACGCCGTATAAAGTTCTGGTCAGTCTCTCTTTTTCAAATAACCAGGCAACTCCCGTTTTTACATCATCCAATGCCATATGGACAACCGTTTCCTCCGGTGCGTAATATTCAATCGAATTTGCCGTTTCGCTGATTGTCTCTGCGTTTTTCCCATCCAATACATATTCTGATTCAATTCCCGTAATATCCAACGTCGATTTGAAATCCAGAAAAACCATCTTATCCAGCCGACTTGGTTTTTTCATTCCGGCTACTCCTATTACTTTGTATTCCTGATCATCATATGTAAAATATTTCTCACCGTTTTTGTCTTCCAATGCTTGAACAATCTCTTTTCCCACTACGGCAGTATGTCTACTCTCTTCACTTAGGCCTTCTTCAAAAAAGCTACCTTCCGCTATGGGAATCGTCTTTACATCTCCTTTATAAGCTACGCCACGTATATCATAATCCGAATCGGGCACTATATTATAAATAACAAACCCACTGTCCGTAGTTTCCGAAAAGAATCTATTCCAGTATCCTTCATCCGTCATATTCATAAAATTAAAGTTTCTTGCCAACTCGGAGTAGAAATTCCGGCTATTTCTTTCGTTTGCATTATATCTTCGGATGGTACTCAACACGCAACTAAGACAGATTGTCATTACAAGAAAACTAAAAAACAGCATTCCACGCCCTTTTAAGACTTTTACTATCACGCTCATAAGCCTCCCCTTTCCCTGAATCAGGAAACCTGTTCCACCACTTTTCCATCTTCCATTACAATCACATCATCACAAGCTTCTGCTACCTTTGGATCATGGGTAACGATAACTATGGTATTTCCTGTATCCGCAAGCTGACGGAATATATCCATTACTTCCGCACTGGTCTTAACATCCAACGCTCCCGTGGGCTCATCTGCCAGTATAAGCTTTGGTTTTTTTACAATAGCTCTGGCTATTGCCACCCGTTGCTGCTGCCCACCGGAGAGTTCATTCGGGTATGCTTTGATCTTACTTTCAATCCCCAGAAGTTTCAGGGTTTCTTTTACTCTCTTTTTGATTTCTCTGCGGGAGATGCCCTGATATCTGAGAGAAAGCGCCACATTTTCAAATACGTTCAAATCATCAATTAACGCAAAATACTGTACAACAAATCCTACCTGGTCTCTTCTGTATTTGCGCAGCTTCCGGTTACTTGACGTATCCACCGGTTTTCCGGCGTAGGTAAAACTTCCTTCGTCCGCAGCCATGAGTCCACCGAGAATATTAAGCAGCGTAGATTTACCGGATCCGCTCTTTCCCATAATGGCCGTCATGGTATTTTCCTGAATCTCTGCAGTTACTCCTCTCAGTGCATGCACTGCTGCATCCTTCTTTCCAAATGTTTTCTTGATGTCTTTGATTTCTAAAATGTTCATAACTATCACCTATTCCCTTCTCATATACTTCGCTAAGTTTACTCCTCCGGCTCATCTCTCTTATAAGGCGGAAGGAAAACGTCTTTTTCGCTTTCCGGCTGTCTTTCCCCATCTTTGTAAATGAATTTATCCAGAACCTCATCTGATTTGCCTTTATAGAAAATCAAACTCATCGACCCATTAGCATCCTCCTCGTTTCCCGGCACATCATTTATCATACGGTTTTCATAATCTGCAATCGCCAGGGTCTCCTTCTCACTTAACTCTTTAAAAGAATCAAAACTAATATACGTCTCGTCTCCTATGAAGGAACATGCCCGTTCAGTTACCTCTGGATTATCACTTTCCAGGAGTTTTTCTGCTATACTGTCATTTCTCATCTCCTTTAACTTGCATCCGCCAAGTAACAATATGGCACAACTCAAAACCGTAACCCCTATTGCTTTTTTCCTTATTACTGCTTTCATAACCTTCTCCTTTCCCATCTATGCATATCCGGGCCCGCATCACATATGGTTGATTTGCATAAATTATTTTTTGTATTTTCATAATACTGTACACTTTGCACTATGTAAGTAGATTTTTCGTTTTAAAAATATCGAATTTTTACGAATTGTGATTTCAAGTTCAATATTTTGGGAATTCAGTTGGATATTTTTAGAATTGTTCCACCACTTGTCCGCAGAACAATACTTCATTTTCTCCTCCGTTTCTTCTAAGCTCCTCCATTTCCCATAGGGACTCCCCCATCCCCGGAAGCAATAGCGGCTTTTCTTTATTATTCTTACATCTTTTCAATAACTTCAAAGATATACGTAGCTGTAAATTGTGTCATATGTGCAAAAGCATACTCCTCTTTCACTGAATCAGGAAACCTGTTCCACTACTTTTCCATCTTCCATTACAATCACTTCATCGCAGGCTTCTGCAACTTTCGGATCGTGTGTGACGATAACAATCGTATTCCCTGCATCCGTCAACTGACGGAAGATATCCATTACTTCCGCGCTGGTCTTAACATCCAGCGCTCCCGTTGGCTCATCTGCGAGTATCAGCTTTGGTTTCTTTACAATCGCTCTGGCGATGGCAACTCTCTGCTGCTGTCCTCCTGAGAGTTCATTGGGATATGCTTTGATCTTGCTTTCTATG
>JAILQS010000064.1 GCA_024698865.1 Lachnospiraceae bacterium | reverse complement strand
CTAAGAGTTTCCTTTTGGGAGCAGCAGCACAGTTTGGTATTTACGCAGCATATTTCCTTGCTATCTTCATGGGATTCAACGGAAAAGCAGCTGCAGCAATTTCAATTATCGGTGGTGCAGACGGTCCTACATCCATTTTCCTTTGTGGTAAACTTGGACAGACCGAATTTATGGGACCAATCGCAGTAGCAGCATATTCTTATATGTCTCTGGTACCGATTATCCAGCCGCCAATCATGAAACTTTTAACTACAAAAGAAGAACGTGAAATCAAAATGGAGCAGCTTAGACCTGTTTCTAAATTAGAGCGTATTCTTTTCCCTATTATTATCACTGTAGTAGTAGTACTCTTACTTCCTACAACAGCACCACTTGTTGGTATGCTTATGCTTGGTAACCTGTTCAAAGAATCAGGTGTTGTAAAACAGCTTTCAGATACAGCTTCCAACGCATTGATGTACATCGTAGTTATTCTTCTTGGTACATCCGTAGGTGCTACAACAAGTGCAGAAGCTTTCCTTCGTGTAACTACACTTAAGATCGTTGCACTTGGACTCGTTGCGTTTGCGTTTGGTACAGCAGCCGGTGTTATTTTCGGTAAGATTATGTGTAAAGCAACTGGTGGTAAAGTTAATCCACTGATTGGTTCTGCAGGTGTATCTGCGGTACCTATGGCAGCTCGTGTATCTCAGAAGGTAGGTGCTGAGGCAGATCCTACAAACTTCCTTTTGATGCATGCTATGGGACCTAACGTAGCAGGTGTTATCGGTACAGCAGTAGCGGCCGGTGTATTCATGGCTATTTTTGGTGTAGCCTAATTAAAAGAAAAATTACTAATTACAAATTTTAAATAATTCCAAATTATTCAGGAGGTAGTAAAAATGGCAGAAATTACAAAAAAGCCGGTTAAGATTACAGAGACAATTCTTCGTGATGCGCATCAGTCTCTTATCGCTACAAGAATGACTACTGAACAGATGCTTCCAATCATCGACAAGATGGACAAAGTTGGATATCATGCAGTAGAGTGCTGGGGCGGAGCAACTTTTGATGCATCCTTAAGATTCCTTAAAGAAGATCCATGGGAAAGACTTAGAAAATTAAGAGCCGGATTCAAAAATACAAAATTACAGATGCTCTTTAGAGGTCAGAATATCTTAGGATACAACCACTATGCAGATGATGTAGTAGAATATTTCGTTCAGAAATCTATCGCTAACGGAATTGATATCATACGTATTTTCGACTGCTTAAATGATATTCGTAACCTTGAAACAGCAGTAAAAGCAGCTAACAAAGAAAAAGGTCATGCACAGATTGCACTTAGCTATACATTAGGTGATGCTTATACATTAGATTACTGGAAAGATATCGCTAAGAAGATTGAAGATATGGGAGCAAACTCTTTATGTATTAAAGATATGGCTGGACTTCTTACACCATACAAAGCACAAGAGTTAGTTCAGACTTTGAAAGAGTCTACAAGTCTTCCAATTGACCTTCATACACATTACACTTCAGGTGTTGCTTCTATGACATACTTGAAGGCAGTAGAAGCAGGATGTGATATCATCGATACCGCTATGTCACCATTTGCACTTGGAACAAGTCAGCCTGCTACAGAAGTTATGGTTGAAACTTTCAAAGGTACCGAATACGATACCGGTCTTAATCAGGAACTTCTTGCTGAAATTGCTGAATACTTCACACCACTTAGAGAAGAAGCATTAGCTTCCGGTCTTATGAATACAAAAGTACTTGGCGTTAACATCAACACTCTTAGATATCAGGTTCCAGGTGGAATGCTTTCTAACCTTGTATCACAGTTGAAAGAAATGAACGCTGAAGACAAATATATGGAAGTGTTGGAAGAAGTACCTAGAGTACGTAAAGACTTTGGTGAACCACCACTTGTTACACCTTCCTCACAGATCGTAGGAACACAGGCTGTTCTTAACGTAGTTGCTGGAGAAAGATATAAGATGGTATCCAAAGAATCCAAGAAACTTCTTTCCGGTGAATTCGGACAGACTGTTAAACCGGCAGATCCGGAAGTAGTTAAAAAATGCATTGGTGACGCAGAACGTATTACATGCCGTCCTGCAGATAAGATTGCACCACAGCTTGCTAATATTGAGAAAGAAATGGCTCAGTACAAACAGCAGGATGAAGACGTACTTTCTTATGCATTGTTCCCACAGGTTGCTACAGAGTTCTTCAAATACAGAGAAGCTCAGCAGACAAAAGTGGATACAACAATTGCAGATTCTGACAGTAAATCATATCCGGTATAAAATATCAGGTTCTAGGCATCCCCTTAGGGGCGTGCTTAGAACCTTTTTTGTAGCACAAGACCGGCAAGCGGATGCATGCAAGTCCATTGCATGCAAATCCATTGCATGCAAATCCATTTGCCGTAGGAAATTATTAAAAATAATAATGAAGTTCATTAGGAAAAAACAGTGTAGATATATTGAGTTGAAAAATAAATTTTACTATAATAAAAACATGTTTTTTAAAGTGGATGCCAAATGGAAATTCATTTTAATTAGGAAATCATTAAGAAGCAGTAAAGAAAGGATACAAATACAATGGGCGGATTTTTTGGCGTAGCAGCAAAAGAGAATTGTAATTTTGATTTGTTTTTCGGAACAGACTACCATTCACATCTGGGTACAAGACGTGCCGGAATGGCGGTTTATGGAAAGAATGGTTTTACGAAATCCATTCACAATATAGAGGGAGCACCTTTTCGTACCAAATTTGAAAAAGAGTTAGAAAAGTTAGATGGACATTATGGAATCGGATGTATTTCCGACTTTGAGGCACAGCCAATCTTTGTTCGTTCTCATCATGGTTCATTTGCAATTACGACCGTTGGCAAGATAAATAATGCAGACGAGATTGTAACAGAAGTGTTGAAAGACCGTGTACATTTCTTCGAAATGAGTAACGGTGAGATTAACCCGACAGAGCTGGTGGCGGCACTGATTAACCAGAAGGATAATTTTATCGAAGGAATCAAGTATGCGCAGGATATCATTGACGGTTCCCTGTCTCTTTTGATACTTTCTCCAAAGGGAATCTATGCGGCACGAGATAAGATGGGAAGGACGCCGATTATTCTTGGTAAGAAGGAAGACGCAAGATGTGCTTGTTTTGAAAGCTTTTCTTTCTTAAATCTTGGATATGAAACTGACAGAGAACTTGGACCGGGTGAGATTGTTGTATTCGATGAGAACCACGTTAAGACACTGATAGCGCCTGGCAAAGACATGAAGATTTGTACATTCCTCTGGGTATATTACGGTTATCCTTCCTCCGTTTATGAGAATGTCAACGTGGAAGAGATGCGTTACAACTGTGGTAGACTGCTTGCCAAGAGAGATAATGTAGATGTTGATGTGGTTGCCGGAGTACCGGATTCCGGAACGGCACATGCAGTAGGGTACGCTAATGCTACCAATATGCCATTCTCAAGACCATTTATCAAATATACACCAACCTGGCCACGTTCTTTTATGCCAACCATTCAGACCAAGCGTGACCTGATTGCGCATATGAAACTTTTACCGGTACATCAGCTGATCAAAGATAAGAAACTGCTTTTGATTGATGATTCCATTGTACGTGGAACACAGCTTCGTGAAACTGTAGAGTTCCTGTATGAGAGTGGTGCAAAAGAGGTACATATTCGCCCGGCTTGTCCACCGTTGCTTTTTGGTTGTAAATATTTGAACTTCTCACGTTCTACTTCCGAGATGGAACTCATTGCCCGTGTGGTAATTTGTGAGCTGGAAGGAACAAAGGAAGTGCCACTCGAAGTAATCAAAGAATATGCGGATCCGGATTCTGAAAAATATCAGAATATGCTAGAGGGAATTCGTAAGAAACTGAATTTTACGTCCCTTCGTTATCATAGACTTGACGATATGTTAGAGTCAGTAGGAATTGATCCTTCCCAGCTTTGCACGTATTGCTGGAATGGTGAAGAATAAAAAGTCAAAAGACTGCTCCATAAATTGATATGTACCCAGAATCCTGGACACATATTTATGAACTAGGCGGAACACATGGATGCTATCCTGTATTGTACGGGTGGCATCCATTTTGTTTTTGCCTGAATTCTTTTGTTATTATAGTAATCTATATATTCTTCAACTGCTTTAGAAAAGTCTTCAAAAGAAGCATAGTCTTTCTCATAGCCATAATACATCTCATTTTTTAA
>JAILQS010000046.1 GCA_024698865.1 Lachnospiraceae bacterium | reverse complement strand
TCCGGGTACATATTAACTAATAACATACCAAAGGAAATCGGTACTAAAAGAAGAGGTTCAAAACCTTTTGCTATTGCAAGATAGAGGAAAACAAATGCAACCAGAATCATAAGCAGGTTTCCAAAAGAAAGATTTGCAAATGCAGTCTGCGTAGCAAGGTTTCCCAATGTTGAAATAATATAATCCATTGAAATCTTTACCTCCCGGTTAATGAGTTCTTCTTGTTACTAGTTTAATGTAGCTAATACATCGCCTGCATTTACTTCATCACCAACGTTAGCGTTGATGCTTGCAATTGTTCCGTCTGCAGGAGCAACGATTTCATTTTCCATTTTCATAGCTTCAAGCACAAGAACTACATCTCCTTTAGAAACTGCCTGTCCTACGTTAGCTTTTACTGCTAATACTTTACCTGGCATTGGAGCGTTAACAGGAGTTCCACCCTGAGCGCCTGCTGGAGCTGCTGCTTTAGGAGCGGCTGCCTTTGGTGCTGCTGCTCTTGCTACAGGAGCTGCTGCTACTGCGCCGTTTCCTGCACCTTCTTCTACTGTTACATCATAAACATTTCCATTTACAGTGATTGTATAATTTTTCATTTTTAAAATCCTCCTAAAAAGTGTTTGTATTATTTTCTACGTCTGATAGAGCGAACCACAAATCCGCTATCACATGTCTCTGATGCAGCAATTGCTGCTGAAATAACGGCTACGAGTTCTAAATCGTCTGCAAGATTCTCGTCAGTTGCGGACGCAACGGATGCCGCTGGTGCTGCTGCAGGTGTTTCTTTCTTTCTATTGGCAAATTTCTGAATGTGAACGAAATTACTAATAATGAAAGAAATAAAAATCAGTGTAAGGAATACAATTCCCATACCCATCAAAGTGTTCATACCTGCTCGAGCCATCTTTTCTCCAAGACTAAGCATGTCGTCAGACTCTCCTACAAGATCAATCTTGTAGTTGTCATCTGCTGCAAGATAAACATAACCTCTGTCTGCTGTATCTTTATCAAATTCTACAACAAAGCTGATATTACTATCTGTATACGCTGCCTGTACGGTACAAGTGATGGTTCCATTCTCGTCTGAAACGGTTGTACTGTGAACCTCTTTGAATTCACCGGCTTCTTTTTTCATGTCAGCATAATCCTGACACTGCTTGATTGCATCTTCATACATTCCAAGCTGGGAATCCGGAATTGCACCCTGCTGCTGAGCAACGGTCTGCTGATAGTAAAGTGCAGCCTGTTCAAAATCTGTTTGTTCCCACTGCATAAATCTTTCTTTTGCAACTTCAGCAACTTTTTCTTCGTCATAACCTTTTGCGGAAGCGAAAGAAGCATTACTTGCAAATAGAACTAATGTTAAGGCGAGAACAATTACATTTAAAAATCTTTTTTTCATATTCTGCCTCACCTTCTTAGACTGTTCCGTGTTTCTTTGCCGGACGGTCTTCACTCTTTGTAAATAACATATCGAAACCATAGATTAAGTGTTTTCTGATTTCTTCCGGAGCGATTACGCTGTCTACATAACCACGTCTTGCTGCAGAACCACTGCTAGACTGTAATTCTGTATATTCAGCAGCTTTTTCACTAATCATAGCCTTAGCATCATCTGCTTTTTCAATTTCGTCTGCATAGATGATCTCAACTGCTGATTTGGCATTCATCATACCGATTTCTGCATTAGGTACAGCAAATACGAGATCTGCTCCGATGTGTTTAGAGTTCATTGTAATATATGCGCTTCCATATGCTTTACCAACGATTACGTTAATCTTTGGTACGGTTGCATTAGCGAAAGCGTATGTTAATTTTGCTGCTGCTGTTGCAATATGTTTCTCAGAACATGTTGTTGCAGCGTATCCTGTAACATTTGTTAAAGTAAGTACAGGAATATTGAAAGCATCACAGAAGTTAACGAAATCAGTTGCTTTTCTGCATCCTTCTGCAGTAAGTACTGCGTCAAATTCCTCTGCAACATTTCCTTCTGTATCAAAAGCTGCTGTACGGTTAGCAACTGCACCTACCGTCATACCATTAAGACGGATAAAGCCTGTAACCATCTCTTTTGCAAATGCTTTCTTTACTTCTACAAATACTCCCTCATCAGAAATATCAGCAAGTGAAACGGCAGGATCTGCTGCTTCTGCTGTAAAGTTCGCTAATGTTCTGTTGAGATCATCTGTAGTTTCAGCGAAAGAATCATCTTCTTCGTTGTTGGTTGGAAGAATAGAAACTAAGTCTCTAATCTGAGCAAGTACGTCTGCTTCATCTGCTCCCGTAAAATCTACAGTTCCAACTTCAGCCTGAAAAGCGGCTGCACTTGTGTCGCATTTGCCGACATAGTTACCTTCGATTGCGTTAGGTGCGTTTACAAATAATTTGGCATTTGCTTCTTCCATGAATGTAAAATCGCTCAATGCAGAAGAAACAGCAACACCACCACCACAAGTACCAAATACGGCACTAATCTGTGGGATAACGCCGGATGCCATTGTCTGTTTTAAGTATAACTCACCAAATCCTGCAAGTGCGTCTGTAGCCTCCTGAAGTCTAAGACCTGCACAATCAATCAAACCGATTACAGGTGCGCCAACTTTCATTGCAAGATCATAGATTCTTGCAATTTTCTTAGCATGCATTTCACCGATGGAGCCACCTAATGCGCTGGCATCCTGGCTATAAACATATACTAAGTTGTTGTTAATAACACCGTATCCGGTTACAACACCATCCGCAGGGATGGATTTTTCCTGCATGTTAAAATCAGTGCTTCGTTTGGTAACCTGTGCTCCGATTTCAACAAAACTGTTTGTATCTAACAATCCGTTAATTCTGTCGATTGCAGATGTACTAGAAGTATTGCTCATTATCAGCCCTCCAATTTGATTTATAATTAAAAAATTTTCAATTTTTTCGCGATTATAATTATATGTGTTTTTGAATTTTTTTTCAATAGGTTTTGATAAGTATTTAACATTTATCGAATAAGTTTTTTTGAATGTTTTCCAATCCAGTCCAAAATCCCGTCATAATATTTTGTTTTCTTCACTTCTGAATCTGTCACAATATCTTTCTGCATAAATATTCTATCACGACCATTTTGAAAGACAAATAGAATCTCCCCCACTTTGCTTCCCTTCTTTACCGGGGCAGTAATTGTTTTACTAAGTTTTGTGCATATGCGAATCTTCTCGCCCTTTTTTAGCAAAAGATAGGGGGATTTCATTTTTGCCTTTGATACGATATGAACCGGAACGTATTTTTTCTTTCCTTTTATGACCGGTATTTTATCCGGAAGTTTACTGGTTTCCTCACGGAATCGTTCCACTTCCTCCTCATACACAGGATAATATTCACTTTCTCCGTACGCAAGCAACGTTTTGCTGTCTTTCCATTTATACCCTTTGTTGTTCGGCCATCCGCAGGCTAACAGCGAAAATACATATGTAACCTCTCCTTTTTTCACTGCTCCCACATAGCAATAACCTGCTTTTGCCGTAAACCCGGTTTTGCCGGTTATGGCACCGTCCATCATTTCCAACAACCGATTATGATTGTAACAGGTTTTATTTCCAATCCGGTATTCCTTCGTCCGCGTAATTTCCAGAAATGCATCCTTCTGCGGAAATGCAGTTACTGCATATGCAAGTATCTTTGCCATATCCTTTGCCGTCGAATAGTGCTTCGCGTCATCAAGTCCGTTTGGTGTCACAAAATGCGTCTTCTTGCAACCGATTTCCTTCGCCTTTTCATTCATCTTTTTTGCAAATCCTTCCACACTTCCACCGATTGTCTCTGCAATTACTACCGCAGAATCATTGTGTGATTCCAACATTAACGAATACAATAAATCTTTTAGCACATACTCTTCTCCCACTTTCATTCCCAGATGTACTTTGGGCATCCCTGCCGCATATTCGGATACGACTGCTTTTTTTGACAATTCTCCCTCTTCCAGCGCTACAATCAGCGTCATAATTTTTGTCGTACTCGCCATAGCCATCTTTTCATCCGCATTTTTCCCATAAAGAATACGCCCGGTTTCAGCGTTCATAAGAACTGCCGAACGGGCGTATAAATTAAGTTCCTTATCTCTTGTTTCAGATTCGACAATTGCCGGATTCGTTACTCCAATAAGCCATACTATAATCAGTGCAATTATCTTTTTCCTACTTGCTTTCATGAAATTTCATTCTTTTCGTCTTTTTGAAATTTTATGAAATGCCTACGCGGATTATGCGTTCCTTTATGCTTTGTTTTCAGGATTCTCTGCTTCGTCCCATTCTCCCGCCGCAGAAGGCGTCGTCTCTGTCGGAACCTTCATCGTAATCGCTGCAATAATAATTGCCAAAAGTATAATCACCAATACAATAACACCAACCAAAATGCTCGCAATCACTTCCGGCGAAATATTTACCTTCGATAGTACAGAAAGAATACCTGCTGTCTTTTTCTTCACAGCATCCGTCTTGATTGAGTCATCTCCGGTTCCCTTATCATTCACAGTTGCTTGATCTGTAGCACCGGTGTCTTTCTTACCACCCTCGTCCTCTTGCTTCTGGTTTGAAGCGGTATCCTTTTCCGTATCCACATGCGCCACTTCCGGATCTGATGCAACCGCCTGCAGACCGGATTCTTTCTCCTCTAAAGAACTGTTTGTGGATGAATCTGATGTGTAACTACTTGTATTCTTCTTATGACCGGATGAATTCGTGGTTTTCTTATGGTCCTTATTCTGTTTCTTTTTATTATCCGGTTTGGAAGATGCCGGTTTCTTTGTCTCCTTTGTGCTTGCATTTTTGTTCTTACAAAACGCCAATGCATAGGTTGAAAACTGTTTTAATTTTACGCTGACAAAGTTTCTCTTCTTTGCCGTATTGTTTTTTACTTCAAAAGCCTTGTTATGATATCCGAACGTCTTGTATTTGTACGTTTTGGATGCATATTTCTTTGGAATCGGCAAATTGAATTTTACGCTCTTGTTAAGTTTTGTTACTTTGGTCGTCTTATCCTGAAGCACTTCATCTGTTACAAGATTTGTAATAACCGCGTGCTTGTAAATAACAATATCAAAATACTCAGCATTTGCAACGGAATATTTAGCCATCAACTTTTTAATTGCATTTTTCGCTTTTTTGTTGTTTGAACTGTTTATCTTAACCGTAACTTCAATCGCCAGGTCCTCATCCTCTGATTTGAGTGCTTTCTTTTCTCTTGCAGTTAACGGTATCGCATCATATAACGCACTTTCACTAACGGATAATTTTGAAAGACCAAGTTTCTTTGCAGCCTTGGATACCTTAACTTTAACTTCGTCACTTTCTTCTTCTTCTTCATCCTCCATCGTGGAATGATATCCGTTACTGTTGATTAAAATCTCATTTCCTGCCTTGTCGGCAATTCTCGCATATACAACTACATTTTCGTCCTCCGGTTCCAAAGTAAACCCGGAGCCGGTGTACTCTTCCCAACCTTCTTCATCGAGTGCAGCCTTCACTTCTGCATAACTTCTGTTGCAATTAAATGTGGACGGCATCTTGACAAATTCAATTTCACCTACTCCACTGAGTGCATCACTCGCATTAATCTTTGCCTGTAAAGTGTCATTGAAAAGAATACCGAAGGTTACATTATTGAGGAAACTTCTCCAGACATTTGTCTTAATTACAATCTCTCCTTGCGGAATTGTTTGATCAATATGAATGGTAGTCGCCGGTGAAGGATTTGAAACAACTCCGGCTTCGTTCTTTAATTCAGCTACAACCTCAAATGTACCCTCTTTGTTAAACAAAATCGTCCCCGTGAGTGAATCTTCCCCGGTTTCTAACGGCAACCAATCACCAAATGTCTTTCCACCATCTGTAGAATATCGATACGACGAAATCACTACGGTCGACTCCTCATCAACACTAATCTCTGCCGTAACTTCCGGATACCAGTTATTGAAATCTGTATCTTCCAAAATCAAACCATCATTAATAAAGTTTAGTTCTTCAAAATCCGGTTTATCAAAAGCAAATTTTAACTCTTTACTCACGACTGCAGAGCTTCTGGTATCCTCTGAAACAGTCGAAGTATTCCATGCACGAAGCGTATGTTTACCGCTTCCGGCACTAAGAATTGCCTGATTTAACGCTTCGTCATCTGTATATGTGTATTCTGCACCATCATCGATTTTGAAATAGGTAGCTACTTCCCCTTCCGTTTCTCTTACATT
This sequence comes from Lachnospiraceae bacterium, assembly GCA_024698865.1. Lineage (GTDB taxonomy): Bacteria > Bacillota > Clostridia > Lachnospirales > Lachnospiraceae > JAILQS01. The sequence goes on along the minus strand of JAILQS010000046.1, from coordinate 1,186 downwards.
AAGGGACGCTCCGGAAAACGAAGTAAACCATCCATTTTCACCGTTTGGATTCGGTATGGTAACCGTAGGTGCTTTTACGTTGCCGGTAGCGGTTCCTTCTGCCACACAATGTACATTTACTGTTACATCTTTATATTCCGGATTGGTGTCAGCTGTTCCGGTTCTTGCCGCATTTGCAGATAGCACCGGAACTTTTACATGAATCACCGCATCTCCCTGTGAAACGTAACGAACGGTTCCATCTTCAGAAACTGCAGCTATTGTCGGCTGTGCAGATTCATAGACAATTTGTTCATCCGCTAATAAAGAAATATTTATATCCGGATCCACCGTCTCCTCTTCATCTTCCTCCAGATAAATATCATCTATCGCTTCTACGGTTCTCTTTGGTACAAGCGACGTAGCACTCATGGAAACGCCTTCGGTATTCCCGTTATCATCCAGCGTAAAGGTATGTAAAATATCGGATGCCGCATTCGAGAACACAAGCGCCTTTTCCGGCAATGTACCAACAATTGCATAAGTACCGCTTGTAGAAACCGTAAATGTGTACCTGCCGTTTGTGCCGGTCACCTGTGTGTCAACCGGCGTATTCCCAAGGGTACCACCCTCGTAATTATATAAAGAAACGGATACACCGTTTGCAAAATCTTCATCCGCTTCCTTTAATTTGTTCAGATTCATATCATAATAAATGCTGGAAGTAAACACAAAGGAATTAACCGGAACACCACTTGCTTTTCTTTTATCTATAACTGTTAGTTTCTGCTCTTCATTATTATCTTTTGTGGACTCTGTTTCTTCGTCAACGTTCTCTTCGTCACTCTTTTCATCAGCGTTTTCTGCGATGGCGTTCTCCTTATCTGTACGCCCCTCTGTATCACCGGTGGCAACTTCTGTATCATCGGACGCATCTTCTGTATCATCGTCCGTAACTTCTGTATCACCTAAGAAATCCGGATTTGCTTTTTCTTCTTCATCAGCTAACGCTTCCGGTTCTTCTGTTTTGTCTTCTGTTTGGGTCACATCTTCACTTTGCGCCTGTTCCATAATTTCCTGTTCTTCAACAGTCAAATCAGCTTTGCCGGCTTTGTCCTCTTTCATATAAGTCGCAAACGTACTGATTCCTGCCTGAGCAACTATAATGCATACAATCATTGCTACAATCAATAGTTTTTTCTTCATG
>JAILQS010000001.1 GCA_024698865.1 Lachnospiraceae bacterium | reverse complement strand
AGGCTGACTCCTACTCGATTTCGCATCCGAACATTCCGCACTTCGTGCTCCATGTTCTTACGACCGGCAAATGGATTTACATGCAAGCATGCATCCGCTTGCCGGTCTTGTTCTACAAATAAAAGGGCGAGCGAAAGTAGCAACGCTGCCCCTCATTTTGTGCTAGAAGTTTCGTCCGTTCCAGCCCCAGTCATTTACCCCATGGTATGTTACATACACCTTATCTCCCGGTATTTCAAGTTCTTCGTTGAAAATGGAGCAAATCTCTCCGGTCATTTTGCTGTACGCATCAGAAGAGGCATTACCAAAAAGGCTTACGGATACATACGCGCCTTTGTCTAACTTATTCCCTCCCATGTAGAGGTCATAGTTATCTTCCATACCTACCATAAGAAATGCTTCTGACTTTCCAAGCAGTGAAACTGCCTGTCCAAGCTTTGTTTTGATGGTTTCTCTTGTCTGTGGTGCAACCGGCACCGTAATTTTTGAATCAATAAATGGCATTTTATTTCCTCCTGCATTTTGTTATCTGTTTATTATTTATGTAACTATCTATCTTAATTATTCATTATCTCTTTAATGTTCCAAATCTTCCGGTCGGATTGGCTCTCCGCGTTTGATATCCCGCCGCGCAGTCTGCGCTAGCAACGTCTTCAGGTGCTTTGGCAACACGCCGTATCCCGGGCGTATACTTTGAACATTTTCACGGGTAAATGGTTCTCCTTCTTTGATATCCTTTACCGCAAATAAACTGCGCCTGAATACCGTCGAATTCTTTTCCTTTGGCGACAACGTATAATCCGGTCCTTTTGCAATGATACGCGCATTCTTTACGTCTGTTACCATCTTAGCAAAAGCATCCAAATCCATACTAAAGGAACTGTCTGCGCTTTCTGTGGTTGAAAGTTTGATATGTTTTTCCACTACGCAAGCTCCAAGGGTAACACCAACGACCGCCCCAAGACTTCCTTCACTATGATCCGACAGCCCGATATCCACCTTAAACCGTTCTTTCATATCCGGTATATTGCCAAGGTGCATATCCTCCCAGTTAGCCGGATACTCGCTGCAACATTTTAATAAAACGACCTGCCGGTTATTCTGACGATAGCAAGCCTCGAGCGCATCTTCTATCTCCTCCGGACTTGCCATTCCACATGACATAATCATTGGCTTTCCTTTGGCTGCCGTATACTCAATCAGTGGAATATCTACCAGCTCAAAGCTGGCAATCTTGTAAGCTTCAACACCCAACTTTTCCAGAAAATCCACCGCTTCATAATCAAATGGTGTCGACAAAAAATCGATACCGCATTTTTCGCATTCTTCTTTAATCGCCTTATGCCACTCATACGGCGTACAGGCATCCTTATACAAATCATACAACTTGTATCCGTCCCAAAGACCGCCTTTAATCTGAAAATACTCATTATCGCAATCGATGGTTAGACTGTCCGCAGTGTATGTCTGAAGTTTAATACAATCAGCGCCAGCCTTGGCAGCACCCCGCACGATTGCAAGGGCGTCCTCCAGACTTCCACCGTGATTGGCACTCATTTCAGCTATTATGTATACCTCATTATTCTGTATCTTTTCCTGTAAATGAAACATAGCGCCCTCCTGTTTTCTTCTCTATTTTCAATGTTGTGGATGCACCTGCTTACCACGCTGTATTTATATCTGCTTACCGGTGCTTCGTTTACCTTGACTTGTCGGTGTTTCGTTTACCTTGACTTGTCGGTGCTTCGTTTACCTCGACTTGTTGGTGCTTCGTTTACCTTGACTTGTCGGTGTTTCGTTTACTTCGTCTTGTCGGTGCTTCGTTTACCTTGACTTGTCGGTGCTTCGTTTACTTCTTTGTGTGCAAAGATTTGCTATATTTCTAATGCTAATATTACATTTACTTTTTGTCAACTATGACGCTTAATTCGCATATTCCTATCTTGAAAAGCAGGACGAGGTACTAGCCTGGCGCCTTACTCCTGTCCGAGAAGACGCAAGCCTACTATTCCGATTACGATGAGCATCACGCAAATAATCTGTGGAATCGTAAGCCTTTCCTGAAACAGGAATACTCCCAGAACCGACGTCCCGATAATCCCAAAACCTGTCCACATAGCGTATGCTGTTCCAAGAGGCAGGCTCTTTAATGCCAACGCCAAAAACAACGCACTTGCGATATAACCTACTCCTGTGATTACGGATGGTACCAAAACCGTAAATCCGTTGGAGTACTTCATGGCACATGCCCAGGTAACCTCCAATATTCCTGCTAAAATCAACATAATCCACTGCATAATTTTAATCCTCCATTCATAATTTCCTTTACTATTCTATCCATACTTTAATTACGTCGGGGATGCACACAGATTCAAAATCTCCCATACACCAAAGAACGCCGTTTCCTTACCTGCTAAGACCTAACGGTAAAGAAACGGCGTCCCTCCTGTTACTCGGTAGCAACAGGCACCTGCGTATATTGGTAATACTATATCACTTTGGGTAGAGTTTTGCAATGGGGGCTTGGCGACTCTATGTCTGTTTTAATCCCCTGCTTTTCCAATCAGTTGCAGGTTCATATCCACCTCTCCTGTCACTCCAGCTACATTTCCTTTCTCTGAATACTGCCAAAAAGAAAATGCGTATGGTGTCTGCGGCGTCGCCTCATAATCCGCATACCAGATGTCGTATGATTCGAGCTTACTCAGATCCAGTTTATAAGCTTCCCACATCATATTGCAGTAAACTGCCGGAGTATATCCTGTTTCCTTTATTTTCTCACAAAATGCGATGGCA
>JAILQS010000120.1 GCA_024698865.1 Lachnospiraceae bacterium | reverse complement strand
CCCAGCAATTTCAGATTCATCCCTGTTTCGCGGAGTTGTTTTCTCCTGAACCAGATTCTTCAATCGATCATCTGCTGTAAAAATACCCTCTATTCTATTAGAATCCTCTGTACTCTGAATCTTAGCAATCTCAACAAGTTCTTTTAACTCATCTTTGTGAGCTTCAATAAAAAGTCTTTGCTCACCTTTATATTCACTAATAAGAGTGAGCTTCTTTACAATTCCCGGAGTTAGCAGCTTTTGACATTTATCTCTGTAATTATAATTTCTCATTCAATTACCTCATTCAATTTTTAACTTAGTCATATATCGTTCATATGACACAATTGACACTTCTTAATTGTACTCCAGTTTAATATAGTCGTCAAACTCCAGCATAATTAAGATCAAATCCTTGAATTGTAAATGTTGAACCCACTTCGTTAATTGTCTGTGGTTGTTCCGCCCAGGCAAGCCCCGCAATATTTCGTTTTTCTTTCACATAATAGCAAGTTAAAACTGCCACCCGAATAACTTCTCTTAAAAAGAAATCCTCCGGGTGGCAGCCCATCTTACAGTTGTTTATTTACTTTTGATTGTCTTAATATCTGACCATGCGCCGTAGGTCGTTGTTTTGCCGCTTTTATTGTATGCGCGGACTTTGACAAAGAGCTTCTTCTGGTTCTTTAGTTTCTTTGATTTTACGGATACGTTTACAGATTTGACATTCTTTTTGAGCAGCGCGGAGGTATCTTTCTTCGCCTGTTTCTTTGTCTTGTATACGCAAACCTGATATCCCTTTGCTCCCTTCACTTTTGAGAGGGTTAATTTAATCTTGGTATCTGATTTTTTCCTGGTAAATACTTTTTTAATTGTGACTTTACCTAATTTTTGTGTCTCATCGTTTGCAGGCTTATCATTGCCCGGTGTCGGTGTCGGTTTTACCGGATTAGCTGTCGGGGTCGGTTCTTTAGGGTCATTAGAGTTTCCGCCGTTAACGGCATTGACCGTTACATCAACGGTTCTAATCTCTGCTTCTTCTCCATACGCCTGAACCACAATGATTGTTGCTTTACCGGCTTTATTGGCATATAAATGACCGGTCTTATCTACCTTAACCACATCCGGATTCAATGTCATAATCTTAAGTCTTCTATACTCACCAAATCCAATATTTTCTTCGGCAAACGTTAATCCAAGACTACCGTAATTGCCCTCATCCAGACTGAGTTCACTGGCAACTCCAAATGTTCTGTCATAGGAGATTTCCTCTGAATCAACACCCACAATCGTAATCTCTTTTGTGACATCTCCTGCGATACACTTCACGGTATATTCACCCGGCTTATAAACACTTACTGCACCGTTTTTGGTAACACTGATGTCGTCGCTTTCTTCCGCCAGTTCGTATTCCACATCTGTCTCGTCGGCATCAAAAGGAACTACGGAAATCAACTGATCAAGGAATAATACCTCTGAATCATAATACATTTCATCACCGGTTTCATAACCCCAGGATTCCATAGGAATGAAATAAGTATCATTAAAACTGTTAATCTGTGTAATCTCCACTATGCTATCGATTGGAATATACTTGGCATAGAAGGTATACGCATGTCTTTCCTCGGTGTTCTCTTCACTGCCTTCAGTATAAGTATAATAATATGGCCACACATCCTCGCGGAACTTTCTCTCTTCTCCGTCTTCGTCTTTGTAGTACCATCCTTTAAATTTCATACCCTCTTTTTCCGGAGCATTTGGAATTTCATCCCATAAAAAGCATTCATTATAAGCATCGTAATGGACATACGCTACCACTTCACCATCAACTTCAAATGGTACTAATGGGTAGTTAGAAACATCTGAATCATCAATATTTTCAATATTATTATCCATCCAGGAAACAGATGCATTGATGGTTCTCTTTAAACGGTCTATTTCATTCGCATAGTTTAAACGATACAGATTTCCTTCTTCATCACGATTGACAATGCCTTCGCCTTCCCAATAATCGGTATCATCCATCAGATAAGAACTTCTCACCTGATAATTTGCTAATGCGGAATAATAAAGCTGATTCTTATATTGATCGATAATGCCTCCGTCTTTTGTAATATCTTTTAACTGCTCTGACATTACACGCCATCTTTCAACGACTTTTTCTTTAAATGCAGCATCTTTATGAATCAGTGTCATAAACCACGGATTGCTATAGGAGCACTGGAAACCTTCTACAGATCCTCCTGCAAGGTAGTCAGTGGAAGGAGCTCCCCACGCAACAAAATCAAAGTCCCATACCGGTCCCCAGTAAAGTTTACCATTTCTCTTCTTGTACAGATATGTACTTCCACCGTAGGCGTCACCGTTTTTAGAAACTTCCTGAATCAGATAATAATCAATGTAAGACTGCTCGTCCATATAGTCTCTCCAGTCTTTTTCCTCGTTCTCCGGTGCACTACTTGCTGATGGCTGTGGTACATTGCTTGCTATCGGCTGTGATACAATGCTTTCTGGCGGCAGCTCGCTATCCGGTGTCGTCTCCTCTTCGTCCGTATTGCTGTTATTACCTTTGATTATCTGGTCTAACTTCTCCAAATAATCTGTCATATAGTTAACCTGTGCCTCTTTAGCGTCTTCCGGATAAGAGCTGTCATATTCCGGTTTATCCATCACAAATTGATTATCATCAATATTAATAACCGGTTTACCTTCATCACCCTTCAGCCATGAATCACCCATTGCAAGCAGGTAACCTCCGGTAATATCCGGTTCTTCCGTTGCCGGATTCTCTTCCAGATCGTCAATATTAACATTTTCTTTTCCAATGCGGATATGCTGTGAAAGCTGATAACTTCCACAATATTCACCGGAAATAATAACATCTACAAACACACTCTTTGGTGTATATTCCAGTCCCATTCTCTTCGCAAGTTCGTAGGTCATTTTATTTCTTACAAGGGAATAGTCATAATAATTCGCCAGAAGTACCCAGTGCTTGCTCTTACCCATACCAAACAGGTCCGTTGATTTGTCCAGTTTGATTTTGTATGGTTTCTTGGAGGTAAGCCAGGTGGAGTTTCCTCTGCCTCTGATATAATCCAGCTCATATGTTGCACTCTGCAGTGGCTTGTCTGTATACTCAGAAACATAACCTTCCGGAATCTCAACATTCATATCTCCATATCCCATAATGGTATGTTTCTCTGAACCATTGATGCGGTCAATGGTATTAACCTCATTATCCAAATCAAAATCAAGTACCGGGGTGCTTCCTTCTGTAAAGAACATGCTTTCAAAGAACAAACTTCCCTTTACTCCACTGTTGGCAATGATATGCCCTTCCGCATCCAATGCACTGTCAGCGATAAATGTAAAATAAATCTCATGGCGATCCTGAAGATTCATTCCACTGACATCAAGCGCCTTATTGCGGATCTCTTCCCAGTCACTATCTGCACTTCTCTTAATATCCAGTGTTGCAAATGCTTCTGTGTTGTCATCCAGATATAAATAAGCCTTACCTTTCATATTTTTCTTTGCAAGAATATTGTAAACAAGGTGTCCCACCTTCATATCACCAAAATCGAATTCTCCTAAGTCAAACTTCGCTCTTGCCAAAAGACCGGTATCGATACTTTTGATTTCAAGGCCTCTGACTCCTGCTGCACTTACAATAGTGTTCATCTTGTAACTTGGTTCTTCACCTTCCTGAAGATCGAATTCAGGTTCTTGAAGGTTCGCATCCTCAAAATCCGCTGCAAAACTATGTTTGATAAATGCATCCGGTACTCCCAGTTCCTTCGCCTCATCAAGGACAGCCTGCTTGTAGTCAATCAATCCTTCATCCGGATTCTCTTCCGGATCTCCTGATATCCAGGACGGATCCTCGTTCATAGTTGCATTCGTGTTCTCTGCCCTTACCTGGCAAGGAACAACGCTTAATACCATAGCTATTGAGAGCATCAATGCCAGGCATTTTTTGAGTTTTTTCATAATGTTTCTCCTTTCTATTATACCGTTGCTATATTTGCGCTTGTAATCATCACGTCTTCGTGTCTCACAAGCAGACATACATCTTCGTATCGAAAATATGTCAATAATAAGTTTACATTATTTATTCAACATTTTCAACTAATTAATGCCATTTTTGGTGTAATAAATTGGAGTTTTTCTATATTTGTTATTTATTCCTTTGACGCCTCTGCAAAAGTTTTTAATTTTGCATAAACTTTTCCGTGTACACTGTCTTTCGGAAAATTACCCTTTGCATCCTTCTCTCCTGCCGGGCAGTTCATAAGCAGTTCGATTCCCTCATCAATATGTGCAATCGGATAAATATGAAATTCTTCATTCTTTACCGCTTCAATCACTTCATCGTTTAATACGAGTTCTTTGACATTGGAAAGCGGAATGATTACTCCCTGCTTACCGGTAAGCCCACGTTTTTTGCACAATTTAAAGAAGCCTTCTATTTTCTGTGTCACACCGCCAATCGCCTGAATTTCACCCTTTTGATTAACGGAACCGGTTACAGCAAGGTCTTGTCGAATCGGCATTTCGGAAAGGGAGGAAATAATGCAGTAAAGCTCTGTACTTGAAGCACTGTCTCCATCAATACCATTGTAATTCTGTTCAAAGCACACGCGGCAGGACAAGGACATCGGAAATTGCTGTGCGTACGTCTGTCCCAAAAATCCCGTGATAATCTGCACCCCTTTGTCGTGTGTCTGACCACTCATGTGCGCCTCTTTTTCAATATTTACAATACCGGATTCTCCTACATAGGTCGTCGCTGTAATACGAGATGGTGTACCAAAGGCATAGCTGCCCATATCGAGAACGGCAAGACCGTTAATCTGACCTATTTTGGCACCGTCCGTATCAATCATAATGACTTCCTCATCCAGCATTTCGTCGAGTTTTTCCTCATATAATCTCATACGCTGCTCTTTTTCATAAATCGCTTTGCGCACGTGAGACGCAGTTACAATTGTCGCATTCTCAAGTTTTGCCCAGGTAAAAGATTCCACGAGAATCTCTGCCAGATAATTAAGTCGGGTAGACAATTTAAACTGATTGGAAACAGCCCTGGAAGAATACTCTATAATCTCACTGATGGCACTTACGTCAAATTCCAGTGCCTTTTCTTTTTCCACAAATGCTTTGATAAACCGGGTGATTTTTGTAATATTCTCCTTTGTACGTGGCATTTCGTAATCAAAGTCCGCACGGATTTTGAAAAATTTATCAAACTCCTCATCATATTCGCTCAACATTTCGTAAAAATAATCACTTCCAATCATGATTACCTTGAACTGAATCGGAATCGGCTCCGGTTTCAGTACCGGTGCAGCTGTTCCGCCCTGCATTTCCCGGATAGAGTCAATGTTAATCTCTTTGGTTTTGATGACACCGCGAAGTGCCTCCCAGGCATGCGGAACGGACATAATATCGTGCGCTTGTACAATCAGGTATCCACCGTTTGCCTGGTGAAACAGTCCACTCTTTATCTTCATAAAATCCGTCGTCAGACTTCCGAATTCATTGTCATATTCCAATTCTCCCATCAGGTTGCCATAGGTTGGATTGAACGTCACCATTACAGGAGCACCCTCTGTTTGTGAATGATCGACCATCAGGTTGACACTGTATCTCTTTGTGATATCTTCCTCCTGTTTCTTTCCGAACATCGCCATAAAAGAGGAAAGCGCATCATCCTCTGCCTGCTCTCGTTCCACAAACTGGTCCAGGTTCTCCAGCACATCCTTTTGCACGGCATTCAGGTAGGAAACTGCACGTTCATTATCCTTATACTTCTCCGTAAGTTCCTCTATGTAATGCCCGATTACAGATATTCCGAAACTTTGCATCACTTCCTCAACCTGCTTGTCGCAATCCTTTTGAAGCTCGTTCATTTCCCGCATAAAAGGCGAAATTTTCTCCTGGAGGCTTTGGTTTCTTTTCTCTACAAGAATTTTATCCTCCTCTGACAATGCATCGTAGCTCTCATTCTCCACCGCTTCCCCATTCACGATTGGAAGGAAACAAAAGCCGGTTTCGATGCTTTTTAACATAAAATCATATTCGTCAGCAAGTACACTCATTTTTTCAAATATTTCATCCTGCCGTTCCTCTATACTATGTAAAACCGCCAACTTCTGATTTTCGAAGTCATCGCTTAAAAACGCCTTCGGCAATTCCTTACTGACTGCTTCCACAAACTCTTCCATATCATCACGGAAAACCTTGCCAATACCCGCTTCGAAGCTGATTGCTGTCGGTTTCATCGGATTCTCAAAATTATATACGTAACACCAGTCCTCTGGCACCGGCTCCGTCGCCGCCTGCTTTTTAGTGCTCTCCAGTGCATAGGTAGTCTTTCCGGTACCGGATGGACCGGACATATAAATGTTATAGCCTTTCATCTTAACTGCCAGCCCAAACTCAAATGCGTTTACCGCTCTTTCCTGACCGATAATTCCGCGAAACGGGGTTAGCTCTGCTGTCGTCGAAAATGCGAAATCCTCCGGCTTACAGCTGTTTTTTAATTGCGTATAATCCAATTCCCTTATTTTTTTCATCATATAGTTTTGCCTCCTTATTTTGTGTTTTATAATTCTTGTTCATTTGGATACCTCATCTCCATTCTCTATCGTCAAACAAACTCATTTGTTCATCTATCCATGATTTCTGATCCACTTCGTGAACAATATCCCCTTCCATTTCGTTTCCGATAAGAAAAGGTGAATTCACATCGTGCTGTTTGCTAAACTCTATTACTTTGGACTGCTCTGCGTTCGCATAGCAATATTTACAAAAATGCCTGCAGGTGTTATATGCTCCGATATCACAGGACAAATAACAGGCGCACTCTGCTCTGGCACCCTTTTTCTTTGGTACAAGCAGTCTTTTTCCGATTGCTTTTTCATAGGTCTTAATCGTCATACAGCCACTGCAGTCCGCACCAAATTCTTCAAGTAGTGTCCCTTCTGCACAAGGTTTTACAGTCATACCATGCTTTGAAGCTATCTCTATCATTTTCTTTCCAAGCTCCAATTGCTGCTTTATTGTGACCTCCGTTGCATCCGGAAAGTTTTTTCTCACCTTCGGATACAAATCAATGAAACTGATTACGACCGTTTCTGTATACCCCTCCAGAAAAGACGTCATCTGGTCAAAAGCGTGCAGATGGTATTCCTCCGTATATCTGTCATTAAGGAAAATAGGGTCATATCTCCACCCAACGGAATGTATCCCCACCATTTTGGATAACCTTTTGAAATCCTGTAACAGTACGTGCTTATCCGGTACATTTGTCTCAATATCTTTCCCATATGGTGTGATTGTGACAAACCAATACTGCCCAAATCCCTTCAAAAGATCCATATACGAAAACATAGGCTTTGGATTCTTGGTGCAAAAACCTATCACATCCACCACATCCGGACGCAGTCGGTATCTGCTTACCTGACTGGGATTGTAAGGATTTCTTACACATACAAATCCCGCCTTGAGACGATTTGCAAACCAATCGGCGTAAAATGCCGGAATATCCGTTCTCTGACCGGTATTGATAATCATTTCTTTCGTTTCCTTTCTCATAGAATTCAAGTCTCGCTAGTGATTGGATCCCACCTGAGATATAAATAATCATACTCCAAATCCGGCTCAAATTCTAGCCGTCCAAATTTAGTTTTTACCCCGAAAAGCATTGACTTTATTGGGTATTTTCGGTAAAATAAACGTAACTTTGCTGTTTGTTATTTCACGAGTAGGAGGTACGATATGGCAATTTATAAATGTAGCGTTTGTGGCGCAGTTTTCGACGAGGAAAAGGAAGGACGAAGCATTTTAGAATTAACTGAATGCCCGGTCTGTAAACAGCCGGTTTCCAAATTTGAGAAAGTAGAGTCCAATGAGACTGCCATCCCAAAGACTGCTAATACCGGTGAACTTGCGTATGATTTCACATATGCAAGAGAAGATAAAAGCATTCGTTTTATGGATGAGATTCATCAGATGGCGGTTACCGGAAAGAAACTCGACAGTGCTATGGGAACGCAGATGCCTCTTCCCTCCTGGGATGAACTTTTGCTTCTTGGCGCTCAGTTAAACCCTCCTCCACTGAATGACAATGACACAGTAAGTACCCAGACTGTTATTGGAAAACATGCTAAAAAACCAATGATTCTCGAGAGTCCCGTTTACATTTCCCATATGTCTTTCGGTGCTCTCTCAAAGGAAATCAAAGTAGCACTTGCCAAAGGAAGTGCAATGGCAAAGACTGCTATGTGTAGTGGTGAAGGCGGTATCCTACCGGAAGAGAAAGCTGCTTCTTACAAGTATATTTTTGAGTATGTACCAAACCAATACAGTGTAACAGATGAGAATCTCAAATCATCAGATGCCATCGAAATCAAAATCGGGCAAGGAACAAAACCAGGTATGGGAGGACATCTTCCAGGTGAAAAAGTAACCCCTGAGATTGCCGCACTCCGCAGCAAAAAGACCGGAGAAGATATCCAAAGCCCAAGTAAATTTCCTGACATCCATTCCTCTGATGATCTGAAACAATTAGTAGAGTCCTTGCGAACACGCTCAGAAGGACGCCCGATTGGAATTAAAATTGCAGCCGGACGAATCGAGTCTGACCTGGAATTTTGTATTCATGCCAATCCGGACTTTATAACAATTGACGGACGTGGTGGAGCAACCGGTTCCAGCCCACTTATGCTGAGAGAATCCACTTCTGTTCCAACGATTTATGCACTGAGTCGCGCAAGAAAATATCTGGATCAAAAGCATTCAGACATCGATTTGGTAATCACAGGCGGTTTACGTGTTTCTTCTGATTTTGCAAAAGCACTCGCTCTTGGAGCCAATGCTGTTGCAATTGCCAGTGCCGCACTGATTGCCGCAGCCTGCCAGCAATATCGCATATGCGGTAGCGGCAACTGCCCGGTCGGAATTGCCACACAAGATCCTGAATTACGTGCCCGCCTGTCTGTTGACGCAGCTGCAGCGCGCGTAGCAAATTTCCTCAATGTTTCAAATGAGGAACTTAAGATGTTTGGAAGAATTACCGGTCACACTTCCATTCACCAGTTAAATCCAACGGATTTAATTACTTTAAACAGAGATATTTCTAAATATACAGGTGTTCTCCACGCCGGAGACTCCCCCTCTGTAGGCACTATCAACAATATAAATGAAAAGGAGAATAAGAAAATGGCAAAATTCAAATGTAAAGTATGTGGAGCAGTTTTTGAAGCACCAAACAGCAGCGAGGCCGTATGTCCTGCATGTAAAGCAACAGGTGACAAATTAGAAGAAGTAGCTGCCAGCGGAAGCAATCCTTATGCAGGAACTCAGACTGAAAAGAATCTTCAGGCAGCTTTTGCCGGTGAATCACAGGCTAGAAACAAATATACGTATTTCGCATCCAAAGCGAAAAAAGAAGGATTTGAGCAGATTGCTGCACTCTTTTTACAGACAGCAGACAACGAGAAAGAACACGCTAAAATCTGGTTTAAAGAATTAAACGGAATCGGTTCTACCGCTGAAAACCTCGGTGCAGCAGCAGATGGTGAGAACTACGAATGGACAGATATGTACGAAGATTTTGCCAAAACTGCAGAAGCAGAAGGCTTCAAAGAACTCGCTGCCAAATTCCGTGCAGTTGGAGAAATTGAAAAACATCACGAAGAACGCTATCGTGCACTTCTCAAAAATGTAGAAATGCAGGAAGTATTCAAAAAGAGCGAAGTGAAAGTTTGGGAATGTAGAAACTGCGGTCATATCGTTGTTGGAACACAGGCTCCGGAAGTCTGCCCGGTTTGTGCTCATCCACAGTCATTCTTTGAAGTTCACGCTGAGAACTACTAAGATACGAAGTATCTTTGGATACGAAGTATCTTTGGATACGAAGTATCTTTGGATACGAAGTATCTTTGGTTACAACGCATCTTTAGATACGACGATTCTTTTGCGGAACGTATTTTATATGATTTCAGAAAAAACACCGCCAACAATTCCACTCTGGATATGTTGGCGGTGATTTTTTCGATAGGAAATTCTTTCGAATTTCCTATTCTACACGTCAAGACTCGCGGAGCGTTTTAACTCAGTCGGCGAAATCAGGTGACACTTCTACTTTCAATCCTACTATTGCCGCAATAATAGGTTGAATTCATCCTAATTTCAAGGTATAATATAATCAAATCAATGCAAAGGAGATGTCCGTTATGAATATTAATACTGATAACCTCGTGTCCATCACAGAAGCCAACCAGAATTTTTCGCGTGTCGCAAGAATGGTTGATGAAAATGGACCTGTCGTAATACTTAAGAATAATTCGCCTCGTTATATTCTGATAGAATTTGACGAAGTAAAAAAAGAACACTTAGCTAAGGATGAAACCTTATTAGAAATCTCTTCTCGACTCATTGAAAAAAACCGTGAGGCTTATGAGGTACTCGCCAAATGATTATACTTTCAAAAAAACAGATACTACTACTCCATACTCAGTTGATTAAAGAAACCGGAGGGCTTGACGGAATCCGTGATGAATCCTTGTTAGAATCTGCTCTTGCCGCTCCATTTCAATGCTATGGAGGCGAAGAACTTTTCCCCTCTATTCAACAAAAAGCGGTGCGACTTGGTTATGGTCTAATTAAAAATCACGCATTTGTTGATGGTAATAAAAGAATTGGTACTCATATTATGCTAGTTTTTCTCTCCATAAATGGAATCGAGCTCGAATACAGTCAAAAGGAACTATATAATACCATTCTTAAAGTAGCATCGGGTATGTATAGTTTCAAGGATCTCCTTAAATGGGTGCTTGATCATCAAATCTGAAAAAAATAGCCAGGCACAACACAACCCATACCTGACTAATTTCTACATTTCACTATATATTCTTTCAATCCTCCAGATCATCCAGCAGTTCTTCTGCCACTCTCTTTCGCGACACCCCTTGATCCATCGCACATTTGCCGATGTAACGGTGCGCCTCGTCTTCTGTCATCTGTCTTTTTTCCACAAGTAATATTTTGGCTTTGCTAACGATGCGGAGTTCTGTTAATTTTTCTTCTGCTTTATCCAGCTTTTTTTGAATACTTTGGCGCTTTTCCTGTTCTGCCATCAGATAGCGGACTGCATGCGATATTCTGCCACGTGGACACGGTTTTGCTACTGCAAGTATTCCATAGTCTGTTACGCGCTCTAATATATCGCCGTACTGATTATTCGATACCAACACCAGAACAGACGAACTACCCTTTTCGGCGATATCGATGGCAAACTCCAGACCGGTTTCATCCGTCAAAGGAAAATTGACCACGATGATATCATAGTATTTTTCAAAATACAGCCGTCTTGCTAAAGCAGCACTCCGTTTGATATCTATCGTCATAAAGTGGTTTACAGGTACTTCACTTTTGATTACCGCATCAATATTATCCGAACCACTTACGACGAGCATGGAGTGTAGTATGCTTTCGTTTTTTGGCATAAACAACCCTCCACTAATTCTTTGTATATTCCAAAATAATTCCTTCCGGTATGATATTTCGCACAAATTCACTGTTCATTGCAAGCTTTGCGGCTTCTTTTTTCGAACTTGGAAGAAGCAGATCCTGCTCATTCATTTCCTCCGGCAAAGAAAGTTTATTTTCAATTCCGTACAAACCGGCATAGATTAAAAGTGTATATACCAGATATGGATTACCGGAAGCATCCGGAGATCGAAGCTCCACTCTGGTGCGTCCATGATAGGATTCTATATACATAAGCTCTGACTTGCCGGCGCTTGACCAGTTAACGCGATCGGGTGCGCTGTTATTTCCAAGACGGGCATAGGATGCCTCGGTCGGATTCAGGAACAGGGTGATGTCACGAATCTTATCCAGAATACCTGCTGCCGCGTAATTTACAACATCATTCCCCACTTTATCTACGGCGTAAATATTAATATGATGCCCGTTTCCCGGTTTATCCGGTAACGGCATCGGTGAGAAGTCCGCCGTCAGACCGTAGCGGTCTGCAACCGTATCTACTACCATTTTGAAGGTAGTCATATGGTCTGCCGCAGCAAGTGGTTTGCCATAGTGAAAATCCACTTCATTTTGTCCCGGTCCGCTTTCGTGATGCGAACGTTCCGGTACCAGACCCATTTTCTCAATGGTAAGGCAGATTTCTCTTCGCACATTTTCACAGCGGTCAGCCGGCGCAATATCCATATATCCTGCCGTATCGTATGGATTCTTGGTTGGATTGCCGTTTTCATCCTTTGCAAACAGATAAAACTCACTCTCTGATCCGAATTTAAAAGAAATCCCCGCTTCCCTTGCTTTTGCAATTGCGGCTTTGAGCATATTTCTTGTATCCAAACCGTATTCATCGCCATCCGGCGTATAGACGTTGCAAAACATACGAAGTACTTTTCCGGTATCCGGACGCCACGGGAGGATTGCCATTGTAGCCGGATCCGGTTTTAAATAAAGCGCAGCATACGGACAATCCATAAATCCGGCAATTTCCTTTGCATTGATTGGTGCACCCTCATCAAATGCTTTTTTGACTTCTCCGGACATAATAGAAATGTTCTTCTGTATTCCGTATGCATCACGAAATGCAAGACGGATAAATTTTACATCCTCTTCTTCAATGTACTTTAAAACTTCTTCGATCGAATAATTCATACTATTCCTCCATGCCGAAGCACTTTGTGCAAGAGCGCCGAGCAGAAATCTGCGAACGCAGTTTCTGTGATGGCATCAAAGCTATTTGGGCTTCGGAACAAATAGCCGTGTGAAAATCATCCTATCAATGTGATTTTCACACTATCCTCCATGTTAATTCTATCTTCTATCCTCTCATGGTCACATCCTGTGGTTTTACAGGTCTTCAAACCCTCCTATGGAAACCTTGATAAACTCTTTAAAGAGCGGATGTGGACGGTTCGGACGTGATTTGAACTCCGGATGATACTGCACACCGACAAAAAACGGGTGTGACGCGATTTCTACCGTTTCAACCAGATTACCATCCGGTGACAGTCCTGATATGGTAAGTCCGGCGTTCAACAAAGTCTCCCTGTATTCGTTATTAAACTCATAACGATGACGATGGCGCTCTGAAATTTCATCTCTACCATAGCACCGCTCCATAACTGTATTCTTCTGAATGCAGCATGGGTAGCTTCCCAGTCGCAAGGTTCCACCTTTATCCACTTCATCCGACTGTCCGGGCATAAAGTCAATGACCTTACTTCCCCCATTTTCGCGGAATTCTCCGGAACATGCATCGGTAATCTGTGCAACATTTCTTGCATACTCAATAACTGCAATCTGCATTCCGAGGCAGATTCCAAAGTACGGAATATTCTTTTCTCTTGCATAACGGGCAGCAAGTATCATTCCCTCGATTCCTCTGTCGCCAAAACCACCGGGTACGATAATTCCGGACACTTTGGATAATTTCTCTTTATAATTATACTCATTCAATTCTTCAGAATCAATCCACTCTATCGCAACCTCGGCATTCCACTCGTAACCCGCATGTACCAATGCCTCTGCAACGGACAAATAGGCATCGTGAAGCTGGACGTATTTTCCTACCAGGCCAATCACAACCTTTTTACCGAGATTTTTAATTCGATGTACCAGGTCCTTCCACTCTTCCAGGTTTGGCTGTCTGGTTTCGAGTTGTAACTCCCGACAAACCACACCGGAAAAGCCGGATTTTTCAAGCATCAACGGTGCTTCATACAAGCTTCCAAGCGTACGGTTTTCGATCACACAGTCCTCTTTTACGTTGCAAAACATAGAGATTTTTTTGAAAATGCTTTCCTCCAACGGCTCATCACAACGAAGTACAATGATATCCGGCTTAATTCCCATTCCCTGCAGTTCTTTAACGGAATGCTGGGTCGGTTTGGATTTGTGCTCGTTGGAGCCATGCAAATATGGTACAAGCGTGACGTGAATGAATAAACTGTTCTCTTTTCCACATTCTAAAGACACCTGACGAACCGCCTCTAAGAAAGGCTGTGATTCGATGTCTCCAATCGTACCACCAATTTCCGTAATGACAATATCCGCATCCGTTTCCTTACCGGCACGGTAAATAAACTCTTTGATCTCATTAGTAATATGCGGAATTACCTGTACCGTCTCTCCAAGATATTCTCCTCTTCGCTCTTTATTGAGAACATTCCAGTAAACTTTACCTGAAGTCAGGTTTGAATATCTGGTCAGATTCTCATCAATAAATCTTTCATAATGCCCAAGGTCCAAATCCGTTTCTGCACCATCCTCGGTTACATACACCTCTCCATGCTGGTACGGACTCATTGTCCCCGGATCCACATTAATATACGGATCCAATTTCTGTGCTGCCACTTTTAATCCTCTGGCTTTCAAAAGTCTACCCAGGGAGGCAGCTGTAATTCCTTTTCCAAGTCCGGATACCACACCTCCGGTAACGAAAATATACTTTGTCATAATTAGATTTTCCTTTCTGGCTTTCAAAGAGGTCTATAGAACTCTTATTCTCTTGATTGCTTCCTCTGTATTTTCTTTACTGCCAAATGCAGTCAGTCTGAAATAATGCTCTCCGCTTGGTCCAAAACCGATTCCCGGCGTTCCAACCACGTTCGCTTTTTCCAAAAGCATATCAAAGAATTCCCAGCTGGAAAGTCCGTTTGGCGTTCTCAGCCAGATATATGGTGCATTTACTCCTCCAAAGGCCTCATATCCTGCACTAAGCAAGCCCTCACGAATGATTTTGGCATTATTCATATAATAAGCAATCTGCTGTGTAATTTCCTGTCTTCCCCTATCTGAGTAAGCAGCTGCACCTGCCTTCTGGATAATGTATGGTGCACCGTTGTATTTCGTGCCGTGACGTCTTGCCCACAATGCCCATACACTTTCATTCTCCACCTTCAATTCCTTCGGAATTACAGTGTATCCCAGACGAAGT
>JAILQS010000116.1 GCA_024698865.1 Lachnospiraceae bacterium | reverse complement strand
GTTCGTGGACTTGTTATCTATTTTGGAATGGATCCAAACGACATGAAACTTTTGACAGCTATTATCGTTGCATTAGCCTTAGCAGTTCCGGTAGTATCCGAGAAACTTCGTGCTAAGAGAGCATATTCAGAGGAGGGACCGGAATGTTAGAATTAAAGAATGTACATAAAACCTTTAATATAGGAACGATCAATGAAAAGAAAGCGCTTCAGGGAATTGATCTTCATCTGGATCCGGGTGATTTCGTAACGATTATCGGAGGAAATGGTGCCGGCAAATCTACGATGCTTAATATGATTGCAGGTGTTTATCCGATTGATGCCGGTAAGATTATTCTTAACGGGGATGATGTTTCCAGAAAGCCGGAGCATGCAAGAGCCAGACATCTTGGAAGAGTATTTCAGGATCCGATGAGGGGAACGGCAGCCGGTATGGAGATTGAGGAGAACCTTGCCCTTGCATACAGACGCGGTAAGTCCAGAGGACTTAGCTGGGGAATCACAAAGAAAGAGAAAGAGTTGTATCATGAGAAACTTAAGATTCTGGAGCTTGGACTGGAAGACCGTATGACCTCCAAGGTAGGCCTTCTTTCCGGAGGACAGAGACAGGCGCTGACTCTTTTGATGGCGGCACTTCAGAAACCGGAGTTGTTGCTGTTAGATGAGCATACCGCAGCACTGGATCCGAAAACAGCCAAGAAAGTATTGGAGTTAACAGAGAAAATCGTAGACGAAAATAATCTTACGGCAATGATGGTAACACACAACATGAAAGATGCCATCCGTATGGGTAACCGTCTTATTATGATGAATGACGGAAAGATTATTTACGATGTACGCGGAGAAGAGAAGAAGAATCTTCACGTATCCGAACTGCTTCAGAAGTTTGAAGAAGCGAGCGGAGATGAATTTGCCAATGACAGAATGTTGTTGTCGTAGGGTACGGAGTTAATTAAGGATAAAATGTTGAAGAAAAGCCGCTGGATTACCGTACGGGGTCCGGTGGCTTTTGGAATATAGGGTCTAGAAGGGGAGAAAAGTATGATAAATATTGCAATTTGTGATGATGAACAGGAATTTCTGGATTTGATACGAGGGGAATTATTTAAAGCAGCGGAGAAATTGCAAATAACTATTGAGACCTGTCCATACACAGATGGAAATAGGCTTGTAGAGTCGTTTTGTAATAGCGAAGGAAAATATGATGTTGTATTTTTAGATATTGATATGCCGGATGTTTCGGGGTTGGAGGTTGCCAAAAAACTTCGCATGACAGAACCAGAGATTATACTGATTTTTGTATCTGCACATGAGCAGTACGTTTTTGATTCAATAGAATACAATCCATTTCGATATATCAGAAAAGACCGGATAGAAAAAGAACTGTTTCTGGCGTTGAAAGCAGCAAATACACGTCTTGAGGTGGAGAAAGTCCGGTATATTGTTGTGAAAACAGAGTTTTCTGAAGTTAGACTTAAACACTCGGATATCATGTATTTTGAAACGGCTACGAGAAAGGTCGGAATTCATTTGAAAAATGGAGAAGTACTGGAAGTTCGCAAAACCATTAAAGAATTATACAAAGAACTTAATGACGAACATTTTATAAAAACACACAGTGGTTGTGCCGTAAATGTCAGGTATATTGAGCGGTTTTCCAGTTATGATGTAACACTGGATAACGGCGAACAGCTTATTGTAAGCAGAACCAGAATAAAAGATGTAAAGAAAGCGATAATGAATTATTGGGGGGGATAGAAACATGGAGATGTTTTTTTGGATTGTTGAATGCATTGCTAGTTTTGTAGAGCTTTATATGTGCGGTATTTTTTGCGGCTCATTTCTTTTAAAGGAAGAGTTGGGAGACAGGAAATATGTATTGACGTTAGGTTCGGGTATTGGCGCGCTATTAGTATTTCTGTTAAATAAAATAGCCATTTTTTCTTATGTTAATTCTGTACTTGTAATAATAATCGCCTTTTTATTACAACTACTTGTGTATAAAACCAAAGCAGGTTTGTCACTTTTGCTGACATTAGTATATACAGTAATCTTGGCAATGATTGATTTTTTGACGGCATATTTGGCAGCATTTGCTATTGGTACGGATGTCTCGTATCTATTTAATATTCAGAGTATTTCACGAGTAGTGTGTATATTGTTATCCAAGTCATTAGTGGTTTTGATTGTAGTGACGTTAAATAATCATTTAAGTAAATCGTTGGTTCTTAGAAAACGCTATACAGTAATAATGGGAGCATATTCAATATTTCTTCTACTATCGGTTTTTGTTATGGTGGAACTTAATATGAAGGAAGCGGATCCTAGGACAGAGTTGTTTCTAACATTGTTTTTTATTATATCTATTATCATAGAATTATTAATGTTCTACTTTGTTATAAAAACCGGAGAGAGTTATGAGCAGAGACAGAGAGCAGAATTGATTGAAATGAAAAATGCAAATCTTATGAAGTCCCTGGATGAAACGCAGAAGGCATTTAATCTGTGGCGAAGAAGTGTGCACGACTATAAAAACAACATCATTGCATTAAGACAGTTAGCCGAGGATGGAAAGCATGACGAGATAAGAGAATATCTGAATCAGGAAAGTAAACTGATGGACAAAAAAATGTTTTACATATCTACAGGAAGTTCTGTCGTGGATGCAATTGTAAATACAAAGCAGAACTTTGCGGAAGAAAAGGGCATTACTTTTATGGTGAATGCTACAATTCCAAAGAAATGTGAGATCAGTGA
>JAILQS010000113.1 GCA_024698865.1 Lachnospiraceae bacterium | reverse complement strand
CACTTTATAGGCTTCCAGCATGATTACTTTTGGATGCTGTGTTTTCAGTACTTCTTTTGCAAGATAGTACGAATTCCAAACCGCCTGGGTCGGAGTACCAATCACGTAACCACTCGTTCCGTGTTCCGAATACCAGACTTGTGGGTTTATACTTCGATACGCGTGTGAAGAACCCACTACCAGAACGTCTATCGTATCATTTGGAAGTTGATATGCCTGCTTCATGCTCATTCCGTATCCCGGACTTAATGCCCTGTAAAACACAGTAAAGAGCAATGTAAAAATCAACAAAAATGCAACTATCTTAATCACATTTTTTAGTCTGTACTTATTCATTATAAATAATCTCCTATGTAAAAAACAAAAGACCAAGTCGCATTATAGCACTTCCACTAATAAATCTCAAGAAACTCTTTCGCGGTCTGTTTGATCTCCTCCACTACGGATTGTGGTTCGATTACTTTCACCCCTTCTCCAAGTCCATAGATCCAGCCATAGAACTGTCTGCTGACATTTACGTCTACGATTAGTTCGCTGTGTGTCTCATCTTTTTTCATAACCAGAATTTCTTTGCCGAACCGGTCAAAGAAAATGCCGCATTTCTTATTATCCACCAGAATATGTACCTTTTCCTTTCTCCCCTGATACATACCGAAAGTAGATGCTGCATAAGAAGCTATGTCAAAGTCATCAAACATTTCTTTTCCATCGCGCATTTCATCCGTCACTTCAATATTGGTCATCTTGTCTACGCGGTAGTGTCGACATTCCTGACTGTAATCGTCGTATGCCACCAGATAATAATTTGAATTGTCCCAGGTAAGTACCCACGGACTTACCACAAACCAGTCGCCGTGATGTCTTGGAACCAGTTCCTTGTCGATATTCCAGTTCAGATATTTGAAGCGAATCTTCCTATTCTGTGCAATCGCAGCATGAATATCGTCAACGCTGTAATATATGGTTTCGTTCATTGTTTTGATGCGGCCTTGTACATATACCTGTCGCTGCAACTGTTTTGCCTGATGTTCACTCACGAGACCTTTTATTTTTTTGATTAATTCGTTGGATTTTTTCTGTGTAATAAAGCGGGAGGAAAGCACCGCATCAATCAGAATCTTAACCTCTGCAAGTTCAAAGTCCCTCGAAAGCACCTTGTAAAACGTCTCTCTTCCGATCTTTTCTTTTGCAATATCGAGCCCCATTTTTTCAGAAATCTCTGTGATATCCGAATAAATGCTTTTTCTCTCGGCACTCACCTCGTATCGCGCGAGTTCTTTTTCAATCTGCTCTCTCGTAATCCCGTGATCTTCATCGGTCTTCTCAAGAAGAATTTTTGCAATGTAATAAAGCTTTAGTTTTTGATTTTGTCCTTTTGCCATAAGTCCCTCTCCTCTTTATCTTTATTTATTATAAAAATATATTATAATGTTTGTAACGTTTTTGGAATTTTCGTATCTAATAATCAAAGGCAGGTGAAAACGTGACTGATTTTGATAATATCTATGAGAATCATCATATTTTTATATTTAAATATTTGATGAAACTATGTAAGTCCCCCTCTTTAGCTGAGGAACTGACGCAGGAAACATTTTTCCGCGCATATATGAATTATAACAAACTACGCGACAAGAATAAAGTTTGTGTCTGGTTATGTCAAATTGCGAAAAATTCTTATTATGCATGGTACAATGAAACTAAGAAACTGACTACTCTGGAAAACACGCAACTACCTGAAATGGATGATATTGCAAATTCCTTTGTTTGTAAGTCTCTTTCCTCTGAAGCATTTCGTAAGTTACATACTTTGGAAGAGCCGTACAAAGAAGTTTTTATGCTTTCTGTATTTGCAAATCTTTCCTTAAAAGAAATCAGCTCTATTTTTGGAAAAAGCGAGAGTTGGGCACGAGTTACGTTTTACCGCGCGAAGAAAAAATTATTAGAAAAAATGAGGTGACAAAAATGAATTGTGATACAATCCAGGATTTAATGATTTTATACATCGACGACTGCTGTTCAAAAGAGAGCAAAAGAATTATCAAAGAACATGTTTGCAATTGTGAGTCCTGCAAAAAAATATTTGATGAAGTAACCATATCATCGGATTCTGCTTCTGCGTCCGACAGGACCATCTCAGAAACAGCAGACATACTACCAGTATCTCTGCAAAAATATCAGCACATCAATCATTGGAGAGCATCCGTTTTACAGTCGGTTTTACTCTATTTTTCTTTTGCTCTGATTATTCTTGGCGTAACACTGGAAGTATCTGCAAACTCCGTTATTTCTAACGGCTTATGGGCTTTTTCGATTATTGTTCCTGCAACCGGGTTTATGCTTTCACTGGCAAACTGGTATTTCATTCGTATCTATAAAAGCAGAAACTCTTTTTCTTTCTGTTCTCTGCTAACGACAATTTGTTTCACTGCTCTTGGGTACATGTGGGCATTCTATCATTATACGTTTTCGTTTTATGACCTGATACAAGATTCTCACCATAAGTCTGCACTTATTGTTGGAATTCTTTTTATGATTCTACTCTGCCTTTTATCAAAACTTCTATCTAACCGCTATGCACATTTACTTGGAAAGGAGTCATAACCCATGGATCTCTTTATCCTTATTTTTATGATGATATTTACTTTTATAACCGATTCTTTTCGTGGTTTTCCCGACAAAACAGATATCATTTCCTATGTATCACAAAACAAAGAAATGCTTATGGATTGTATCAACAATCAGGACTACACGAAACTAAATGAAAGTAAAACTATCGAAGATATTACAGATTACGACGACACCGAAGAAGATGGAAAACTCGTTGGATTTGAGTGTGGTTATTCCGGCTTTGCATCCGAGTCCTCCTACTGGGGATTCTTTTACTCCGAAAAGGACGCTCCTGATGCGTTATGCAGTACACCTATTGAGGAGAGTGAACTTTCCCCTGACGATGATGGATACCTTTGGGAAGATTCCTACGGTGATAATACATACTACGTCGAAAAAATCTGTGACCATTTTTATTATTATGAAGAGTCTTATTAAACAAGGAATCCTCCGGATAAATAATAAATCTATTTACCGGAGGATTCTAAATTGCAACGTAATATTTCTTTATACGGTTTTACTTTCGACAATCCGATAGAAACCACGCTTGCCTCTATCGGAACAAAATGATCCTGCATTGTTTCAAACGCAACTCTCATCTGTTCTTTACTAAGGGTTTTCGCCAGTGTAATGTGCGGCAACCAGTTGTCTTGCTGATAAAACTTCCCAATTCTAAGTTCATCCACCTTCTCCATTTTTTCGCACAATGTCTGTTGCATCTGTTGTAAGTATACAGTTGGAACTACAGATGCAAAAAACACATATGGAAAGAGTTGCCCTGTGGATGCGATGTGAAATCTGCCACACTGCGTACTTCCCTGTTCCATTTTAGATTCTTCTGATATAGCTTTATCAAATCTATTCAAGTTCATATATTTCGTACAAAACTCCCAAAATGCCTGCTTTAATATCTCTTCCTCTCGTGCCTCAACTGCCGCAATCGTCATATGTGGCGGAACTTGGTTCTCTGTCATAAACGTATTTCCGGTCTTCTTTGCAATCAAAGAAATATATCGTTCTAATATTTTATTCGTGTTCTCATCAAAATAAAGTGATACCAGATACATTCTATTCCTCCTGACTGGTTGCATATTTCCCAATCCACTGATCCAGATATACTTTATGTGCCACAGCAACTGTTGTCGAACGAAGAATATTTTGCTCTTCATTCTTTCTAGCCCGCTCTGCATCATCAGCATTCTTCACACTTCCGCTCTTTTGCAGCAATCCAAAAACATGCTTGATAGAGTTTTCAAGTTCCTCACAGAAACTGTTATATGCAATTTCAGCAGAGTAGTTATTCTGTCGTATATTCAATAAAACACGCACACTATCCAACGATAATACCGACTTTGTAACCGCTATAAAAATCAAGGTGGCAATCTGTTCTCTATTGTATTGTTTATGAACCGGATTACTTACCAGTTTCTTTTTTACATAATTACTCACCATAGAACTCGTGATTTCGGTCTCCCGTAGCGGTTCCAGATAGTCAGCGATATAATTCACCGTCTGTTCCAGATAAAGTCCGACATTAGGAATACTTTCATAACGTGGAAGTTTGAATTCCACAATTTCGTCTGCAATCGTTTGTCGAATTGTTTGTGCCATGTACGCGTACCCCCTGTTATTTTTCTTATTTGTAATTCTAACTAATTATAAGTGAAACTCTACGTTAATTCAAATTGAATTCCACGTGCATCAAGGTATTGACGCCTCACAAGTTTTGGTGTATGCTTTAATCAGTTTTTAAAAACCTTATGATGTAGATATAAATACAAGGAGTGATTTTATGACGCTTTCCATTCGAGAACCGGGCAGTGCCCTGACCCATTTTGTTGGTGTGATTCTTACTATCCTTGCGGCTTTTCCGCTTTTATTGAAATCAGAAGCCACCGGTAATTCATTGATGGTTTTGGCTATGAGCATTTTCATTATCAGCATGGTTGCCCTTTACCTTGCCAGCACACTGTATCACACCGTTACGGCAAGTGACCGGATTTTGCGTATCTTTCGCAAAGTGGATCATATGATGATCTTTATTCTGATTGCCGGGTCTTACACACCTTTTTGCCTGATAACCTTGCATAATTCCAAAGGAAATGTTCTTTTAGCTGCCGTATGGATATGTGCTTTTTGCGGAATGCTTTTAAACGTTTTATGGATTACCTGTCCCAAATGGCTCTCCTCCATCATATACATCACGATGGGCTGGCTCTGCGTATGGGTCTTTAAAGATTTGTACCTGTCACTGCCTACATCTGCTTTTTACTGGCTTTTAATCGGAGGTGTCGTTTACACGGTCGGTGGCGTCATTTATGCCCTCAAGCTGCCGCTCTTTCCACCAAAGAAATTCTTTGGAAACCATGAACTATTTCACGTATTTGTTTTGATTGGGAGTATGTGTCACTTTATATGTATGTATACTTTTATCGGGTATATGTAGACACTGCTACAAATGCACAAAGCCCTCTGAAACCAAGTGTATAAAACACTCAGAATCAGAGGGTATCTTTTTACTTTTTCCATTTCTCTTTGATTGTATCGAAGAGAACTTTACGAAGGTGCACTCCTCACTTTCCGGTAAGCCGATCCGATACAGCAACTCCGAGCACTCCGCTGATGATACCTACAAGAATCCCTCCCAATACATCTGTTGGAAAATGAACATATAAATACAATCTTGAAAAAGCAATCGCAACTGATAGAATCAAGGAACCTATCCAAAGCATCCAAAGACCTTTTTTCAGTTCATTATTGGAAATCGCTTGTTTTATTTCTTCCCGTGTATCCGTACTATTGTATCCGATTTTAATTCCAGACGTTACAAATCTCCGATACGCCAGGAACAACACGGTTACCGTAGCAAATGAAATGCCGGTATGTCCGGATGGAAAGGAATAATCCCACGGTCTTTTCACTAACAATTGAACTGCTTTGTTAATATCGCATGGACGGGTTCGGGCAACCAGATTTTTAAGTATTACGTTACTGAGCAGCGTATGAATAATAAGCGCTGCTACTATTCCCAAACCCACTTTACGCGTCTTGGGGATAATAAGCAATACAATCGCAAGTAAAATCCATATTGCTCCTGCTTCTGCCAGTCTGGTAATCAGAGGCATCCAATAATCTCCCGCTGGCGTCCGCATGAGTTGTAACGTATCCAGTATTCTAAATTCCCATTCCATATCGATATCCTACACCTTTTTTACTAAGACTTGTTATCCGGTTTCCTTTTATGCATTCTATTTATAATTCGAAAACAACATAGTAGCTATAATTATAACACTACTCGTTCCACTCTGCATAGGCACTTGCGCTCCAGTCTCCAAAGTTTTGAATATCTGCGCCAGATTTTCCTTTGATTTTAAAGGTGAGTTTTTTTGATTTTCTGCCACCTAAATTCAGTGCGTAATTTTTGAATTTTTTCTTTGCAACAGTCTTTCCATTTGCTGATATTGCAATATACAACGTCTTCCATTTTTTGCAGGTATAATAGCGTTTGTTCACTGCATAGGCAGTAATTGTATAAGTGTTTCCGGTAAGTTTGACTGAGGAAACACGGCAGAAGCATTGTTTATCCCAGCCACCGACGTCACCGGACACATTGAACTTTTTACTGTTCTCTTTTGGTTTTACCGCCTTACATTTCTTTGCATTATTAAATGCTTTTTTCTTTCCGTTAACCTTCTCTTCTATCTTGGCAACAACTTTATATTTGCCTTTTCCGGCGCCTTTTTTCTTGTATACGAAATAGTTTGTTTTTCCGTTTACAGATTTGACTTTTTTAGAGCCCTGATAAATGTCATAACCTTGCGCACCGGCTATCTTTTCCCAACTGATTCCTACCTGATTTGCATTGATTTTGGTAACGCCGTTAATTTTTGTTCCACCAAGCGGTTTAGACTTCGCTTTGAAACTGATTTCTTTCGTTGCGTAATAGCGTTTGCCGTTAAAATCCCAAAAGGCTTTTACGGTAAAATTGTCAGTTGTACTATAATGTAACGGTACAGAAATATATGTATGGTAACTGCTGTTTCCCTTGAAATCCTTGTAATGTTTGCCGTTAATAAACACCTCAAATGTTTTGGCGGTAGATATGTGGCGTATATCCTCTGCGACGTCCAAATCAGCCTTCATCACTCCTGCCGAAACTTTCACACCGGCTATTGACATAAAATCCGGTTCCACTTTTTCTGTCTTTTTATTCTCTACTTCTGCCGGACCATTTCCATAACTATTTTTATAATATGCACGATAGTAATAGGTGGTCATACTTTCCAGCGGCTCATCAATGGTATCTTTAACTTCAAAATCTTTTTCGTAAGTTCCCGCTTTCAACTCTTTTACCGCTTTCCATCCGTCAACACCATTGGCAGAACGTTCAATCACGATATTGGCATTTTTGGTAAGCTGTCCGGTACCAAGAACTCCGATTGTAAACGTTTTCTGATATACATTGAGATATACTGATGGTGCGACTCCCGGTGCAGGATTTGGAACTTCTATCTCAGCGGAATATGCACTAACATCCGTTCCATCACTGTTTCCAATTCTGTATTTATACTTATTTCCAAACTCCGGTCCGTTTTCTGCGCCAACCCAGTCTTCATAGTATTTAGTTCCTCCACTTCCAACGGAACCGATTTGTACTTCTTCATTTGTTTTTACATTTAAGCGATATAAATATGAGCCTGACTTCCATGTGCTCCATTTTACATCTACATATCTAGCAATTCCGGATTCCGTATTTACTTTTAATGCTGTCTCAACTTCAATACCCGAAAAAACTCCGGCTGCACTTGTTTTAGCAGCTCCTAACCATTGCACTCCAACCAGTGTCAGTACAAAAGTCACTGTAAGTAATAATCTTTTGATTCCTCTCATATATTTCCTCCTTTTTTTAAATAAGGAGACGTCATTTGATACGTCTCCTTTCATTCACTTTTTCGTGACTACTTTTGCATATTCGCTTTCATTTTACACGAAAAAAGAAATATACAATATAAATCAAAAGTCCTATATTCAAGTACGATTCCGTCAAAGAAACAGATC
>JAILQS010000094.1 GCA_024698865.1 Lachnospiraceae bacterium | reverse complement strand
CAGATGTCGACACTGTGGAAGAAACAGAGTATAATTATAACGGACTTGACCAGTTGACGGAGAGTACGAAGACGACAAAGAATCCAAAGGTTGGTGCGTCACAGACAGAAGTTGTAACGACTTATACCTATGACAAAAAGGGTAATGAGATCAAGGAATCCGTAGGTGGAAAAGATAAAACCACGAGTGTCTATGACGTAATGAATAACCTTGTTTCTGCAACCGTTACGGAAGAAACAAAGACTGTAATTACATCCAATGAATATGATGGAAGCGGACAGAGAATCAAGAAAACGGTAGAAAAGACCAAAGGAACAAAGAAAGAAACCAACTATTACTATGGTAACGGCGGAGTGCTTTACACCACAGATGCAAAGGGAGAAGTAACCACAGAGAACATCCATGGAGTGGAGGGACAGACCTTTGCAACTGTAAGAAGTGCGTTGGCAAATGGTACAAACCAGACTTCGGAAGACCAGACCGGAGAAAATAAAGGCTATATTTACTCTAAGGATATCCGAGGTAGTGTAACAGCGGTGGTTGGAGAGCTGAAGGAAGTCAACAGAGCAGAAGTAGCGTATGACTACACAGACTATGGCGAGACTACACAGTTGATAACAGACACCACCTTTGAGAATGAAATCTGCTATACCGGTGGAATCTACGATGAGAGTACAGGTCTGTATTACTTAAACGCAAGACACTACGATCCTGAGAATGCAAGATTCATGACGCAGGATACTTATCGTGGAGAAGATGAAGAACCGGATAGTTGGAACCTGTATATGTATTGTGCAGGAAATCCAGTGGTGTATACGGATCCGAGTGGGCATAAAAAGAAGAGAAAGAAACCATGGTATTCAAAGAAAAAAGGAACGGTGTATAATACGTTTAGGGAATATATACGAATAGATACAGATGGTAAGACCACAAAAAAAATGAAAAAAAATAACTACTATGGTGATAAGGTGGATCGTGCAGGGGAAACGGCGTGTTTTAGTGATTGGATAGCAGCAGATCAGATTCCATATATAGTTGTGCCTGAGAGTATGGGTGCATATAAATGGTCAGTTGGAGTGATAGTAAATGAAAAAAATGGGAATTATTTGTACTGTGTAGTTGCAGATACAAGTGTATATCATCCTAACGAAAGCGATGAACATGTTCAAAAAGGAGTAGGGGAAGCATCCATTTATGCGGCGTGGAAGATGGGAAAGAAATCTAAAACAAATTCAAGTTTAAAAGGTGAATGGAGATTTGTAATATTTCAAAAGTCAGCGCCTTCCAAAAAAACTGTTGAAAAGAAAAAAATTGCACATGGTTGGAAGTGTAAGAGTGTGAAAAAACTTCGAAAACAAATAAAAAAAGAAGGAAAAAAATGTTATAAAGGGACAGGAAAATGTTTAAATTAAAAAGAATAATTGTTTTATTTAACACAATTATATTATTGGCTATCTCACTTACAGGCTGTAGTCAAAAATTGAAGACGATCCAAGGGAAGAAAGCAGAAAAGCAAGAAAGCTCAAGCGATGAAATGCAAGATAGCAACGCAGACAGTTCCGTAGTCACGGAAGAGAACCAGATAGAAGTATACAACGAAGAATATCATTATGATAGTTTTAATCTAAAAATAACAAACGCCAGAACCGGAGAATATAATGTGCCGAACCCCGAGAAGGTGTCAGGCGTTGCTGACGTGAATATTCGAAAGTTTTGTGAAGATGACTACCTTGATGAAGCCAGTGAATATCCGGTGTGCGATTTTAGTTATCTTGGGCTGAATGGGAGAACGCATGTTGTAGAGGCAAAAGTTGGGAATGTTACAGGAAGTGGCGAGAGTCTGGTTTTAGAGTTGTTCAAAGAGAACGATAATCCGAAGGAAGACTATGAGCCATCTAATGTATATATAGCAGTAATAGATTATCTTTCAAAAGTTTCTTATGTGCTTCAAACAGATTGCCATTATAGGGTGGATGACATGGTGTTTAATGACATTACGGGGGATGGTGTGGAGGATATTATTATCTCCGGAATTCCTAATAAAGGTCTACGCTGGAATCTCATCAGCTTTGATAATAATGAGTTGGTTTGTATATACAGCAATAACGGAGAATCAAACCTGGAGAACGATAATTATACGTTGACCATGGAAGATAATTATAAATTATTACTTCAAAGCAAATATGGTTCTTTTAAAAAAGAAATTTCGCTTCTGGATATCGGATTGAAAAAAGAATACCTTGAATATGAAGAAATAGAAGGCGCTTATGATGCTCCGGATCCGGAGGATGAGGAACCAGGGGTTATGTGGAATTTAGACAGTTATCAGGATGGCAAAGTTAGAAAAGAACGTAGAGACTATTTGAGAGTTGCATTTCTTGACTGTGGTAATTTGAATGAGACCAGGTTTAAATACGCTTCCGCAAAAGAGGGGATACAACTCAATTTGGATGTGGAGTATGGAGAATTGAAAATTGGAGAGGTAAAGGTAACTTTGAAGTATAATAAAGAAAAGAAATCCTTGTATGTAGCAAATCAGGAATTGAATTTGAGAGAACTGTCAAATCCGGAATATTGGTAAAAACTGAAAGCATACGCCGTTTTGAGTAATATTGATAATGCCCCTGATGAAGAAATGTGTTAAAGGGAGAGTAACTAATTAGTTCTACCAACTTAAGTAACTAAAATAAGCGACCCGGATATACTGCCGGTTCCAAAGGCTACCTTTGCTCGCGTCAGCACTTGGCAGCGTGATTTGCTGCCTTAGTACTGCTACGTCGAGCAACAGAGCGAGAGCGTTAGCCGCTTGGAACTGGTGGTTTATCCGGGTCGCTATTTTAAAATGTTGGTAAAACAGTTGTCGTTTTGAATTTTAAAGCATATATATAAGTGTTAAAAAATAGCTGAAAACATGTCAAAAAAATAGTTGACAAATATTGTTTGTAAGAGTACAATTTCATAGTTGCTGAGTCAGGAAAGAAAAAAATGAAGCGTATATTAGTTATGACATTATAATAAATGTGTATATTGTATATAAAGGATTTCCTTTTAAGATTCACTCATATCCAGAAAAATCAACAGAGATATTCTCTAAGTTCGACTTGAAAGGATAATTAGTGGGATATTAAATTTCAATTAGAAATTGAACATGTAAAAAAATTAAGATGCAAATGTGCCACGTACGGTGTTAGAAGTCTTTTCAAACTGTAGTATGGTTACTTTTTAAAATGCATCTAGAAAGGAACAAAATGAAAAAAAACATTTTAATATCAGTATTTTGTCTGGTCATATCAATGATGATTGCCATCATAATAGTAGTAGCGACGCCGAGAGAAGAAAGAACATCACATTTAATCTATAAAAATGAGTATAACGAAATAATATCAGAAGTTGTAAGGAAAGAAATGCCATTAGATGAGTCACAAATATGGACGAACGCGGGCGGGGCTTTTGTGATATGTAATCTTCCAGTCATAGTAATTGCGCTACGAGGGAGAAAAGCAAATAAAAAAAGAAGGGAAAAAATGCTATAAAGGGACAGGAAAATGTTTAAATTAAAAAGAATATTTATACTATTTAACACAATTATATTATTGGCTGTCTTACTTATAGGCTGTAGTCAAAAACCGAAGAACTTGCAAGGGGAGGCAACAAAAAAGCAGGAGAACTCAAGTGATGAAACGCAAGAGGAAGACACAGACAGCTCTATAGTTGAGGAAGAAGATGAAGTAGAGGTATATAACGAAGAATATCATTATGACAGTTTTAATTTAAAAATAACAAACGCTAGAACCGGAGAATTTAATGTTCCGGATCCTGAGGAAGTGTCAGGTATTGCGGATGTAAATATTCGAAAGGTTTGTGAAGATGACTATTTTGAGGAAGCTAATGACTATCCCGTGTGTGATTTTGGCTTCTTAGGCCTGAATGGGAGAGTTCATGTCATAGAGGCAAAAGTTGGAAATGTTACCGGAAGTGGTGACAGTGTGGTGCTTGAATTATATAAGGAGGAAACACGAACGGATGGATTTCTTGAACCTACAAAGGTATACATCGCGGTACTGGATTATCTGACACATAAGAGTTATGTACTACATACAGACTGTTACAATGGCGCAGATAGCGTAGATTTAAGTGATATTACTGGCGATGGAACAGATGATATCATTATTTCGGGAGTTCCAAACAAAACTTTAGATTGGAATCTTGTCAGCTTTGATAATAAAAAGTTAGTTTGTATATACAGTAATAAAAAGGAACCAAACCTGGAACGCGATAATTATACGTTGACCATGGAAGATAATTATAAATTATTACTTCAAAGCAAATATGGTTCTTTTAAAAAAGAAATTTCGCTTCTGGATATCGGATTGAAAAAAGAATACCTTGAATATGAAGAAATTGAAGGTACTTATGATGCTCCAGATCCGGAGGATGAGGAACCGGGTATTATGTGGAATTTAGACAGTTATCAGGATGGTAAAGTTAGAAAAGAACGTAGTGGCTATTTGAGAGTTGCATTTCTTGACTGGAGCTATTTGAATGATTCTAGTTTTAAACAAGCGTCTGCAAAAAAAGGTATACAACTCTATTTGGATGTGGAGTATGGAGAATTGAAAATTGGAGAGGTAAAGGTAACTTTGAAGTATGATAAAGAAAAGAAATCCATGTATGTAGCTAATCAGGAATTGATTTTGAGAGATTTATCAAATCCGGAATATTGGTAAAAACTGAAAGCATACGCCGGTTCCAAAGGCTACCTTTGCTCGCGTCAGTACTTGGCAGCGTAATTTGCTGCCTTAGTACTGCTACGTCGAGCAACAGAGCGAGAGCGTTAGCCGCTTGGAACCGGTGGTGTATCCGGGTCGCTATTTTAAACTGAAAGAATTGATAGCATTTATGCATTCCTTCCTTGACACAATCTTCGAAAGCGGATATACTAAACTTTGTCTGTATGTTACACATCAGAGTTTAAATTAGTCATAAAATTTCCGCGCAGCCGGGGAGTTAGCGGTGCCCTGTACCTGCAATCCGCTATAGCAGGGGTGTTGTCCGGTCTCGGGTTTGCATCGCAAAGCAGCCCGTTGTAAGTGGCGTTGACGTTTGGGTCTTGCGCAATAGAAATCTACGAACCGTGTCAGATCGGGAACGAAGCAGCACTAAGTAGAACCTTCTATGTGCCGTAAGGTTGCCTGGACCGAGCTAACTGCAACGGTAACGTTTGTTGAGGCAAATTCAACGCCGGGCGCGTGGATTTATATAACAATCTTTTGGTTACAAGGGGTTGTTTTTTTATTGCATTGGAAAGTTTTCGCATAGGAAAGATCGCTGGAAAAATAAAAGCGCGACAGGTTTAGGAAATTTGCGAAAAAACCTTTATAGATAGTTGTATTTATACTATAATAGTAGATAGTATGGATGATTAACGGCTGAAACGGAGAGAAAAATGAGTGTCAAGTTAACAATAAACACAACAAACCGGATTCCTAAGGGAACGGTAATATATGATGAGAACCAGGATATCGAAAGCATTGCCTTGGTAATTCGGGGCAGAGTAGAGATACTGGGGAACGGACTTCGCGCAGTATGTGGTGCGGGAAGTTTTCTTGGCTTGCCTGATTTGCCACAGGGCAAATATCAGGTTACTTACCGTGTGTTAGAGGATGCCGTAGTATTTCCGTATGCAGCATTTATAGAAGTAGATATAGAAAATATTTTGGAGATTAATCGAGAGTACGGTTCTTTGATGACGGTTTATCTGAATCGTTATATTAGAGATATTTATGCAATATACAAAGTATTCAGCCGTTCGGCAGATGATTTATACAGCTTTATTCAGAGTGCGCATGAGCTATATGAAGAGCAGAGCAAGAAGTTTGGCTTCACGCCGGTGGCATCGGAAGAAGTGGACTCGCTGCAGACCTATCAGGCAAGCAAGCCGCTTGATTTGACACTGGTAGATTATTATAATGAGGCAGCTTCGGTTGATATGGATATCCAGAAGGGATATTATCGTGGACGTAACATTTGCTTACATCATATACAGGAGCAGTCTGCACTTGTACAGGAACTGATTTTTAACTGCCGTGAAATTACCGGATATATTGCCGAGACATTGAAAGCAATTACCAATGGAACAAAACACTGCCTGTTTCAGATGATGGCAGATTTGATTCAGGGCGTACATCGTCTGGAGTTAGAAGACGATCAGACCCTTATGAAAGGCTTTGAGAAATGTATTGCAAAGATTAGCGAGATTGATACTTTAATGACGCGCGGAGCGGCAGTTTCGCTGCCGATAGAGCGAGAAATCATCAAGCAGACCTACCAGAGGATTGCAAATAAGGATGTAGAGTCATATGATGACGACGCGCCGGAATCCATCACAGATAAGCTGACGAATTCCCTGCATCAGATTTTGATGTATGCAGGTGCGGATGAGACAATGTCTAACGAAATGAAAGAATGCATCGATCGTTTTGTGGAGCTGCAGGATAAGACTGCAACGGACAATGCGACACGTATGCTTCGAAAGAATATTACCAATCTTTATTATGAGATTTATAAAAAATGTTTCAAGAGAGCATATGCGGAAGAGGAAAGCCCTCTTGTAATCGACCTGTTTTTGAGATACGGCTTTATGGATGAGCGGCTTCTTGATAAAGAACAACTGATAGAGATTGCATCTATTAAGAAAGAAGAAAATAACGGACCTTGCAAGGTGTATGATATGAAAGAATGGCTGACGCTCATTTACTCCGGTGAGAGAATGCCGTCAAAGAGTGAGTTCGATCTGGATTACGCCGAGTATTTGAGAGATTTGGTTAAATCAAAGTCCATCACAGACACAGAGATGAAGAGCTGGAGCAAAGATATGGACAAGCGCCTGGACTACGAAATCGAGAATATGTTCAAATATAACAACAGAATTTCATCCGGCGAAATCTCTATTTTCGTACCGGTACTTCACAAAGAATCGCTACATAAGAACATTGAAAATGCACTTGCAACGGTGCAGTCGATTAACGACGCCGTGCTGGAATTAAGAGATATAGATTTTTCGGTATTTTACAGAGAATCCTTCTACGAGAACAGAGAAGTTGGTGTTATGAAGGAATATGTAATGGAAGAAGTATATCCGGAGTTTATTCTTATGCCGACACCGGGAAGTAATGGTGTTATGTGGCAGGATATTTCGTCTCGAAGAAGAAATACACCGGCAAGATTTTTGTTGCCGATTTTCTTAAACAGCCAGTTGGCAGATATACTTCCAAAACTGTTTGGAAGATTCCGCTGGGAGCTTTGTCGAACCGTACAGGGTGCGATGTGGAATGATATCAAGTACAAATCACTGACCAGCGAATATATGGATTTTATTCAGTTCTACCGCAAGAACGGAGAATTGAGTGAAGAACGAAGAGAAAAAGTAAAATTACAGATTCAAAAATGCCGTAACAATTCCCGTGAGGTGTTTGTATTGGATTACGAGAAGTGGGTAAAGAATGAATCGCAGGGTGCGATGCGTCTTAGCAAACCGGTAAGAGAAATACTGGCGACATATTGTCCGTTTAAGCGCGAGATTAGAGAAAGACTGTCGACACAGCCGATGTTTAGCGATGCGATGGGTCGCTACAACAGGGAAAAAGGAAAGAAGATTAAGGAGTTGGAGAATCGTTACTTAACGATTACGAAGGCGGGACATGAGATACCGGAGCCGCTTCAGGAAACGCTTAGTTTTTATAAAGACCTGTAGAACAGGCATTGAAATATTTTACACAACATTATAAAATGTTGGAAGAAAAGATTTAACAGAGAGACTGGAGGGAAACTCATGAGCAAATATGACGTAATGCTAAAGTGTTCACAGGCACGCGAACTCATGAAAGAAAGAAAATTTAAAGATGCCCTTGAGATTGTAGACGGTCTGAATATAGATGAAATAAACGAAGTAATGGATTTGCGTGTTGCTACGGAAGTCTTTATCAAGAACAAACAGTATGATAAAGCCAAAGAGTTGTACTATAAGTTATACGACAAATTAAAAACGCGCGGTGTTTTATATGAACTTATTATGGCTGTTGTAAAGAGCAATGATTTTGAGGAAGCAGAGGAATTATATCAGGAGTTTGTAGATAAAAATACGAGTGAGAGTAACCAGATAGAGTTGCGTTATTATATAGAAAAGGGGCGCGGAGCAGACCCGCAGACGTTGATTGGATATCTGACGCACTTAAAAGAAGTAAATTACACGGAAGAATGGGGATATGAGCTGGCAAAGCTATACCACAGACTTTCTATGGAAGAAGAATGTGTCAGAGAGTGTAGTGATTTGATTCTGTGGTTTGGAAGCGGTCTGATTGTAGAAAAAGCAATGCTGCTTAAGATGCACTACGTGGAGGGTGCTGACATTTCCACAGCCAAGGGAATTCAGGAAACACGAAATCTTGCAGCAGAACTTCAGATGGCAGCAGCGATTGCCGAAGAAAGAGAGCGCGAAAACGCGCAAAAGAATGTAGAATCCCTGAAAGAGATTTTCAAAAATGTAGAAGTAAGACCGGATACGATGGATTTGCAGTCTGCGATATCCGAAGTGGCTAAGGTGGAAAATGCAGCTAAGACGGAGTCGTCCGAGGCAACACCGCAACAGCCGCAGACAACAGAAGCGGAGTATCCGACAGATGAACTGACAGAGAGTTTGCGCCAGATGCAGGCAGAGGAAGAGATTGCCCGTTCTGTGGCCGCTATGGTAGATGGAAAGATACAGACGGAGGAGCCTTCGGCACCAAGTCGGGAAGAAAGTTCAGGTGCTATGGGACAGGAAAGCGAAGCCGGTGAATCCGATTTTGCAACGATGTTGAATAGATCATTAAGCAGTGGCATTATGCCGCATTTTATGTTACTGTCCGATTCCAAAGAAGCATCCAGAGAAGCTGCAAGTGAGATTGCACATTCCTTACATGATGCCGGACTGTTAGAGGGAACACAGGTTGCAAAAGTCAGCGCACAAAAGCTGAATACGTTCAATCTGCAGGATAAAGAAGAACAGCTGGTTGGAGGCTGTTTGCTGGTAGAGGATGCGTTGGCGATGTCTATCGACTCCATTCAGAGTATTTACCAGTTGATACGTCGTAAGAAGAAACAGGTATCCGTGATTTTGACAGACACCGAAGAGAATGGACGGTTATTACTTAAGCGAAATCGTAAGATGAAGAGTCTCATTAAGAATGTATATGAGATTTAAAATAATACTGAACAGAACATATAAAAAGAGGAGTAGCACATGACGTGTTACTCCTTTTTGTTATCAGCTTCTTTTGGTGCAGATCCGGAAGATCCGTTCATTTTAAATTCTAAACGAACCGGATTTTTGAGATTGCGTCCACCTGCGGACTTTACGGAAGTCGTAACATTTAAAATATAAGTCTCATCCGTAGAATAAGGCTCAATCGGTTCTACCTCTATTGCATTCTTCACCTGATCGTAACTGATTGCAGTCTTGAGTGGAGTATTGGAAGAATTCGTTACGAAAAGGTTTACATTATTA
This sequence comes from Lachnospiraceae bacterium, assembly GCA_024698865.1. Lineage (GTDB taxonomy): Bacteria > Bacillota > Clostridia > Lachnospirales > Lachnospiraceae > JAILQS01. The sequence goes on along the minus strand of JAILQS010000094.1, from coordinate 11,333 downwards.
ACGGTGCTAGGATCTAAGGCTGTATTAAACTTGATTTGCCATACAAATCGATTGTTTCTAAAGTTAAGGCGTTGCTTTATCTTGCCTTCCAGGCCTTCTGATACAGATTGAATATTAAGATATTCTGTCAAGTAATCACCCCCGAATTAATACTGTGTTACATATTATAACGCAATCAAAGAATAATTACTATATACCATTTTTAATTCTTTAATGGACATAATAGGAATTAAAAAATTCACATTTTGAAAGAAAATGTTACATTATTGTATGGAGAGTAGGAAAACAGGGTGCTATAATATATTGGCATTTAAAAAGAAATAGCAACAAAACGTCTTTTGAAATGGAGGATTATATGAAGAAATTTACAAAAAAAGTACTTGCAGTGTTTTTAACTCTGGCATTAGCAGTTTCAACGGTAAGTGTTGGAACAATAACAGAGACGGCAAATGTCGAGGCAGCAACTGCAGACAGAATCGAGAACTTACAGGTTTGCTATGAGACGAATCCGGTCGGACTGGATGATACGCCGAATTTCAGTTGGAAGATGAACTCCGCAACACAGGGGCAGAAGCAGACGGCATATCAGATAAAAGTAGCAAAAGATAAGACAATGAAAACAATTGTCTGGGACAGTAAGAAGGTAGCAAAAGATACCTCTTTAGAAATAAAGTATGCCGGTCAGGATCTTCTTGCATCCACAAGATATTATTGGAATGTAACCGTATGGGACAAAGATGGAAAAGCGATTACTTCCGATACTGCATATTTTGAGACCGGTCTTATGGATGAAACTGCATGGAACGATGCTACCTGGATTAGTGCTCCGGATGTAACAACATCTACGGCAAAGGGACAGGATCAGTATACACTGGAGGCGGATTTACAGATTGTCAACGACAATGCAGGAATCGTATTCTCCGGAACCAACAGCGATAATTTCTTTATGTGGCAGTTTAACACCAGAGACCACGGTTCAAATTTATATTTGAGAAAGCATTACTTCGTAAATCCAAAATGGGATGTTCAAGAGGTGGATATCGAATCCAAATGCTCCTCAAGCAAGATTAAATCCGGCGAAGTGCATTTAAAAATCGTGGTAGATAAGACCAATATCAAGACCTATATGGATGACGTGCTGGTAGATGAAAGCACAAGAAGTGATGTTTATCTTGGTAAAGTCGGTGTTCGTGTATCTCACGTAAACCCGGCCGATGAAAGATGTAAGATAGACAATTTGAAATTAACCAATGACAAAGATAACAAAGTAATTTACAATTACGACTTTGAAACAGAGAATCCGTTTGATAAAGCGGAAACAGAAGGTGGAAAGCTTGTCGTTATGACAGGAGACGGAACAGAACTTCTCGATATGTTGGGCGACGGAATTGGCGATGGAATCGATATGTTCTGCAAAGATTTTAAGACAGCATCTAACAAGACTTTGCAGAGCGCAAAGATTTATTCTTCTGCACTTGGAATTTATGAGCTTTACTGTAATGGTGAAAGAGTAGGAAAAGTGGAAGAAGACGGAACGGTAACATATGATGAATTCAAACCGGGCTACACAGACTACAGATACCGCGTGTTGTATTATACCTATGACATTACATCAATGCTTAAGGACAAAGCGGACAACGCGATTGCAGCAAAGGTTGCTTCCGGATGGTGGAACGGTAGAATGCAGAAGATGCCAAATGACGTTGGAGCGAACCAGAAGAACGCATTCATCGGAATTTTGAAACTTACATATACAGATGGTACAACAGAAATGATTTCTACAGATACCACCTGGAAACACACGAAAAACACTTCCGTAAGAAGTGCAGATATCTGGGACGGAGAAGGATACGACGCAAGAATTGATGACAGCGTATATTCAAAACCGGGAGAGGCAATCAAAGCACTTGAAGCTGCAACGGAATTTAGCTATAGCGGAAAGATTACCGCAAGCAACGCATCCAGTGTAAAGGTGTTCAAGGATTTGGAAAGAACACCGGTAAGCACAGTCGTATACGAAGGGGCAAAATCAGATATTTCAACATATGGAACGATTAATGTAGTAAAAGAGAATGCAACCTATCCTTTACAAATCAAGAAAGGACAGACCGCAGTTATTGACATCGGACAAAACATGGTTGGACGTCCAAACTTCACACTGAACGCAGCCAAAGGAACCAAAGTAACCATCCGCGTTGGAGAGATGTTGAACGATTCCGGAAGAAGAGAGCGTGGAAATGACGGTCCTAGAGGAAGTGTTTATAAAGAAAACTACAGAGGCGCAGCGGCAACCAATACATATATTGCAAGTGGAGCGGGAGACGAATCCTACCACGCACTCTACACTTACTACGGATACCGTTATCTGGAAGTTACCGCAAACAGAGACATTACAATTAAGAGAATCAGTTCCGATGTAATGGGTTCTGATACCGCGTTAACCGGAAGTATTAATACGTCGAATCCTCAGGTAAATCAGCTTGCGAGCAATGCCCTGTGGGGTCAGCTTGGAAACTATTATTCCACAGCAACCGACTGCCCACAGCGAGCAGAGAGATTTGGCTGGACCGGAGACGCACAGTGCTTTGTCGGAACCGCAACGTACAATGCAGACGTTCGCTCCTTCTACGGCAAATGGATGCAGGATTTGAGAGACGGACAGCGGGGCGATGGAACTTATGAGAACCTGGTTCCATACTCCAGATGGTGTGGTGAGGCTGCACCGGGATCCGGATGGGCGGACGCAGGAATCATCATTCCTTACACTGTATATAGAGACTATAATGATAAGAGCCTGATTGAAGAATATTATGACAGTATGAAAGCATACATCAGTCGTCTGGAGAGAACCGGTGGAGCAGAAAATGCATATTCAGACTGGCTGGCATACAACTGGACAGACGGACCAATGATGGTAAAAGCATACTATGCATATGATGTAATGTTAATGGAAGAAATGGCAAAAGCCATCGGAAAAACAGAGGATGCAAATTATTATCATGGATTGTATGAGCAGATTCGAAGCGATTATGTAAGCAAATACTTTGAAAATGATGATCTTAAGAGCCAGGAAGGATACTTTAATCATCCGGCACAGGGACATCCGACAAACACGAAAACACAGACCGGTTATTTATTAACCTACAGATTTGGTCTGTATGAAAATGAGACACAGAAACAAAACCTGATCAGAGGAATGAACACATTATTAGAAGATAATGATTACAAACTTTCGACAGGATTTATTGGAACAGCGAACCTTATGAACACACTGGGAGAAATGGGCAATAGCGAAATGGCATACAACCTTTTAATGCAGAGAGAGAACCCATCCTGGTTATATTGTGTGGATCAGGGAGCAACAACCGTATGGGAAAGATGGAACTCTTACACGGCAGAAGATGGCTTTGGACCGGTAGATATGAACTCCTTTAACCACTATGCATACGGTGCGGTAGCAGAGTGGATGTACAAATACATGGCAGGAATTCAGGCTGACAAAGACAATCCGGGATTCAAGCATATTATATTGGCTCCTCAGCCGGATACTCGTGCAGACGCAGATATCCCAATGACAACGATTTCGCACTTTGATTCCGAGAGCCGTAAAGCAACCACGACTAAGGTAAAAGAAGAGAAAATCACACACGCAACAGCAAATTACAATAGCGCATACGGTAACATCAGCAGTAGCTGGAGTACAGAAAACGGTATTGTAGAGTACAAAGCAACGATACCTGCCAACACAACGGCAACCGTTAATGTGCCAATGTTAGAGAATAAATGCAACTATATCCGAATCAATGGTAAGAAGATTGCATTATCCGAAACGAAAAAAGGAAAAGAACTTGCAGACGGAGTTACCTATAACGGACGAGTATCGGATACAACCGTAAGCTTTGAAGTGGTTTCCGGAACATATTCGTTCAAAGAGGCAGGAAAGAATGAAAAAGCAATTACAAGCTTTACCTTGGACAAAACAAAACTTACCCTTGCAAAGGGAGCAAAAGCAACCCTGAAAGCAATCATTGCACCGGCTGTGGCAGCAGACAGAGAGGTTACATTCTCATCAAATAACACGGCAGTAGCAACAGTAGACGCAAGCGGAGTAGTAACTGCAGTGGGCAATGGAACCGCAATTATTACGGCAAAAGCAGATGCCAAAACAGCTACCTGTGAAGTGGTTGTAGGTGCAACCGCTACACCTGCGAAACCGGATACATTTACCGGAATCAAAGGTGGCAAGTACTACAAGAATGGAAAGCTTGTAAAGAAATTATCTGTAATAACCTACAAGAACAAAAAATACGTTGTTAAGAAAACAGGTAAGATTGCGAAGAAAGAGATTGTAAAAGTATCCGGCAAGTCTTATTACGCAGGTAAAGATGGTGTACTTGTGAAGAATAAGATTGTAAAGGTCGGCAAATACAAATACTACTTTAATAAGAAGTATGTTATGGTGAAGAATAAGAAATTCAAATACGCGAAAAAGACATACAAGGCAGACAAGAAAGGCCATGTTAAAGTAAGTAAATAAGGAAGACACCCCTAAAGCGGGGAATCAGGCAAAGACGCTAAAGTCGGGATAACAAGAAAGACCGGTATAACAAAGCGGCTGTTTCTAAAAGAAAGGAAAGCATGCTTTGGGATACCGGTCTCTCTTCATTAAAACACCCCCTACACTTGCCAAATTCGAATATAACGCATAAAATATATAGTATAGAAAGCAATGAGAAAGGCTGGATAGAGACTATGGCAAAACAATTATGGAAACCGGGGAATATGTTATATCCGTTACCGGTGGTTCTGGTTAGTTGTGGAGAAGAAGGAAAAGCGCCGAATATGCTTACGGTTGCGTGGACGGGAACCATATGTACCAATCCGGCGATGGCATATATTTCTGTGAGACCTGAGAGACATTCCTATGATATGATTAAGAATTCCGGAGAGTTTGTGATTAATCTTACAACTGCGAGTATGGTAAAAGAAGTTGACTTTTGTGGAGTTCGCTCGGGAAGAGATATGAATAAGTTTGAGAAGACGGGACTGACACCGGTTAAGGGACAGTTAGAGTATGCGCCATTAATCAAGGAGTGCCCGGTCAACATAGAATGTAAGGTAAAAGAAATCAAGGAACTGGGATCGCACCATATGTTTATCGGTGATGTACAGGGTGTTAATATAGAGGACGCTTATATGGACAGCACCGGAAAGTTCCATTTGAACGATTCCGATTTGATTATATACTCCCATGGAGAATACTTTAGTATGGGAGAACGGCTGGGAAGCTTTGGCTATTCCGTAAAGAAGAAATAACAGGCGATTGCAGAAGGGTTACTTGCTAAAGGAGGTAGCACGATGAAAATCAGTTACTTGCGCATTAAAAACTTCAAGTCAATCAGAGAGCTGGAGATTCGTGACATTGAAAACGCGCTCATTCTGGTTGGAAAAAATAACACAGGTAAAACAGTTGTAATTGACGCGATTCGTCTGGTTGCAGGTCAGTATCCCGTGTCGCCTTCGGACTATTGCGAAGAAGATAAAAACATAACGATAGAGATGCAGGTGGACTTTGACGATACGGATATGGATACCCTTCACCAAAGAGGAATTGTCAGCAAATACAAAAAGAGAGAACTTTGGGAGAGTGAATTCTATTCGAAACTGCCATCTTTCCGGGATAACACCATCCGCTTTAAATGTGTGGTGAATCCGCAGGGGCAGATTCGCTATAGCGACGGAATCAAGAAAAACAATCCAAACATCAAGGCAGTTATTCCGATGGTATATCACATCGACCAGAACAGGGATTTGACATCACTGGAGAACGAGCTGCTTAGTTTGTATGATGAGGATGCGTTGGCGGATCTTCGAGACGACCTTTGCATGTTTGATAAGAAGAAAAAATGTACGCGATGTTTCCATTGTATCGGATATCTGAATAAGAAAGAACCGGTAAACCTAAGTGTAACCGAGGCAGAGAAACTACTGGAATACAAGTTGCTGAATCTTCATCTGAATAAATTTGCTGATAAGGTAAACCGGTATTTCCACAGCAACGGAAGTGCTTCGAGAGATATTTCCTATGAGGTGAACTACAAGGTTGAAAATATGTTTCGCATAGAAACAAAGGTGTATAATCAGGAGAGAAAGACACAGGGTGCCATCAACACGCTGAGTGAAGGTCTAAAGAGCATTTATGCACTTTCTTTATTAGAAGCATATGTAGATGAGGAGGACACAGTTCCGTGCATTATTATGATGGAGGATCCGGAGATTTACCTGCATCCGCAACTACAAAAGACCGCGAGTGAGATATTGTACCGGTTGTCCAAAAAGAATCAGGTCATTTTCTCCACGCATTCGCCAAATCTGATTTTTAACTTCTCATCCAAACAAATCCGGCAGGTGATGCTGGATGAAGAATATTACACCGTCGTAAAGGAAGAGACGGACGTGGATGAGATACTGGATGATCTGGGATACACAGCGAACGATCTGATGAACGTCAGTTTTGTGTTTATCGTGGAAGGCAAGCAGGATAAGAACCGTTTGCCACTGTTGCTCGAAAAGTACTATTCCGAAATCTACGATGAGAATGGTGCACTGCAGAGAATTTCCATTGTATCCACGAACAGCTGTACCAACATTAAAACCTATGCAAATTTAAAATATATCAATAAACTGTATTTGAAGGATCAGTTTCTTATGATTCGTGACAGCGATGGAAAGAATCCAAAGTATCTTAGTAAGCAGCTGTGTAACTACTACGCGGCGCGAAAGGCAGAGGAGACAGATGCAGATACGTTACCAACCGTCACGCCGAAGAATATACTGATTCTGAAGTATTATTCGTTCGAAAATTATTTTCTGGATCCGGCCGTAATGGCTAAGATCGGAGTCATTAAGAACGAAGACGAGTTTTATAATATTTTATATCAGAAATACAAAGACTACTTATATAAACTGGGAAGCGTAAAACATATGCTTCGTACGGCGAATATAAGAATCAAGAGCAAAGAAGACATCAAGAAGAATTTAGAGACAATCAGGATATACGTAAGAGGGCATAATCTATTTGATATTTTTTATGCGAAATACCGGCATAACGGAGAGGAAGAGATACTTAGAAAGTATATCGATGCAGCTCCGCCGGAGACGTTCGCGGACATATTACAGACGATAGACTCTTTTGTATATTTTGAAAACAGAAGGAAATAAGACACTATGAAAAATATTGTACTGATTGGTATGCCGGCAGCAGGCAAAAGCACGATTGGAGTAATACTTGCAAAGGCACTGGGATATGATTTTATCGATGCGGATCTGGTGATACAATCGAGAGAAGGTGCGCTGCTAAAGGATATCATAAAAGAAAAAGGCTTGGATGAATTTATAAGGATTGAAAATGAAGTGAATCAGTCCATTATGAATAAACATGCAGTTATTGCGACCGGAGGGAGTGTGGTTTATGGTCGGGAGGCGATGAAGCATTATTATGAGACAGCAACCGTGGTATATATCCAGTTGAATTATGATACTCTGGTGAAACGCCTGGGTAACATAAAGCAACGAGGAGTAGTACTTAGAGAGGGACAGACGCTGGAAGAGCTCTATCGGGAAAGGTGTCCGTTATATGAGAAATACGCACATATAATTGTGGATGCCGAGGCCCTGGATGTTGAGGGACTGATGGAAAAAATATACTTGGAAATCAAAAAGGGCTTTACTAATTGAAAGATTGTGTTATAATCATAAGGATTAGAGAATGAAAATTGCGTCTATAGATAGAGGTGTCAAATGGAACAGTATGTTATTAAAGGCGGGAAACCTTTGACCGGTGAGGTCACGATAGGTGGAGCGAAAAACGCAGCACTCGGAATTCTCGCGGCAGCAGTTATGGCAGATGAGACAGTTACTCTGGATAATTTACCGGATGTAAGAGATATAAATGTAATGTTACAGGCAATCGAAGAAATTGGAGCGAAGGTTGAGCGCGTGGACAAACACGTAGTCAAGATCAATGGAAGCAACATTACGTCCGTAAGTATAGAATATGAATACATGAGAAAGATTAGAGCTTCTTACTACTTATTAGGAGCGTTATTAGGCAAATACAAAGCAGCACAGGTTTCGTTACCTGGAGGATGCGATATTGGAAGTCGTCCGATAGATCAGCATATCAAAGGATTCCGAATGCTGGGAGCCAATGTAAATGTAGATCAGGGTGTCATTGATGCAAAGGCAGACAAATTAACCGGAAGCCATATTTATCTCGATATGGTAACCGTAGGAGCAACCATCAATATTATGTTGGCAGCCTGTCTTGCGGAAGGAAAGACTATCATTGAAAATGCGGCAAAAGAGCCACATATCGTAGATGTAGCCAACTTCTTAAACAGCATGGGTGCGAACATCAAGGGTGCTGGTACAGATGTTATCCGTATCCGCGGTGTAGAGAGATTACATGGTAGCGAATACTCCATCGTACCGGATATGATTGAAGCGGGAACCTTTATGGTTGCGGCAGCAGCTACAAAGGGAGATGTACTTATTAAGAATGTAATTCCTAAGCATCTGGAGGCTACTACTGCGAAGTTGACAGAGGTTGGAGCTAAGGTAGAAGAATATGACGATGCGGTTAGAGTATGTGCAACCGGCAGACTTGGCAATACGCATATTAAGACATTGCCATATCCGGGATTTCCGACAGATATGCAGCCACAGATAACTACGCTGCTTGCTTTATCTGAGGGAACCAGCATTGTTACGGAAAGTATTTTTGAAAATCGTTTCCGTTATGTAGATGAACTTTCCAGAATGGGAGCAACTATCACCGTGGAAGGCAACAGTGCGATTGTAAACGGAGTGCAGGGATTCAAAGGCGCAGCCATTAGTGCACCGGACTTAAGAGCTGGAGCAGCACTTGTTATTGCAGGACTTGTTGCGGAAGGCATTACCCAGATAGACCAGATTGAGTATATCCAGCGTGGATATGAAGATTTTGAAGAAAAGATACGCAATCTTGGAGCAACCATCGAGCGAATGGACGTAGAAGACGAGAAGTCCTTGAAGAAATTTAAATTAAAAGTAGGATAATTATTATATAGTAGATGTTATGAGCCAGTACCTAGTTCCGGAGAGGAAGAGGTACTGGTTTTTTGATTAGTTATTAGTTGGTGATCCAGCATAGAAGGAGACTTGCACGAAGTGGACGTTGAAAAAATCAACAGGTATTATTTGACAATTATATAAAAAAGAGGTAAAATGTTGTTTGTTTGTTGAAAATGACGAATCAAAAGCGTATATAAGTGAGGGGAAAGTCATGAAAGTAATTTTAGAAGAACTATTCTACAATCTAAAAAAGAGTTTCTTTATTAATATTATTATAATCTTACAGTTTTGCTGTTTCTTATGGTTGATGATAGAAGTAGGAACTTACTTTATTCACATCACCAATAACACCTGGGTCGTAAACGCAAAAAACGGATACAAGTACTTTACACTGATGGATGCAGGTGATGTAGATATATCTGATGATCCGCTTCACATTGAGAATATCAAGAAAGTATTAAATGAAGTGAATAAGAGTGATAAGTATGTCTATGCTATAACAAATGATTGTTCGATACCGGTTTCAATGGAAACGATTAAGAAAATCTTTGGTTCCGAATCTTATAAAGATTTCTTATATGGATCACTATATCCGGGATATTTAAAGGAGCATCCGGAAGATATACCGCCTGTTCAGGAATCGTCTGGAAAGGAAGCAACCGAGTTGATTCTTTGGAAAATGAACGAAAATGCAGTGCATCATTATCTAAAAAATGTAAAAGCAGGTCGTCTGTTTGAAAAGGAAGATTATGAGGTTCATGTAAATAAAAATGAACGTGTATGTGATATGGAACTGCCGATTATATTGGGAGCTGCCTACGAACCCTATGTGAAAGTTGGAGACGTTATTGAGCTGTGGGTATATGGTTGGATGAATTGTCGTGTCATCGGAATTTTAGAGGATAATACCGAATACATATCCGATACTACGGGAGAATTGGACGGAATGCCCGTTACGACTGCAGACTATAGTATCATACAGCCTTGTTTCAACATTAGCGGGACTCCACGAGATGAAGATTTGATGTTTCTGGAGCAGAACTATACTAACCAGTTACAGGGGACGTTGATTTTTGACGGTGGAGTTTCGGATGAATACGCCATGAGAGAAGAAGAAAAGATTAACGAACTGTATAAAGCGAATAATCTATATACGACTTATTCCAAAGGTGCAACGGAAGGAATGAAAGTATTCAATGGTGAATCCAGAGAGACAGTAATGATAATAGTAGTGCTGATGGTATTTATGGCAGTATTTTCTTTGTTGAGTCTATGTATTATGTTGATTAACAAGTTGAATTCCAATATGAACCGGTATGCGATACAAACCATGAACGGACTGTCGCCAAAGAGTATCACCTTGGCCTATATGCTGGAAATTGCATGTATTATCTTTGCCTCATTTTGCGTTGTGATATATGAATTTAAAGGAGAGATTGAAGATAACATTCAATTTCTTTGGTTGATTATAGGATTGAGTATAGCAGTAGCGATACCGGCAATTGTAACAATGTATATCAGACTTTCTTCTGTGGATATTGAACATATGTTGAAAGTGAAAGAATAAATAAAAAGGGAAGGGAACAAAGAATGAAAAAAAGAGTATTAATGGGAGTTATGTGTGTAGCGGTGTTAACCGTAGTAAGTGGATGTAGTTTAATCCCCGGTAAGAAGGATGCCCTAAGTGAGGAATATTATGTTGCATCCAAGTATGTAACAGTAGATGATTCAGGAGTAGATGAAAGTCGCTTTGGACGTGGAGAAAAAGGATGCTATTCCAGTGAAGTTATCAAATATCCGGCGCAGGATGGAAGTGGTGAACTGTGCGGTTTTATGGCTTTTGATGATGTAAAAACAAAAGGGGAAAAACTAAGTAAAAAAGAACTGATAGACTATGCGAGCTTTGCATTTCGAAATGAATTATTGTCTCATAGACAGAATTATGTTCAGCTGGCAATTCGGGTAGATGGAAACAATGAGGATATGATCTATCTTCGTTTCGAAGATAAATACAGACAGAAGATGGTGTTGTATACTCCGACCAAAGATGAGAAAGAAATCATGGATACTCGGTGTTTTGATGGAGAAACAGTGGAAATGCCATCCGAAGTTATGAATGATGGAAGCTATACTTCTCTGGATGACTGGGCAGGAGAAGATGTTGATGAGAGTGCAGCCAAGAAGACAGAAGTGTCTGACTGGGAAGATATAAATTATTG
>JAILQS010000049.1 GCA_024698865.1 Lachnospiraceae bacterium | reverse complement strand
TGACAAACTATACTCAGTCGGGGTACAAGCTCCGACTGAGTTAAACGCTCCGCGAGGATGCGCACGGATTCGGACAGGAATTTGTCTGCTGAAGCAGACCCGAATCCGGCGCGCAAGACTCGCGAGCGAGTCTTGACATAAAAGGGCAGTTTACCTATTCTGTTTGTTCCAACAGGATGGTGAACTGCCTTTTTTGATGAATAATGAAATTGACGTTTTTAAGGATTGAATGTAAGATATAAAGGATAGCAGAGTATAACAGAGTATGGAAACAGATTTAATTATTAGGAGGAACAGACTTGATTACAAGAGAAAAAGCAATCACAAGAACAAGTATCATCGGGATTATAGCAAATGTGTTTTTAGCTGCATTTAAGGCATTTGCAGGAATCGCGGCAGGTTCTGTTGCTATTGTACTGGATGCGGTAAACAATCTATCGGATGCTTTTAGCTCCGTAGTGACGATTGTGGGGATTAAACTTGCCAAGAAAAGACCGGACAGGAAGCATCCTTACGGTTATGGAAGAATGGAATATTTTAGTACTGTGATAATTGCATTGCTTATTTTGTGGGCAGGCAGTACGTCTATTATAGAGTCGGTTAAAAAGATAATCGAGCCAACCGTGCCGGCATATTCAAAGATAACGATTGTTATTATTCTTGTGTCCGTGGTGACCAAATTGGTGCTTGGAAGATATGTAAAGGCGAAAGGAGAGCAATATAATTCAGACGCGCTGGTTGCGTCCGGTGCAGATGCCTCTTTTGATGCAATTATTTCGGCGTCCACATTGTTAGGAGCAATAGCGGTGGCTTTTTTCCATATTTCCATAGATGGATTTATCGGTGTTATGATTTCGGTATTTATTATAAAAGCCGGATTGGAAATGCTTTTAGAGGCGCTTAGTGATGTTATGGGAAATCGTCCGGACAGTGAAATTACCGGTGCAATCAAACAATGTGTGCGTGAAGTGCCGGAGGTTATGGATACGTTTGATTTGGTGTTACATAATTATGGACCGGACATGGCGATTGGTTCGATTCATGTGGAGATTCCGGCAGAGATTACGGCGCTTAGGGTGCACCAGATAACAAAAGAAATTCAAAATCGCGTTTTGGATAAATTCCATGTTTTCCTCACGGTTGGAATCTATGCGATTGATACAGAAGATCAGGCCAAAATTGAAATGCGAAAAGTAGTAGGTGAGAATTGTTGTTCCTTTGATGGCGTGTTAAATGCGCATGGAATTTATATCGATACGGAGAGAAAATATATGTCTTTTGACGTGACTGTTGATTTTACGGTGAAGGACAGAACTAAGTTGCATAGCTTAATTCTTGCAAAACTCAAAACTTTGTTCCCGGGTTACGAGCTTGTCATAAGTTTTGATACAAATTTCAGTGATTAAACATTTGAGCTGTATGTGCAATGACTGGATGTTTGGAAGTTTATGAGAGGCAACGAAATCTTTAATTTGTTGTGGTTGTTTTTCCATAACGGAATATGCTACTATAAAGAGAGTAAAGCGAAATGAGGATAATGATATGACGGATGAAAATAACGCAAAAATTGAACAGATTGTTCAGCATATACTAGGTGATTATGAAGATAATAGACAGATTAATAAGATTGATATTTTCAATCAGCCGGACAAAGAGGCGATAACAGATATCGTAGATAAATTAATGAAAATTCTTTATCCGGGATATTTTAGCGATAATGTCTACAAGATTTACAGTTTAAAGAATAATATGTCTGCAACTATTGAGGATGTAATTTTTCATTTAAAAAAGCAGATTATGGTAGTATATAAATATTGCAATTGTTTCCAGACAGATTGTGAGAAGAAGCTGGAAGAGGAGGCCGGGGAGACGGCGCTCGCATTTATGGAGAAGATTCCGGAGATTCGCGAGTACTTGAATTCCGATATCGAAGCAGCGTATCAGGGCGATCCGGCAGCATTTAGTGAGGATGAAATTGTTCTGGCATATCCGGGATTGTTTGCCATTACGGTGTATCGTATCGCACATGAGTTGTATTTGCTTAAAGTACCGATGATGCCAAGAATTATGACAGAGTATGCGCATAGCAAGACCGGTATTGACATTCATCCGGGAGCTACGATTGGTAAACATTTCTTTATGGATCATGGCACCGGCATTGTAATCGGTGAAACTACAGTGATTGGTAATAATGTTAAGATTTATCAGGGTGTTACGCTTGGTGGCTTGTCTACAAAGGGCGGACAGAAGTTAAAAGGTACGAAGAGACATCCTACGATTAAAGATAACGTAACGATTTATTCCGGAGCTTCTATTCTGGGTGGAGATACTGTGATTGAGGAAGATGTGGTTGTCGGCGGTAATACATTTGTAACGCATAGTATTACGAAGGGCAAACGTGTCAGTCAGAAAGAGCAAGAGTTGCATTTTCATTGATGAATCTATAATAACCTATCGTAATGGTAGGTTATTATTTTTACAAAAGATTAAACGAGTGGAAAAGGGCGTCCGAACGCGTATTGTAAGACGCGATGGACCATTTGAAAGAGAAAATAACAGGAAAGAAAAAAGTACGAAATATATGAGTAAGAGAAATATATCCTATGTTTTTTGCCTGTTGGCATATACGATTTGGGGATTTAGTTTTGTGTTTTCAAAGACGGCATTGCAATATGCCAAGCCGTTTGTATTTGTAGCGATCCGTTTTGTCGTTGCATTTTTGTTTCTAAATGTGCTGCTGCTGTTTCGAATGCAGAAGCTTGCGCTGAAAGGAAAGCCGGTCTGGAAACTGGCACTGATGGGTTTTTTGCAACCATTTGTTTATTTCATTTGCGAAACTTACGGAATTGCGAAGACATCGGCTTCTTTTGCGGGAGTTATGCTGGGACTGATTCCGGTAGCGGGTTTGATGTTTGGAAGTCTGTTTTTGAAAGAGAAGATTAATGTTTTGCAGATTGTCTGTGTGATTATGTCCGTAATGGGAGTTGCGCTGACGTGCGTTGGCGGAGAGGTGATTATGTCGCCGGTTGGAACGCTGCTACTTGTTATAGCTGTGCTGTCGGCGGTTATGTTTTCCATTATCAGCAAGAGTGTGTCGAAGCTGTTTTCTCCTTTCGAGAGAACATACGTGATGTTTTTGCTTGGAAGTGTGTTATTTTTGATTACGGCAGTCTGGCAGACAAAGGGAAAATTGTTCCGGGCAGTAATGGCGATCAGGCAACCGGATTTCTGGTTATGTATTTTATATCTGTCCATTATCTCATCTGTAGGTGCATTTATTGCCTTGAATTATGCACTTGGTTATATGAGTGTTGGAACCCAGACGGTGCTGTCTAATTTTTGCACGGTAGTGTCGGTGCTGGCCGGCGTAATTATTTTAAGGGAGCGCTTTTCGTTCTGGCAGATGGTTGGAATCGGGATTATTATTGCGAGTGTATTTTTGATTTCGGTAAGGAAAGAATCTGACCGGACGGAAATGTCGCATACATAGTTATAGAAGGCAGAATTTACAGGAGGTTTGTTTTGCAGAAAGAAAAAATCATGACAACACTTTGTTATCTGGAGCGGGACGGGGCGTATCTGATGTTGCACCGGACCAAAAAAGAAAATGATATGAATAAAGATAAGTGGCTCGGGCTTGGCGGACACTTTGAAGACAGGGAGTCGCCGGAGGAGTGCATAATACGTGAAGTCTACGAAGAGTCCGGTCTTAAACTCGAAGAACCGGTGCTTAGGGGGATTATAACATTTGTAAATGACAGATACCCTACGGAATACATTTTTCTATACACAGCAACAAAGTTTAGTGGAACGCTTCGGGATTGTGACGAGGGAGAGCTTACCTGGGTACCGAAGAAGGAGATTTGCAATCTTCCGATATGGGAGGGGGATCAGGTATTCTTTTCGTTGCTTGAGACTACAGATGCTGTTTTTTCGCTCAAATTAACGTATGAGGGAGAAGCGTTGAGAAAAACAGAGCTGAACGGAAAAGAAATTTTAAATAAAAGTGTTGACAATGATAATTAGATTGTGTACAATCTAATTACAGATTTGGTAATTGACATTAGAATTGTATTTTGAAATAGGCTTTTATTCATTTTTTTTCGAATAATTAATTGCGTACAATTAAATGAAAGGAGAATCATTATGGAAAGATATGATATTGCAATTGTTGGAAATGGACCTGCGGGAGTTTCTGCAGCGATTACATCAAAGATTCGTAACAAAAAGATTGTGTTATTTGGAAGCAATCAGTTGAGTGATAAAGTTGGAAAGGCGCATGAAATTTTAAACTATACCGGTCTTCCAAGAATCAGTGGTGAGGAGCTAAACAAGAACCTTAAGAAGCATCTCGCCGATCTTGATATTGAAATCACAGAGAAGAAGATCAATATGGTATATAGCATGGGAGACCATTTTAATTTGCAGGCAGGCGAGGAGTTTATCGAAGCTACTTCGGTTATTCTTGCCGGCGGTGTCGTAATGGAAAAAGCATTGGAAGGGGAAAATGAATTCCTTGGAAAAGGCGTGAGCTATTGTGCAACCTGTGACGCCCAGTTTTACAAAGGAAAGACGGTTGGTGTACTTGGTTACAATGAAGAATCGGTAGAAGAGGCACTGTATCTTGCAGAAATCGTGGACAAAGTACTCTATTTCCCAATGAAAAACGAGACGAAAGAATTGATTGCAAAGGCATCTTTGCCGGACAATCTGTCTGTTGTGGAAGAAGAAATCGCAGACTTAAAAAATCTTGCGATTAAGAGTGAGAATCAGGAAGGTTTTATGCGTAAGGTTTCCTGCATTGAGACAAAGAATAACAAATATGAAATGGAAGGCGTATTTGTACTTCGGGATGCGGTAGCTCCGGACAAGCTGGTTCCGGGCATCGAATTGGACGGCAACCACGTAAAGGTGAACCTGTCGATGGAAACAAATATCCCCGGCCTTTTTGCCTGTGGTGATATCGCGGGTAAACCATATCAGTACATCAAGGCTGCCGGCCAGGGTAATGTTGCTGCGTTATCTGCAGTTAGTTATTTGAATACAGGGGTATGATGTGTCCCTACGTTCACAAGATTGTAGCGAAACGGCATAAAGGAATGTATGCTATAGGTTAACGCGCAATTCCTTGGTTTTATCCATAAATAAAGGCTGATGGGAGAGCAGGAAGACTCCCAGACTGTGCCCGTAGTTTGCTACATAAAAGAGGTCTTCGTCCGAACGAAAAACATTTTCGTGCAAATCAACATAAGCATATTTAAGACGTGAATCTTTTACTTCAAATATACTGTAGCAAAGATTTAAAACAATAATACCGTTGGAACGATCCGCGTTTAAATCATTGTATTTCTCTAAGAAAAGCTGTTCGTCGCCAAAATGTTCAATTGAGGCGTCCGGACGGCTTTTTTGTATTTTCGTCGTAATATCCTGAGCCAAATCGTCGTAGCCGTTTGTAATTATTATAAAGGAAGTATTGGTTTCTATCAGTTTGTCCAGCTCGCGGTAGGTGTGTTCCATGTCAAGATAGTATTTGTCGGGTGCTTTGCCGGTTACATTATGGATTGCGTCATCAAAAGCAAACATAACCGTCTTCCCTTTGTTTGGCTCCTCGCGAAACATTCCTTCGTATAAAACGTTGAAAATCGAAGTAAGCAGCTCGCAGGTCATGGAAAATAATTTGTCTTCCGGTGTATTCATCATAAAGAAACGAATCTGGTTGCGATAGGAGTAGTAGGTTGGAAATGTGTTGACTGCCTCCCGCTTGGCACCGTAGGCGTGCAGTATATGGGAAGTGCCACAGGTGGCAACCTTAAATCCTGCATTGTTGCATAGTACGCCCCATTCCGTGTCATCCCAGTATAAGAAATTTTCTTCCGGGAGCGGACCAATTTGTTCAATCAGACTGCGACGCACCAGTACGGAACAGGCAGCGACTGCATCGGAATAAACAAGTTCCGGCAAAGTGCCATCCTCCAGGTAGTTAAAATATCTGGCCTCTACGCAGAAGTTGTCGTAATCCACAGTGATTCCGTTTTGCTGTACAAAGTCAGGTGCACTCATATGATAAACTCTGGAGCCAACCATACCGATGTCCGCGTGGGTATCCAGACATTTCACCAGTTCACTAAGCGCATGTTCATCCACAAGCGTGTCGTTATCAAGACACCATATATATTCGTAACCATGCTTCATTGCATGTCGGATACCGGTGTTAAAACCGCCGGAACCACCCAGATTCTCTTTGTTGACAAGTAGAGTGACGCGGTCTGCAAAATGTTCGCGGATGGCGTCACAGGATGCGTCCGTGGAAGCGTTGTCCACCACAAAAATATCCATATCGTCAGTATCAGACTCTAACACACTTTGGATGCATTTTATGACATCCTCTTTTTTATTGTAATTACATATAACTACACCGGTTCTCTTCATAATCAGAATCCTTTCTGTACTGTGGAATAAACATTGGTTGTTGTCTTGTGTAAGGCAGGGAGCCTCTCTTTTTATTATTACAGAAAATGTGTGAAGTGTAAACAATTTTTGGGGGGAGTTTACTTTCTGAAATGTTGATAGAGGATACTTTTTTGCATTCCAAAATGTTGATTTGAAGTACATTTTTACTTTCTGAAATGTTGATGTGATTGGATGCTGGTTTTATGTAAGAAATTTGGGGCTTTTTTATCTACCCCGAACCGGTAAATTATAGTATAATAGTTATAATT
>JAILQS010000032.1 GCA_024698865.1 Lachnospiraceae bacterium | reverse complement strand
GCATGAATCAGCTGGTTGCAACAGCTATCCACGATAACCTTGCACACACAACGAAGGTAATAAGCTATGCGTATGATGATGCAGGAAACAGAACCTTAGAAAAGAAAGTATCCATCACAGATGCGAGTGCAATCCTGAAAGACTACATAGATGCATCCGGAAAAGTAAATATCACAGCAGACACAGAAGTTAAGGATACAGATGTCGACACTGTGGATGAAACAGAGTATAATTATAACGGACTTGACCAGCTAATAAAGAGTACGAAGACGACAAAGAATCCAAAGGTTGGTGCGTCACAGACAGAAGTTGTAACGACTTATACCTATGACAAAAAGGGTAATGAGATCAAGGAATCCGTAGGTGGAAAAGATAAAACCATGAGTGTCTATGACGTAATGAATAACCTTGTTTCTACAACCGTTACGGAAGAAACAAAGACTGTAATTACATCCAATGAATATGATGGAAGCGGACAGAGAATCAAGAAAACGGTAGAGGAAACTAAGGGAACAAAGAAAGAGTCCAAAGAGACCAACTATTACTATGGAAATGGTGGAGTGCTTTACACCACAGATGCAAAGGGAGATGCATCCACAGAAAACATCCAGGGAGTGGAAGGACAGACCTTTGCAACGGTAAGAAGTGCGTTGGTAAATGGTACAAACCAGACGTCAGAAGGACAGACTGGAGGAAATAAGGGTTATATCTACTCAAAAGATATCCGAGGTAGTGTAACTGCAGTAGTTGGAGAACTGGAAGCAGCAGATAGTACAGCCACAACCAGCCAGACAGTACCTGGGGTAACTACCAATGCAGAGGTCGCATATGACTATACAGACTACGGTGAGACCACACAGTTGGTAGAAGACGCTACCTTTGAGAATGAAATCTGCTATACCGGTGGAATCTATGACGAGAGTACGGGACTGTATTACTTAAATGCAAGACATTATAGTCCAGAAACAGCAAGATTTGTAAGTCAGGATACTTATCGTGGGGAAGATGAGAAGCCGGATACATGGAACCTGTATATGTATTGTGCAGGAAATCCAGTGGTGTATACAGATCCGAGTGGACATAAGGCAGAGTGGTGGAATACAAAGAAGGGGAAAATGCTTTTTTGTAGATGCGATAATAATGAGTTACGAGTCTGTACGGATGGAAGAAAATCCAAGAATATGAAAAAGAAGAACTGTAACTATTATGGAGACAAAAACCATGTGGGTTCAGTATCGTTAGGTGCAAAGATAGCAGCAGATGAAATACCTTACCTAGTTATTCCAGAAAAGAACTCTAAGTATAGTCCGTATTTTGCATCATTAGGTGTAATAGTTGATAATTATTCAGGAAATTACCTGTATTGTGTTGTAGCAGAGAGAGGTCCAGCGGATAAAGGAATGGGAGAGGCCTCTATATACGCTGTATGGAAGATGCAAGGGATTAAAGCACCTAAAAAGGGTAAAATAAAAAAGGCACACAAAATAGCTGGTAATAATGATTATTCTCCTAAAAAAAACCAATGGAAAATAATATTGTTTGAGAAGACTGCTCCGAATAGTAAGAATAAGAAAACATATGGTTGGAAGAGTTCATCAAAAGCATTAAGAAAGCAAATTAAAAAGATTGGAAAAAATTGTTATAAAGGTACGGGAAAATGTTTAAATTAAAAAAGGAACTTTTAAAATTACTTATTTTAGGAATCGTTTGTTTCATAGTTGTTGGATGTGGACAGAAAAAGAAAGACGGACTTCGAGAAGAGCGTAAGCATGAGGATATAGCAAGAGGTAAGGAAGAAAACAACACAGTGGATTTTCAATATAAAACGATTGAATATCAGAACTTTATAATAAAACAAAGTGACAATCCAAATGCGGACTTTTTTATTCCTGATCCTTCAACTTGCGGTAGTGAGGCAGAAGTCGTTTTGCCGGATGTAGAGAACTGGGCAGATTTTGAGAATGAGCCTGTATTTAAGCTTGACTTCCTTGGATTGAAAGAGGATTTTCATGTTAAAAAATATGAAGTGGGAAATGTTAGTGGAACAGGTGAGGATTTAGTGCTTGAATTAGAACCAACTAATATTGACTCTGAAAATGAATATGATGAATACATTAAACTTGCCGTTTTAAACTTTGAAACACATTCATCATTTGTTGTCGATATCGATGGGATGTATTCAGGGCATGATAAGATGATTCTCAGAGATATTACCGGTGACGATAAGAGCGAAGTGTTCCTTGCGACGACGCCGAACACATATGTTGACTGGGCTGTAGTTCGTTTTGAAAAAGACCGATTGAAGCTGATTCATAACACTGCGGATGACATGAAAATCATGGAATTTCGGAATTATGACATAATAGTTCAAGATGAGTATAAAGTAAAAATATGGAGCAAGTTTACGGAATTTAAGAAAAGGATTTCACTGTTAGATTTAGGCTATAAAAAGGGTGAATTGGAGTACTATGATTCAGGACATCTTATTTGTGATGAAGATGAGATATTTACACGCATATGGCCACTTTCCGAAAACAACCTGCAGATAGACAAAATAAGCGAAAAAAATGGAATTCAATATTATTTTCCAGTAACTGTAGAAATATCACCATCAAACGCAGTTGATATTGGTCGTTTTGAAATAACGCTCAAATATGATGAGTCATCTGACAAACTTTATATTGACAAAGAAATATTTAAAGAAATAACCAAAGAAGAGAATCTCAAACAGTATGTAAAGTAAAAAAGATTGAGGTATTGGTTGATATTTCACAAATAAATCAGCAAGAGATGATAAAGATCTGGAAAACTACACGGATGCCAAAGATAATAAAGATGCCTTGACCGTTTCCTATGAGTATGACTCTAAGGGAAATGTAAGTAAGGAAATCTATGAAGATGGATCTTACCAGACCTTTACCTATAATGACCTCGATTATGAAATCAGTAGAACAACATATAAAGCAGATAAGACACCGGAGAAAACCGTAAAAACTTACTACGATAAAGACTACAACGTAGAAAAAGAAGTGGATATCAAAGGTGGGGAAAACGGAAC
>JAILQS010000014.1 GCA_024698865.1 Lachnospiraceae bacterium | reverse complement strand
AGTGAGTGTAAACCAAATTCGTCGCATCATGAGAAAACACATTGGTAGTCGTGTAAAAGTTAAAGCAAATCGAGGAAGACATAAGATTGACGTAACGGAGGGAGTTATTATCCAGACGTATCCAAGTATTTTCTTGATTCAGGTGGATAATGCCGAAGAACAGTCTGTACAGCATATTTCATTTAGCTACACAGATGTTATAACAAAAGATGTATGTTTATCACTTTGTGATTAGTTAAAGTGGTATAAATAAGAAAGACGCTTTCATATAATTTATGGATATGAAAGCGTCTTTTTTATTGTATAGGAAAGTTCCGCGAGATTCTATATGTAGGAGGGAATATGAAACTTAATACGCAACCAATACGAATGACCTACGATGGGTGCAGGCAGCAGGTGCAGCGAAGTCTGGAGGAGGACATAAACGTTCCGGACGTGAAACCGGATGTAAGCCAGATTATGAAAGAGGAGGGAAGTGTACGAATAGATGAAATCTACCCGGTGGAGGACAGGTATGTCGTAAAAGGAGTAATGGTGTACAAAATCCTGTATCTGAGTGAGGATGAGAAACGTCCGGTGCAAAGCATTTTGGGAGAGATTCCATTCGAAGAATCAATCAATCTGAATTTTGAAGCAAAAGAGGATGTGATGCGCGTGAGGGGAAGGTTGGATCATCTGAGTGCATCACTGATTAACTCCCGTAAAATTGGGTTAAAGGGGACAATGACACTTGTGCTTTTCGGGGAGTGTATCCTTGAGAAAGAGGTGTTGAGTGGCGGAGATGAGTCGGGAAATATCTACTTCAAAAATAAAACGATTCGTGTTTCGGATGCGATTGTGTCCAAACATGATATGGTACGGGTGAAGGAGAGTCTCTATCTTCCGGGAAACAAGCCCGGAGTCGAAGCAATCGTATATGATGAAACGCGGTTAAAGAATTTGAATGTGCGACAGGAGAACGACAAAATCCAGCTTTCGGGAGATTTGTCTGTATTTGTAATGTACATGGGCGATGGAGATGAAAGCCGGGTGCAGACATTTGAAATGGATGTT
Organism: Lachnospiraceae bacterium; assembly: GCA_024698865.1. GTDB lineage: Bacteria > Bacillota > Clostridia > Lachnospirales > Lachnospiraceae > JAILQS01. The sequence continues at coordinate 16,106 of JAILQS010000014.1, read as the reverse complement.
CCGTTTTATACGATGCTGATGTGTGATAACTGCAGGGAGGACATGATTGGCGATATCCAGGTAAATCTTCAAAAGGTGGATATTTTGGTGAAACCGGACGAGGATGGAGAAGAAAGAATTCTTGAGATAGAGGCAACGCTGGATTTGGAGATTCATCTTTATCAGGAAGAAGAGTTGACGATTTTGAACGATGTATATTCCACAACAAAGGAATTAGAGATAACAAGCGAGGAAGTGGAATTTGTTAATCTGAAGTTTCGCAATATTACGAAAGTTCGTGTGAATGACCGGATATTATTTGAAGATGGCAGGAGGGACATTTTACAGATTTGTCATGGAACCGCACAGGTTCAAATCGATGAAATGGAGATGAATGATGAAGGAATCCGGGTGAAAGGGAGACTTCTTTGTGAAGCTTTATACATAACGTCGGAGGACAGAAGACCGCTTGGAGTGTTGCGCGGAAGCATCCCGTTTGTGCAGACAATTATGGTTCCGAATATGACACAGGATATAACGTATGAGGTGCGCCCGGAATTAGAGCAAATGGCGCTTACGCTCATAGAAGGTGGAGATGTGGAGGTAAGAGCAACCATCAGCCTGGATTGCATTGTTTTTGAAAAAATACGGGAGAAAATGATTGAGTCGGTGGTGGAAGGTGCTTCCTTGATGGAGGAATTAGAAAAGAAGCCCGGAGTCGTAGGGTACCGGGTACAGGAAGGTGATACATTGTGGTCTATTGCAAAAGAGTTTTATACTACGGTGGAAAGCATTCGGGAGCTGAATCGCCTGGAGCGAGAAGAGTTGAAAGAGGGAGAGCGGTTGCTGCTGTTAAAACACATTAATGCACTATAAAAAGAGTGTCTTCCATACAATGCATACAAAACGTAAAAAACTCCACATCGGTCAAGAGTGACTGATGTGGAGTATTGTGTATGATGCTATGACTGTAGCGCTTCTACCGGGCGGGATATAAACACTCTGTTTTGTGAGTTGTTCTTTTTACAAAGAGCAGCGCTCTTTTTGACTGCGTCCTGATCATTATATATTCCAAATACGGTTGGTCCGCTTCCGCTCATCAAAACGCTTAATGCGCCGTTGGCTGTCATAAGGTCTTTCAAATCCTGAATGCAAGGATGAAGTGGAAGCGTAACGGTCTCTAATACATTGCCCAGACGGTCGCAAATACCGGAAAGGGAATTGCGTTCAAGGGCTTCTACGATTCCGTCTACATCCGGATGCTCTTTTAATTCATTGGCATGTAAATTCTCGTATACATACTTGGTAGAAACGGAAACCGGTGGTTTCGCAACCAGAATAAAACAGTCCGGCATCGGCGGAAGTGGCGTAAGTATTTCACCGATTCCTTCAGAAAGTGCAGTTCCACGCATAATGCAATAAGGGATGTCAGCACCCAGAGTTACTCCAAGCTTCTGAAGCTCTTCTGTACTTAGTCCAAGCTCCCAAAGCTGATTCAGGCCAATCAGTGTGGTGGCAGCGTCTGTGCTTCCGCCCGCCATTCCTGCAGCGACCGGAATATGTTTGTCCAAATGGATGGACACGCCGGTGGCAGGGTTATATTTTTGGAACAGTAAATTTGCAGCTTTGTATACGAGATTATCTTTCTCGCTACAAATACCGGGATCATTACTTTCAAATTGTATTTTCGTTTCTTCTGTCTCAGAAAATGTAAGGATATCGTATATATCAATGGTCTGCATTATCATTTTTACTTCATGATAATTATCCTCTCTTTTGCGGAGTACATCTAGCCCCAGATTAATCTTGGCAGGTGCCTTTAATTGGATTGTATTCATACACTCAGTCCTCTCTTTTCTTAGGTTATGTTTTGATTATACCCATTAAAAAAAGAACTGTAAAGTTTAAGATATGCAGGAAATGCGAATAAATTGAAAAAAACAGGGAATGCTTTGGACATCATAAAAAAGGAGTGTCCAAAATGATGGAAGGAAAGAGAGTTGTTTGCGTGCTGTCTGCGTTGCTTGTGATTGCTGTTGCAGGGGTTGGCATGCGATATGTGCAAAGAGAGAATATGAAAAGGAGCCGTCTCCAACACCAGATTGCAACGAAAATCCTTCGGCTTCATATAATTGCAAATAGTGACAGCAGGAAGGACCAGAAGGTGAAACGAATGGTGAGAGATGCGCTTTTGTTGCATTTGCGTCCGGAACTGGAGCATGTAAAAAATAAAGAAGAAGCGAAAGCGAAAATACAGACGAAACGGAGTGAGATTTGCAAAGTTGCAGAGAGGACAATGGCGTCAGCAGGATATGCGTATAAAGCTACCGCCACGATTGAATGGTGTGATTTTCCGGTAAGAAAGTATGGAAAGATGACCTTTCCGGCGGGACGCTATGAGGCACTGCGGGTAAAACTCGGGAATGCAAAAGGTCACAACTGGTGGTGCGTAATGTATCCGACACTGTGCTATACGAGTGAGTCCTGTCAGGAAATCACAGAGGAAAATGAATCGGAATTTAAAGAAATACTGTCAGATGAAGAGTATGAGGCGGTGACCTATACTTTTTCGCAAAAGGGATGGGAATGGATTAGAAAATTACAGGCGATTTGGAAGTGACAGTCAGCCCCTCCCGGCAAAATGCAGCTATACTTGAATAATTGCGAAATAGATAGTAAAATAAATACTTGGTGAAAGATGATAGGAGGTATCAGTAATGAAAAAGAAATGCGTAGTAGTATTGTTTGGAGGCAGATCGTCAGAACATGAGATTTCATGCGTATCTGCACAGACAGTAATTGATAGTATAGATAAAGATAAATACGATGTTGTGTTGATCGGTATCACAAAAGACGGTCGTTGGTTGAAAGTGGATTCTCTTGAGGATATCAAATCCGGCAAGTGGAAGGAGAGCAAAAAATCCGCTGTTATTTCACCGGATTCCAGCCGCCATACGGTATTGGTGACCGAGGATAACCGATATAAAGAAATTGAAATTGATGTTGCGTTCCCGGTATTGCATGGATTGTACGGAGAAGACGGAACGGTTCAGGGCTTGTTTGAATTGGCTGATATTCCATACGTAGGTTGTGGTGTTATTGCATCGGCAGCTTCCATGGATAAGTTCTATACAAAACTAATCGTAGATACGTTACATATTCGTCAGGCAAAATATGTTCCTGTATTCTCGGAGGAATTACAGGACATGAAGAAAGTCGTAGAGAGAATTGAGGCGGAACGTGTATATCCGGTATTCGTTAAACCTAGTCAGGCAGGTTCTTCTCAGGGTGTTTCCAAAGCACACAATCGACAGGAGCTGATCGAAGCGTTGCAGATTGCTGCAAAACATGACCGTAAAATCCTGGTGGAAGAAACAATCGTTGGTCGGGAGATTGAGTGTGCGGTGCTTGGTGGAAGAGATGTAGAGGCTTCCGGCGTAGGTGAGATTTTATCGGCAGCAGATTTCTATGATTATGATGCGAAATACAACAATCAGGATTCCAAAACCGTAATTGATCCGGATGTGCCGGCGGATAAAGTGGAAGAAATCCGCAAGGCAGCAGTTGATATTTTCAAAGCATTGGACGGGTTTGGATTGGCGCGTGTTGATTTCTTCCTGGAAAAAGGAACGAATGAGGTAGTGTTTAATGAAATCAATACACTTCCGGGATTTACACCAATCAGTATGTATCCAATGCTTTGGGCAAATAAAGGAATTGATAAAACAGAGTTGGTAGACAGATTAATTAATTTGGCATTCACAAGATAGTGGAGGAAACAGAATGGATAAAAATGCACCAATTGGAGTGTTTGACTCCGGTGTAGGCGGTCTGACGGTAGTAAAAGAGATTATGCAACAGATGCCCGGAGAGAATATTGTATACTTTGGAGATACGGCAAGAGTACCTTACGGAAGCAAATCAAAAGATACGATTATCAAGTTCTCCAGACAGATTACAAACTTTTTAAAAACCAAAAACGTAAAAGCAATTGTTATTGCCTGTAATACGGCAAGTGCCATGGCGCTTGATGTGATTGAAAAAGAAGTTGACATGCCGGTCATCGGAGTTGTAAAACCCGGAGCCAGAATGGCGGTAGAGGCAACGAAGAACGGGAAAATCGGCGTTATCGGTACGGAAGGAACCATAAACAGCGGAATGTATCTACAGTTTATTCATAGTATGGAAGACAGCAATTTGCAGATATTTACGAAAGCGTGCCCATTATTCGTTCCATTAGTGGAAGAAGGGCTGTTGTTCGATTCGGTGACAGAAGAAATTGCCGGCAGATATTTTTCTGAATTAAAGGCGTATGATATAGATACGCTGGTGCTTGGATGTACACATTATCCATTGCTTCGCCATACGATTCAAAAGGTAATCGGAGAAAAGGTAACCCTGATTAATCCGGCTTATGAAACGGCCAAAGAATTGCGCAAGACACTGGAAGAGATGGATTTGTGCACAGACAGAAGTATCATAGGAGCCTCACAGGAGTATTACGTAAGTGACGGGGCCGAGAAATTCCTGTCTTTTGCCGGCAGTATTTTGCCGGGTAAGGTGAACAATACGAATGTGGTAAACATCGAACAATACTAGATTATAAGAAATGAAGTTACAAAGGACAATGCAACGTTATTAGAAGGGAGACATCGTGAAAAAAGAAGTGTTGGTGTCTGTTTCGGGGCTGCAATATGATGTTGGCAGCGAAGATTCCATAGAAGTGGTGTCGCCCGGCAAATATTATTTGAAAAATGGTAAACATTACGTTATTTACAATGACGATTCTGCCAATGATGGCGATTCTGTAAGGGTTCGTCTGATTGTGACAGAAAATCGTGTAGATATGGATATGGCTGGTGCAAGAAATACGGGGATGACTTTTGAAAAAGGAAGAAACCACGTAAGTATGTACGGAACGGAATATGGGAATGTCCGTCTGGGAATCTATACGAGCTATCTCCATGTAGATGTACGGGAAGATGGAATGTATATTTGCATCAAATACGCATTAGAAATAAACTATGAAAAGGTATCGGATTGTAAGATTGTAATCCGGGTAGATGGGAAATAATATGAAGTTTGAAGCGATAGAGAAAAAAGAACGGGGCAAATTTATCAATCGTTACGATATTCATTATGAAACAGAGGATGGCGAGAAAAAGGTCTATGAAATGATCAGCCGTAATCCGGATATCCGTACGAAAGAAGAACTTTTGAATCCAAAGGCAGACGCTGTCGTTATTATTATGCACAACGAAGAGGGAGACAAAATTCTATTAAATCGTGAATTCCGTCTTGCCGTCGGTGCCTGGGTATATAACTTTCCTGCAGGCCTGATTGATGCAGGGGAGACTGCGAAAGAAAGTGCGGTACGGGAATTAAAGGAAGAAACGGGGCTGGATGTAATCGAGATTCGTGATACTCTTTATGACAGTTACAGCGCGATTGGTTTTAGCAATGAGAAAAATGTATGTGTGATTGGTACGGCGCAAGGCACCTTTTCCGAAAGCACTTCCAATGTTGAAGAAATCGAGGCGGGATGGTATACAAAGGAAGAGGTTTCAAACCTTTTAAAAGGTGAATTGTTCGCCGCCAGAACGCAGGCGTATTGCTATATGTGGTCGAAAGAATAAACAGCAGTGCAATGCCTTGCCATCACCTATTGTTGCGTAATAGTTACATAATAAAATAATACAGTTTCTATTCTGTTACGGTAATCAAACAGGTTTCCTTCGTGCCGTCTTCTGTGGCACTGATGGTTGCCCGGCCTTTTTTGAGGGCATGGATTTTACCGGAGGAATCTACGGTAGCAATTTTAGAATTGGAACTGGACCAGTCCGGCATCTGACCGGTGGAAGATTTGGCAGTTAACGTAAGAGAACTGCCAATTTTTATTGTTGCTTTTGTTTTGGAAAGCTTAATTTGTGGTTTGCGGACGGTGAGAAGACAAGTCTTGGATACCCCGTCTAACTGTGCAGTAATCAGTGCTTCACCGTGCTTTAAAGCGGTGACTTCACCGGTGTCTGATACAACAGCGACAGACTTTTTGCCGGATTTCCAGGTGACCGGAATTCCGGAAGAGGTCGTGCAGACCAGGCGAAGCTTCTGACCATGATATAGATAGGCGCTCGTCTGACTGAGTCGAAGCGTAGGCTTCTTCACGGTAACTTTAAAGTTGGCGACTGTGCCGTCGGCTTTTATTGTAATCCTTGCCTCGCCGGGTTTGCAGGCGGTGACTTTTCCGGTGGAAGATACGGTTGCAACGGAAGTTTTGTTGGATTTGAACGTTACTTCATGCCCATTGGATGTCGTTGCTTTTATCTGAAAAGTCTGTTTTCGCTCCAGACTAACGCGTGTCGCGTTCAGGGTGATTTTGGTTTTCTTGACGGTGACCTTACAGGAGGCTTCCCCGTTTTTGAATTTCGCGGTAATTCTGGTAGTACCGGCCTTTTTGGCGCGAACGAGTCCATAAGTGTTGACCGATGCGATGGAAGAGTTCGATGATTTGAACTTTGGTATGGAACCATCGGAAGAGAAAGCTACCAGCCAGAACTCGTCACCGATGTTAAGACTTTGGTAATACGTATTCAGAATTACAAAAGATGGTGTTGCTGCAGAAGAACTGCGGGATTGCCCAACGATAGAGCAAATAATGAGTAGCGCAATCAGGCTACATAGAATAAATCGATTCTTAATTTTCATAGAACATCCCTTCCGGTGAGGGCAGAAGGAATTGCACTGCTGTGTAAGGAGAATACCACATTTTTTTGTGTGCCACAAGAGGCAAAATAACTAAATTTTGGATGGGAAATTTGGTACATATGGTAGTACAAACAAGTGCTTGAAAGGGTAGTACAAATAACATATACTTGTATATAACAAGAGAAACAGGAAGTGGGGTGACAACCGTGAAGCGCTGGACATCTTTCTTTGTACAACTGATTATTGCGTTCTTTGTGGTGATTGCGATAATACTGTTTATGGCAGAGCCAATCTTAAAAGGGGAAGAAGAAAGTCTGATTTCTTATGAACAGGATTGGAAATTGACGTTTGATGGAGAAACGTCTGTTTATGATGTATTGCCGGATAAGATAGAGGGCAATGCGTTGCTCGGTTGTGAAATGACCAAAGAACTTCCTGCCAATCTGATGGATGAGAATTATCTGATTTTCTTTTCGGCGCATCAGGAAGTGCATGTTTATGCGAAAGATGAGCTGTTGTATGCGCTGGAAGTTCCGGAGAATTCCATCAGTAAGACGGTCGGCTGCGGCTGGATATTTGTCCCGATTAACAATCGGTACAGTGGTGAGACTTTGCGTGTTGTGTTGAATCCGGTGTATTCCGGCACCGAGATCACTCTGCCGCGGTTTGAATTTGGTGATAAGGGACTTTCTATCACACGCAAAATTCAAAAGAAATCGATTGCCATTTGCGTTTGTTTCTGTATGATTCTGTTTGGAATTATTTTAGTTACGGTCTGGTTGTTTTCGCGCGATGCACTTCGCGGGTATCATGGTATTTTGTGGCTTGGAACGTTCAGTATGGCGCTTGGTTTCTGGAGTCTGCTGGAAACGCAGATTATACAGATCCTGTTTGGACATGAATTTTTGTGGAATCAGTGTAGTTTCATTATCATTAAACTGGCGTTAATTCCGGTCATCCGCTTTGTGGAAGCGACCTATGGTATTAAGGAGAGTCGCGTGTTCAACGTTTTGTGTTCTCTTTGTATTTTGGATATGATCGGGACTTCGATTTTGCAGTTTATGCGCGTCGCAGATTATAGAGAGTCCAATGTGCTTACTCTCCTGCTTTACGCGAGTACGGCAGTCTGGATACTTGTTTATACGGTTCGTCTGCTGATTAAAAAAGAGCGACAGTCAGAAAAGGCAAGACGTGTCGTGTGGATGCATGCATTTTGCCTTGGTGTTGTTGCGACCACGGTGATTGTACAAATTGTATTTTACAGTACGGTGAATCCGGACGATTCGTCTGTATTTATCCGATATGGTGTATTTTTCTATATTGTGCTGATTACGGTTTCCTTCCTGAATAATTCGCTGGATCTTTTGCAGGCAGGCGAGAAAATGGAACATATGGAAGAAGTGGCTACCAGAGATGCGCTTACCAAGTTACGCAATCGTACCGTATTTGAGCGAGATATGTACGAGCTTGACGGTGCGGATGACAAGAGCCGATACGGGATTGCGATGTTCGATCTAAATAACCTTAAGAAATTTAACGATAAACTGGGGCATTCTATGGGTGACTATTACATTATCGTTTGTAGTGAGATTATACAGGATGTCTTTGGTGAACGTGGCAATGTATACCGTACGGGAGGAGACGAATTCTGCGCAGTTATGAAAGGTGTTGCAGAGCGTAACTTCCATGTCCTGGAAAAAGAAATGAATGCCCGATTAGAAGCAATCAATGGCAAATTCTTCGATGAAAGAATGGAGATTGCTTCCGGCTATGCGGTTTACGACGCTGTTCTGGATCAGTCGATGCAAGACACCTGTTCGAGAGCAGATAAGGCAATGTATGTCAAGAAAACAGAGATGAAAAGACGGGCGTTGGAGACCGAGAAGAGCAAATCTGATAAAGGAGAGTTTAAGTTTTGAGAAGTATATTCATTGTTTTGTTTTTGGTTGTATATTTGATTATTAGTTTACCACTCTATCTGGTGGCGTTTTTGCTTGGCAAATTCGATAAAAGAAAGCAGTTTGCATTTTCGCAAAAAGCGGCAGCGGTTGGTCTTGGCTGCATCCGGTTGATTGCCGGTACGAGACGCACCGTAAAAGGGCTCGAGAATATTCCAAGAGATGAGCCGGTTTTATTCATTAGTAATCATCGAGGATTCTTTGACGTCATCCTCGCATATACGACACTTCCGGTGCTTACATCCTTTGTATCCAAGAAAGAGATTCGTAAGATTCCTTGCGTCGGAACCTGGATGAGATTCCTTCGCTGTCTGTTTCTGGACAGAAAAGATGTACGTGCGGATATGAAGGAGATTCTGAAGGGAATTGAGCAGATTAAGGAGGGTTACTCCATTTTCATTATGCCGGAGGGCACAAGAGGGTATGAGGATGAACCAAAAGAGTTCCATGAGGGAAGCTTTAAGTTCGCCCAAAAAACCGGTTGCCCGATTGTTCCGGTTGCAATTACCAATACGGAAGCAGTATTTGAAAAGCAATTTCCATGGGTAAAGAAAGCATATACTTCGATTACGTATGGAAAGCCTTTTTATGTAAAGGATCTGGATGCAGAGCAGAAAAAACATGTTGGGGAATACACCAGAAGTATTATCATTGATATGTTAAAAGAAAATGAGATGAAAAATTGAGTTTGCAAAAACGGCAAATAATGATATAATGGGCGGGAAAGACTTAAGAAGGGAGATTTTAAAATGAACATAAATGTTATGCCTATGGTGCTCGCATGGTCGACAGTACCCATTGTTTTAGGTATTATTATCGCAGTTTTACTTGTATTATTAGTAGTAACATATTTCTTTGGAAAGAGACTTCAGACGAAGCAGGAGGCTTCTCAAAAACAGGCAGAGGAGATGGCACAGGTTGCCTCTATGCTGATTATTGATAAGAAGCGTATGAAACTGAAAGAATCCGGACTTCCACAGATGGTCATTGACCAGACACCGAAGTACCTTCGTCGCTCTAAAGTACCGGTAGTTAAAGCCAAAATCGGTCCTAAGATTATGACATTAATCTGCGAAGAGAAAGCGTTCCAGACGATTCCGGTTAAGAAAGAAGTAAAAGTAAAAGTGAGCGGAATCTACATCATGTCTGTTATCAGTGCACGTGGTGGATTGGATGAAGTACCTGAGAAGAAAGGTTTTCTTCAGAAACTCCGTGACAGAGCACAGACGAAAGCAAAATAAATATTTAATAAGAACAGGTAAGAGGTTGCCGGCGACAAAGAGGTCGCCAGGCGACCTCTTTTTAGTTTACGTGCTATGAGTACACTATAATGGATATAAGTGCTAAGTACAAAGAGACTAACTCTATTTAACTCAGTCGGAGAAATCCCCCACCTCTAAGCGTTAGCGTAGGTGGGGGTTATGACAAACTATACTCAGTCGGGTTACAAGCTCCGACTGAGTTAAACGCTCCGCGAGGATGCGCACGGATTCGGACAGGAATTTGTCTGCTGAAGCAGACCCGAATCTGGCGCGCAAGACTCGCGAGCGAGTCTTGACATTTGATGGGATATGGAAGCTGCTTAGGATAAGAACGCTCGCCGTAGAACTCAAACATTTACCCAATATTATGTCTATATGCCACATGTATTGCTATAAAAAGATGATAAGTCAAAAAAAATATAGTATAATAACACTATATGACCAAAAATAATATAAGCATGATAAATTTTTGATGGGAGATAAGATGAAAAAGAAGATAGGAATAAGACTGGCTGTTTCTTTGATCGCGGCAGCATTTGTTACCTTTGTTGCCGGGATGGGATGGCTTGACAGGATTGAAGGAATTGCGGGAGACAGTTTTTATCAGGAAGCGGGAGCAGCATCTTCCGATATTGTCGTTATCGGTATGGATCAGGCAGCGGTTGATGAACTTGGTCCCATGCCATGGCCAAGAAGTTATATGGCACAGGCTATAGAGTATCTGAACAATGCGGATCCGGAGGCCAGACCTGCGGTAATAGGTGTCGATGTTTTGTTTACCGGAGATAATCCCGATGATCCTGATTCAGACCTTTATCTATCCGATATGGCAGGACAGTATGGCAATGTGGTAGTGGCATCTGCTGCTATGTTCGGAAGCGAACTGGTGGAAAACAAGGGTGAGTTTTATGTGGATGATCGGGCTGTGCTCGGATGGGATGAGCCTTTTTCATCATTGGCCGAAAACTCCGATACCGGACATATTAACGCAATGCAGGATTCCGACGGGATATTAAGACACAGCCTGCTTTATATTGATACTAAAGAGCATGGTAAGGTTTACTCTTTTGCGAGAGTAATATATGAAAAGTTCTGTGAGGCGACCGGACAGACGCCCAAAAAGGAACCAAAGACTTCAAACGGATTCTTTTATCTTCCTTTTTCGGCATTGGGAGGCAGTTACAGTGAAGGTATAGGATTTTATGATCTTATAAACGGAAATGTTGATCCGGAGATCTACAGAGACAAGATAGTCCTCATTGGTCCTTATGCTTCGGGAATGCAGGATGCATATCCGGTTTCACTTGATCATGCGGCTCTTACTTATGGAATAGATATCCAGGCCAATACAATAGAAGCCTTCCAAAAGGGCTTTTTCCCTTCCGAGGCACCAAGGACTCTTCAGCTTATATTCCTTTATATTATAAGTGCGGTTATGCTTTTCTTTTTCTGGGACAGGAATATGAGATCCGCCATCATAGGCTGGATTTTGGTTGTAGTTGCATATATAGCTGCATGTTATTTTGCTTATAAGGGAGGACACATACTTAAGCTTTCGTGGATACCCATGGCTATCACGGCTTTCTTTGTGGTTTCAGTTGCCTTTAACTATATCAGGGAGAGGATGGAAAAGGCGAAGGTTACAAATACCTTTGGACATTATGTAGATCCCACCGTTATGAACAGACTGCTTGAAGAGGGAACAGGAGCTTTGCAGCTTGGCGGTGCGACATACGATATAGCTGTTTTATTTGTTGATATCAGAGGATTTACAACAATGAGTGAAGCGCTTGAGCCGCAGACCGTTGTTGAGATCATAAATCAATATCTTACTCTTACGACAGAATGCATCATGAAAAATCATGGTACTTTGGATAAATTTGTTGGAGACTGTACAATGGCGTTTTGGAATGCGCCCTTCCCCCAGGAGGATCCGGTATATTTAGCCTGCTGTGCGGCTATGGATATGGTTGAGGGAGCTGTTGCTTTGGGAGAGGAGCTGCAAAAACGATTCGGCCGTTCGGTCTCTTTCGGAGTTGGTGTTAACTGGGGACCGGCTGTCGTTGGAAATATCGGAGCTCCCAGGCGTATGGATTACACAGCTATCGGAGATACTGTAAATACAGCTGCAAGACTTGAGGCAAATGCTCCTGCCGGAACGGTATATATATCAAGAGCTGTTGCTGATATATTGGGAGATCGTGCAAAGGTCACATCTCTTGGAGGAACAATAAAGCTTAAGGGTAAGGCAGATGGATTTGAGATCCTTACACTTGATTCTTTGGAAAGATAAAGACAAAGGAGAGTGCATAATATGAACAATCTTAGAAGACGTATGGCTATGGTTTTGGCTCTTGTAATGGCTGTTTCAGTCACAGAGCCTGTTGTTATAAGGGCGGCAGGAGAACAGGAAAATATAAGTGTAAGTTCTGAAATCAAAGCCAAAAAGACCAAAATAAACCAAAAGACCAAAACGAAAAAGAACAGTAAGAAAAAAGCGGTTTATATAACCAACAAAAAAGCCATAGTTTCAATATGGGAGATGGCAGGTTCACCTGTTATAAAAGGAACGACCGGATTTTCCGATGTGAAAAAAAGTGCATCATATGCTAAGGCCGTTCGTTTTGCCGTAAGGACCGGCGTATTGGCAAAAGGGAAAAAATTCAAACCTTCGGCCAAGATCACAAGGAAGGTTTTGGTAAGCTGGCTGTGGAATTATTCCGGATCACCGGAATCTGCAGAAAAATGGAAGGATAATTCCAAAATAGCAAAAGGATTAAAGCAGGCTGCAGGATGGGCAAAGGAAAAGAAGCTTCTTGACTCCATTACGGATAAGAAATTTAACGGCAATAAAAAGCTTACCGAAGAAGAAATCAATATAATATTTAAGGCATATAAAAAGAACGTATCAAAGGAAGCTGCTGAGTATAAGATACTCGATGACAAAATATCTCCCACGGGAATTGCATTTGATGACGAAGGATATCTTATGATCACGGACAGCTGGGGGCATAAGGTATGGAAGGCGGGAGACGGAAGTCTTGAGCATGTTGCAGGAAAAGACAGCGTCCTTGATGTAAATGAAAATCCGCTTGGTGGTTATAATGACGGAGCTGCTAAGGATGCCTTTTTTAAAACTCCCTGGGGTATTACTCCCTTCCTCGGAGGCTGGGCTGTTGCCGATACGGATAACGGAGCTGTGAGGCTGTTGTCATCGGGCAGTGTTCTGACGATAAACGGAAGTACAAAAGAAAATATAAAGACGGATAAGCATGGAGTTGTTTACGGTTATCCGACAGGGCTTACTACAGATAAAAAAGGAAATCTTTATATCTGTGATACTGAAAACGGAGCCATCAGGGTTATGGATAAGGAAGGAAATGTTACAACATTAACAGATGACCTTTATAATCCGATGGGCATATGCTACTACAAGGATCAGATCTACGTGGCAGAGACAAGTTATAACAGAGTGGTAAGTATCAATACCTCGGGCGGAGCCATGACTATCATAGCTGGTAGATGGGGAAATGATGGTATAAAGGACGGAAAGGCCATGAAAGCCATGTTCTCCTCTCCCCAGGGGATCACGGTTGGCAATGACGGAACCGTATATGTAGCAGATACTGTAAACGCAGCAATAAGAAAGATAAAAAACGGAAGAGTAACAACATTGTTAAAACCCAAAGGAAATCGTGTTCTTGAAACATGGCCGGCTTCTCCGATCGGATTGGCACTTCTCGGAAACAGGCTTTATGTTGCAGACACCTTTGCCAGAAAAATCTACATCATAAACGTCTGAAAAAGGAGATTGCGTATGATAGGAGTAAAAGGGTGTTTTTATAAAAAAATCTTTGCTTTTATTCTTGTTTTTTTGTTTACATTTGCAACGGTTATGCCTAATGTTACGGCAAACGCAGCGGAAGCGGCTTGCACAATAAAGCTTGAGCAGACGACAGGTACGGTTTCGGTCATGAATTCCGCATCCCGTGCGCTGGGCGGCAGAAATGATATGAGACTTTTAAACGGGTATCAGGTTAAGACTGAGCAAAAAAGCTATGCCTGGCTCTCTCTTGACAGTACCAAGGCGGCAAAGTTGGATGCAAAGAGCAATGTGTCGGTCAGATCAATGGGCAGGAAACTTGAACTCTTACTTAAAAGCGGAAATCTGTTCTTTAATGTCACAAAAAAGCTTGATGACAAAGAAGAAATGAATATACGGACCTCCACCATGATAACCGGTATAAGAGGAACCGTAGGCTGGGTGGGAGAAACCAAACCCGGAGAATCTACTGTAGCCATTTTGGAAGGAGCGGTTGAATGCAAGGTTACCAATCCAAGCGGAGGTTATGTAAAATCAACCACTGTAAAAGCTGGTGAGGTTGCGACATTTACTGCTCCAAAGGTAAGCGATGAAAGAAGCAGTACAGAGCAGGCACCGAGTGTTGAAAAAAAGACCATTACAGTTCAGGAGATCCCGGGTAGCGTGCTCACCGAGGTGGTAAAGGATGAAGCTCTTGCCGAAAAGATCACCGCTGCCACAGACAGTAATGTAGATCTTACCAAGGTTACTGTGGAAGAGGCTGAGCAAAAGACAGCTGCAGAAGAAAAGGTTGTTGAAGAAAAAGAAAAGGTGGTAGAGACAGCGCAGGCTCAGCAGGAAAGTGCGTCCACTACCACACAGCAGGATGTTTTTAAGGATACATCAACAGCCACTACCGAAACAAATAACACTACTAACAACACCAATAACAATAACACCAATTCCGGCGGAGGAAGCGGAGGTGGAGGAGGAAGCAATAGCACAAGTTATTGTAACCTTACGGTTCCTCTTAAGGGGACGGGCTTTACCATTTCTCCGGACAGCTCTCACAATGCAACAAGCACTACCTCTGATAAGAGCGTATTTAAGCTTACGAGAGGCGCTACATTTAAATTTACCCTTAGCATAGCAGACGGTTATTATGCAGGATCGTCCTTTGGAGTGTCGGGCGGAGGAAATAAGGCGGAAATGACAGCCGGCAGCAGCGGAACATACTCCGGAAGCTTTAAGGTTCCGTCTGCATCTTCGTGTGAGCTTTCCGTTTCGGGAATCTTAGAAAGTCCGAAAACATACTGCAAGATGTATGTACCGACTTATAACAGTCTGTATGAGATAAAGCCCTCCTCCGGATTTACCGCATCGGCATCGGAGCAGGATGTGGATATCTACACTCTTGCAGAGGGAACGAATTTTACCTTCACAGTTACTTTGGGAAGTGGCTGCTATGCGGGAGATGATTTTGTCGTTAAGGCAGACGGAAAGGCAGTAACGACAAAGAAGACGGCAGAGGGAGTTTACTCCTGTTCGTATACGATACCGACTCCGGCTCCCGAAAGCTGTGGTATTATTGTTGAGGGCGTGTATAATGAGTCGGGAAAATGCTCGTTGGTCTTTAATTCTGATAATGCGTATTCATTTGGCAATTTTAAGGTTGACGGAAAGGAGGTTTCGTACGAAAACAATGTAGTGGAAGCGCCCATGGGAAAAACAGTTACTTTTGATCTCATTTTTAATCCAAATTATACGGCAGGAAGCGGCTTTGGGGTGGAAGCTATAGAAAAAGATAATCCTCAAAGCAGGAAAGTACTGACAAATACGGGGTCTTCTCAGTCTGAAACAGAGGAAACTTATTCTTATTCCATCCTCATGGATCAGTCCTATGTGCTAAGTGCGAAAGGCATTGTACCTTTAATATATGGGGTGAAAGGACAAAGAACTGTAACTGTTGACAGCGGATCAGTAATAGAAAATGTATTTGTGGTATGCCCGCCTTCGTTTTACAGTGAATGGGAAAAAAACCCAAGTCTCGTAAATGCTACGCCCACATCGATTGTAAACAGAATGGGAATAAGCGAGCCGAATAATAAGAGTGAATATAAGTCTATTATTATTGCAAGTGATATTGCCCCTGCGAGTATGTCAAGATGGTTCAGTGGATTTACAAATGTGACTGAAATTAAAGGCCTTGATAAAATCGACATTTCAAATGTTTCGGATACGTCATATATGTTCAGTGGTTGCACAAAATTAATTACAATAAGTTGTAATTCAGACTGGTCCAATCTGGAGACTATTACTAATAGTGAGTACATGTTTAGCGATTGTACAGTGTTATTAGAGAAGTTTAAATCTTACTTTAGCTCAACTCTTACCGGGGAT
>JAILQS010000027.1 GCA_024698865.1 Lachnospiraceae bacterium | reverse complement strand
TCTTTTTTATCTGACATAAGGATAACCACACCGGAACTGCTCTTTAATTCTTCTTTCACAGATAACGCTTTTTTGTCATTTACATAAATAGCGGTTGTTGTTCCATCATTCACTACCGTTACTTTGTAATCCTCATCTGCCAATAAGAAGAATGCAGATTTTGCGAGAACACTTTCCGTATCTTCGTTTACGTCAACAACACTGATTTCGTTTGCTTTTTCATCAAGTTTTACAAATCGTCCGCTTACTTTCTTGCCGACTTTCTTTGCATATGTTCCAACTTTTGCAGTTGCTCCTTCACTCAGTCTAACAGTTGCAGAGACATTGCCTGTTGTCCATGTTTTGCAACCAACGGATGCGATTGCATTATCTGCTGATGCTGTCAGTTTGCCATTACTTACTTTCATGTTCTTTAATGACCAGTCACCACGAACATTTGCAAAATCGTCTGTGTAATATGGTTCATTCGTAACTTTGATATTATCTATCGTTCCGCTTGCATTATAACCGCGAATTGCGATGCCACCGGCACTATAGGAATCATTTTCAAGATTTACGATTGGTTTCACATCATTATCGATGTATACTAACATTCTCTTGCCCAGCATTGTTACTGTTAATTTATGTGTAGAGTTCATGGAAAGACGGGAATCACGCTGATTTGCAAGTTCCTGCCATCCCTGGTTCATGCGTCCTACCTGAACAAAACCTTCTCCAACACCTACATAGTAACCGTCTACACCATCTGTTGTGTTAGTGTAGTTGCTTCCACGAACGATAAATCCAACATTACCGCCTCTTGTGAGAGTGAAGTCTGCAGATACCGTTCCATCCGCAATAAAGCTGTTTTTGAAAATATATTTCTGTCCATTCGTTGTATCTACATGAAGTTTACCATCTGCATTTTCTGCGAATGCTTCTGTAACCGGCATTTTCTCAACTTCATTCGAAACTTTTCCATCATCAAATGTCTCCTCAAGTTCTTTTGTAGGCTCAACGTTAGATTCCACATCACCGATATCGTAAGTTTCCGGTGTGATTGCAATCTCACTGAGAATTGCTTCCCCCTTGGATGAAAACTGTACTTTACTGCCGGCTGCGATTGTATTGTCGTAAATATCAATTACAGGATCCGGGTTATTGTCCGTATACACACGGATATGCTCGTCAAACAGAGATACTTTTACGTGATGTTTGTTTGCTGTACCAATCTTAGCACCTGCAATTTCTTTCGCTGCATTTTTCAATGTAACCTTGTCCGAAGAAACCTCTACGGCATAACCTTTGGTGCCGTCAAAACGAGGAGTGATTGTTGCATTTCCTTCTACATCTGCCTCAACAGAGTAATTGCTTCCTGCCTGTTCCATATCCGTCGTATTGTTATTCAAACGAATCGCTTCCGCACTTACATAATTGTCTTCCGGATTCAGTAAAACAGTAGGCGATACAGCATAACGTCCAGCCTTTGCACTGTAGATACGAAGCCCGTTCTTGTTTGCAGCACTGTCTTTTACACTGTAAGACACTGTTATTTTTTTGCTGTCTGCAAGTGTCTGTTTGATGCTTGCAAGCTGCGCCTTTGTCAGCTTCAGATTTACAAGATAACCGAAATCTCCCGCACTGGTCTTACCATTGTATGGATCCTGAAGAGAAATAGTACCACGCATATCTCTCGGATCATCCGGAAGGTATACGGAATCAATTTCTACTCCGTTAACGGTTACAGTCATATCAGATGGTAACTCGTCTCCAATTGTTGTCTGCGCATATGCAGAGTGGAAGGACGAAAGATTCTTATCTGTTCCACATTCCATCTTAACAGAAGATGCTTCTGCAAGAATTCTCATATTCTCCAAATCTTCTACTTTAAAGTCAGAAGGTAATGTATATTCATAATTCAACGTACCAAGACTGTCTTTTACAAGTTTTGCATTTTCTCCGTAGTGTGCAGTCTGATCGTATTTACCGGATTTTGATACATCCGAATTATTCAGCGCTGCAGTCAGAACAAAGGATTTGTCGCCTGTCTGCGCAGTAAATGAACCATTTACCGCATCTGTCTGCACTAAAATATTGGTAAAGTTCTTAACAACTTTTGTTCCCTGCGCATCCTCAATCCAGGCTGTCAATGTACCTACACAATCTCTGTCCGGTACCGTAAAGGAAATTTCCTTTACCACCTGTTTGTATGGAGATAAGGTGATATTTTCTTCTCCACTTGCTTCACAGGAAATATCATTTCCGTAAATATCCGTTCCATCGAAACGCCATTTAACTTTAGCATTCGAAATTGTTTCCGGTGTCCAGTTCATTGCATTAATCACAGTACTGAATGTGCTGCCCGGATTAGCTTTTGCCGCCGGATTGGCATCAAATCCAAGATACACATCTCCGGTCAAATCAACGATAGACATATCTCCACCGTAAGCGATGTCTGTATATCCAAGTTCTTTGATTTTTCTTTCATAAGTCATAAAACCATTGCGTTCATACTCAACGTCGTATGGCTCTGTATAAACAAATCCACTCTGTTTCGGATATCTTCTCTGGATATCGGTCATGTATTTAAAACAGTAAGAAATATCATAATCACCGGCTCCGGCACCTACTCCACCATACTCTGAGTTGAGGATCGGCTCTCCATCATAAGAATTACCAAATTTCCATCCATCTTTATCGCCTTTGGTTACGTGTTCTTCTGCCCATCTCTTTACAACACCAACCGTATCCTCGTAGCTTCCCGGATACATATGGTATGTTTTCAAGTCTGTCGGCTGAACGTGGTCATAGTTACAAGCACTCATATCTTCAATCAAAAGATCGTTTTTACACCATTCCTTTGCTTTACCATATAAACGTTCAATCCATGTCTTTGTGCTGAAACCGTCGTACGCAGTTTTTAATCTTCCTGCTTCATTATTGTAGGCTTCATTTAATCCCCACGTTTCATTGAATAACATAATGGCAATGAAGGAAGGATGTCTTCCTGCCAATGTCTGCGTTTCATATTTCAATGCGTCTTCAAAGCAGGCACGACCAGTCGTAATCTGCCCTTCATTTGTGGACTGCATATCGGTCGCATGTGGCATATCCTGCCATACGGTCATACCCATCTTGTCGCACCAGTAATACTGAATTGGATCTTCTACTTTGATGTGCTTACGAATCATGTTAAATCCGTCTTCACGCATTACCTGGATATCGTATTTCAACGCTTCTTCCGTTGGTGCAGTGTAAATTCCTTCTTCCCAGAATCCCTGGTCCAAAAGTCCGGACAGGTAAACTGCGTTATGGTTAATGGTGATATAAGCTACATCTCCATTTCCATCATATACTTTTGTTCCTACTTCTCTTTGGCCAAAGTAGGTTTTTACTTTATCTACAATCTTTCCATTAGAATCCTTAATGGTAAATGTACCGTAGTATAACTGTGCGTCGTTGTAGTTCCAGAGTTTCTGGTTGACAAGTTTCTCCGGCGACAATGTAACACTTGCAGTATATAATTTCTTGCCACCTGCATATGCTTTCTCAACAACTGCGCTGTCATAATTGGTAGCGTCTACCGTTGGCTCGACAATGGTTCCATCTAATGCTTCATATGTGTTACCACCCAGACTTACTCTTCCGGTATCACCTGTTTCAGTAAATGTCACTTCTGCGCTCTGGCTGAATCTCAGGGAACTTCCGGTTGCTACATCTTTATCTTCCGTCATATCATATTTGTAACTTTCAAAGTCACCTTCTACCGTATATGTCTCTGATGTTTTACCGGAATCTGTCGTAGAGAATCCAAGCGTAAATGCAACTGTCGCATCGTCAATCTTGGATGTCGTCTGTGTGTAATCAAGATTTACGTTACTTGCTCTCTCTTCAAGCATTACTGTCTGCCAGATACCACTGTTGTGTGTATATCCGCAAGGAGCATTTCTTCCCTGTTTACCAACAAGTGCCGGATAAGAGTCATCCCCATAAGAAGCTTTATCTTCTACCCAAACAGTAATCACATTGTTAGCATTCAGATTGAGATACTCTGTAACATCGAATTCAAATGCAGTATATCCACCTTCATGTGTACCTACCAATTCTCCGTTCACATAAACTCTGGATTTCCAATCTACTGCTCCAAAATAAAGTACAATATTTTTGTCAGCGGAGAATTTATTTAATTCTTCCTTTGTAACAACGCGCTGGTACCACGCCTGTCCCTGATAACTTGTGTTCTGGATTCCGCTAAGTTCAGATTCCCAGCAGAAAGGAACGTTGATTTTTTGTGAAAATGTATGGTCTTCTTCATACCATCCACTGTTAAGACCAACCTCTGTCTCATCAAAATCAAAATCCCAGCTTCCATTTAAGTTAAGAAAGGTATCTTTCTGTCCATCAGACAAATGCTCCCAATCCGGTCTTGGATACTCCGATCTTGAACTCTTATCAGATGCGGCTGCAACATAAAAGTATGCTTTTGATACCATAGTCACACCATTTGAAACTACCTTTACTGCATAGGTTCCATACTTTAAGTTTGCAGGTACTTTAATTGTAAGGCTTTTTCCGCCATCGTTAACACCTGTTATTTCAGCGAAGCATCCGCTGCCAATCGCTTCTCCACCGGCTTTTACAATCTCAACAGTGGTATCTGCTGTGAGTCCCTGTCCCTCAAGAACCATATTACCAGCCATACTGCCTTCTTTTAAGGTAGCGCCTTCAGTATTAATCTCAGAAACATAACATCCACTATAGTCTTTCAATGTAAATGCGGAAGCCGGAATAATCGTCTGCGCTTTAATGCTTTTATCATTTGACCAGTATACTGTTGCGTTAGAACCACCCATAAAATCAAAGTAGTCTGCTTCAAATGTATACTTCTGCCCAGCTTCCAAAGCAACTGTCTGGGATGTTTGTGGAACACTCCAGGAATCTCCATTCCAATAATCAATCAACTGATTACCATTTACCCGAATACGCATACCATTGTCTGACATCGAATAAAAGGTGTAATTACCACTTTCCGGAACTGTAATATATCCGGAGTATCTGGCTCCGGCATAATCTGCCTGTCCGGTCATAGCTATTAAAGTCGGATCCAAATCCGAAAAACTAATATTCTTAACTACTTCCGCAGATTTCTTGTCACCAAACGTCACGTTCGTGCCATTTCCGTTGGTCGTGTAATACTGCGCCAACAAGCCGTTAAGCTCAATGTTCTCTGCTGCCTTTGCCGTAACCGTCATATCTTTCCCTGTCGGACTAACGCTCAGTGATGTTACCACCATCGTTACTGCCAAAAGCAAACTCAAAAGTTTCTTTTTCATACTAACCTCCATTATATATGTTTATTTACACATCTATATTTCTACGCAAAATTACGTACAAAAATATAGCGCTTGCACGTACATCCCGCACGCACAAGCACCATTTTATCTCACATAATAAAATATGTATTTACGATATTTTGTCAGTGTTTTATGTTTTTTTGTGTTTAAGTATCTTTTCTTATTTCTCGCATTCACATTTATTTGTTATTTATTTACCAAGCACCTTCTTGATAAGTTTCGCTTTCTTCCCTTTGACTGTGATTTTTTTCGAAATCCCGCGGAAAGAATGCTTGCCAATTTTCTTAAGCTTATTCCCCTTTACAGTTATCTGTTTTACCTTCTTACATCCATCAAATGCACTCGCATCAATTGTCGTCACATTGTCTCCGATGGTAATCTTTGTAGCTTTTGTATACTTGGCAAATGCCTTCTTACTAACTATTGTAACAGTAAAGCTTAAGCCGTTAATCTTAACCTTCGATGGAATCACAATCGAAGTTCTCTTTTTATTGGCACTTCCGGTGACAGTAACACATCCGCCCTTTGCCGAAACTTTTGTAATCTTATATTGGTAACCGTTGAGCTTGTGAGTACTTCCCTTCTTAGGAAGAACCTGCTGTGGTTTGGAAGGTTGTGGTTTCGCTGGTTCCTGAGGTTTCGGCTGATATGTCACCGTCATTTTGATTTCTTCTTTTATTCCACGATTAAATCCTATTGCCACTACACGTTCCGGTTCATTTTTTTCAATCTTTACGCTCGCAGTCGCTGAAACCACCAGCCCATGCGTGTTATTTGTTCCACATATTCCACCTGTATTTTTCTTTCCGGCTACATATCCTGCAAAAGTATTTTCCGTCAACTTACCATCATTCATTCCGATAAGTCCGCCGGTATTATACTCTCCGCTTACATTAACGTCTAAAGTGCAATTGCTAACCGGAGCTTTGGACGGATTGTCGTAGTTTCTTCCGTTATTTCCGATAAGTCCACCTACATTGGATACACCGCTTACATTTCCTTTTGCACTACATTTGTCCACAGAACCGCAGTCATTGTAACCGATCAATCCACCCACATTCATATTGCCACTAACAATCGCGTCCGAATTACACTCACTGACAACTCCTTTATCTTTAAGGGAAATCGTTCCAATGTTTCCACTGTTATATCCAAGTAATCCTCCCATGCTGTCAGAACCGGTACTCTTCACACTTCCGCTTGCAGAGCAATTCTTTACAACACCATTGTTTGCTCCTGTAAGAATTCCGCCGCTACTGAAAGCTTCCACCTTTCCGCTAACGATACAATCACTTATCTCACCATAGGAATATCCACACACCATTCCGGTATAATGTCTTCCGTTCACAGCACCTTCCGTTATATTAAGTTTTTTAATAACTGCCGTTTCGCCGCAAACGCCAAACAAACCTACGTAGTTTGTATTCGGACGCTGGATTTTCAGCCCTTTGATTGTATGCCCATTTCCGTCTATCGTTCCGGTAAACGGCTGTTCCTTTGTTCCGATTGGTGTCCAGTTTGTAATTCCTGACATATCAATGTCTGCCTTCAGACTGAACTTGCCATTTAACTTATTCTTGATCTTCATCAAATCCTCTTTGGTATAAATATCGTTGGAAGTCGGCGCATCCATCTGTGTATTGGTAGATGGTTCTGCTGCCTTCTGTCCTTCAAACTGTTCCGCTTCGTAAAGATAAATATTACCGTAAGAATGCTGTCCACCATGTGTTTCTCTATCAAAAGAAAGCATATAGTATCTTGTAATGTTTAATTCTTTATCCTTAAATGGTATTATTACCGGCCACACATTGTAAGAACGTGGTGAGCTGACAATATTTAATTTGGTTGGATTACTCATCTGCGGATATTCCAGCACTTCACAATTATCCGTATTTCTTCCAAAGAAAACATAGTATTTACCACATACCGACTGAATCTGAATTCCCGTACATGGTCTTTCTGCGTATCTTGCTACCTGTTTGTAAGTTCCATCCCAGGTATCCGCCTCTAATAATGGTAACTCATACCCATCATTTTCGCGGTCGCACATAACCAGACGCCACTTGCCTGCATCCCTGTCATAAATCAAAGAAGCATCTTCTTCATTATATTGATTCGGATAATTTACATTTCTCACACTTACAAACTGGTATGGTACTGTTCTTGGATCCTTTGGTAATACACCCATTTTGATAGAATGCGGATTCTCATTATGTGCTGTCGGCATCACAATCCACTCGTCATCCATTGAATTATAAATAATGTCTGCCGCATGGAAGGTACCAATTGCTCCACGTCCATTCAGGTCAAATGCAAGAATGCTGACCAGTTCCAGTTCCCCGGTTTTTAGATTCATTTTATACACACCCTGATAACTTGTGTGTATGTCATATCCACGCACTGTCATCGCAAGCCAGATGCAATCCCCTTCGCTAAGAATCGCTCCGGTCTCATCGTGCAAAGGTTTGGGATCTGCCTGCGCAGCACCTCCGGTGAGATAGTGACTCAAAGCTACCTCTGCGCTGCTTCCCTTCTTCAACTCATAATATAAGTACGCCGGATACTCATTTACCACTTCCGGATCCGAAAAATTAATCCCTGGAAGTTCTATGTTATTCTGCAATAATGTGCCATGTCCTTCTTCCTCTATCCAGACACTCACAAAACCTTTGCGTTCATTACTGCCAATAGATTCTGCTGCAAAATCTGCTCTGATTTTAAATGGATAGCGAATCTCTCCGTTGTACAGAACACGCTCCAATGCATGGTTTCCATTCTGCCATACATTCAGTTTTACCTGTCCAAATGCAGATTCCTTCGCAGAAGCTTTGGAATACTCTACATAATTTCCCAGTCCCGCTCTTGCTCCAAATACTACCTGAAAAGAATCCATCACCGACTGGTCTGTCAAGTCAAAATATGTTCCTACATCAACGGTTTTGGATGCCTGCACCGCACCGCCACTCACCCTGCTAAACGTAAGCGAGTTACCGGATACGCAGACTTTCATTGTATATGTATCATCCGGCTTATCTGTCGTAATCTGAACGGATCCGCCTTTGGACTGTCCGTTCACAAAAATCTCATAGCTTAATACTCCCGCTGCATTCGTCACAAGAAAAATACCATTCTTATCGTCTTTTCGAAGTTTCAGAATCGCATTGCCATAATCCTCACTCTGATCGCATACGGTCACTTCGTAACTTGCATTTTGTCTAAGCTTTGCAATCTCTACAAAATTTTCTCCTCGTGTACCGGATGTTCCGGAAAATTTTAAACCATTCTCTGTTTTCTCCAGTCGATTATCTCCGGAATCCTTGTACTCTGTCAGCTTACTGATATCCGACAAATCTACCCACTGCTCACCTTCCATACAAAGTTCCTTTGCTACTGCAACACCCGGTTCCTTGGAAATAACCACACGGTTGTCCTCGTCCTTAAACAACTCAATTCCTGTAACCGCATCCGCACTCTCCTTTGAAATCTCCAAATCATATGCGCTCAGCGGCATATGCTCTCCCAGTTGTATTCTATCAATCGCTCTTGCCTTCGTCATATTGGTCAGTTTCTTTTCCACGTTCTCTAACGGAATAGATGTGCTAAACGTGTTTCTGTAACTGAATTTCTTGCGAAAGTTCATCTCTCCCGGTGTAAATTCCGGTTCATTTTTTGTTGCTGCCTTTACTACATCGTCTTTTCGGGAACCTATATACGTTCCTACATTACTTAATGGTACCACATTTAATCCTGACAACATCAGAACAAAAATCAACACCCTCGCTAACCATTGGTTCTTTTTCATAATAATCCCTCACAATCCAATTTTTAATATATGCAATTTGGAATTATATCATATCTGTTATTATTAGTATTTATAAAATTATCTCTGTGCTTGTATAATATTTTGCTTCCTGCAAACAGGGGACCAACTCCGACCACGTCGGATTTGGTCCCCTGAAATGAAGGATTAAGGATTACTGTTGTTCCTATTTTTTAATTTTGATACGCTTCTTAGCAGACCAGTTACCGTATTTACCGGATGTGCCCTGTGCACGAACCTGGAAGTAATAGGTCTTTTTCTTCTTGAGTCCTTTTACTGTGTAAGACTGTTTCTTGGCAGAAACAGATTTTACTTTTGCTTTCTTCATATTGCTCTTTAAAGCATATCGAATCTGGTATTTCTTAACGTTGCTTAATTTCTTAAACTTGATAACTACTTTTCTTCCTTTGACATTCGTGAGTTTTGTAATTACTCCTTTTGCCGGAACAACTGCCGGTGTCGGTGTCGGTTTCACTGTTGCCCCAGGTGTTACTGTCGGTGTAGGCGATGGGCTAACTGTAGGATCTTCTCCTGGGTTCTCGCCAGGTTCTTCACTTCCTTTTGAAGTAAAGGTCATGGAATCCACATTTGCAACGTACGTATGCGTTCCATCATTTTTAAATACGATGTATACGTTGTGTACTCCTCCTACCGGTTGTGTCAAGTCGGCTTCTGCTGTCTTGTAGGTTGACCAGTCGTCTCCGGTGATTGGAAGTTCCACGGTACCTACCGGTGTGCCCTCTTTATCATCCAGATATATCTCAGCATATCCGCCGGCATCTCTTCTCTGTGCAGCAAATGAGAATTCTACATGGTTAACGGTGTCTGCGAAGCTTACATAATCCAGACGAATCCATGAATTATTGCGAACTCCTCCGATGTTCTTTCCATCGTTTGCGATATCTGAAGAACAAGCATCGAAGTTTTCAGCTTCCAGTTTAATTTCTTTCTTTGGTGCCGGTTTGTCGAGTTCTACATTGACAATAGCGTCGATGTCCTGGAACGCCTGCTTGAGTTCATCATCTGTAGCTACTGCATTGTTGTATACAGCTTCTGCTGCTTCTTTGAATGCCTTTAATGCTTTTGTCTGCTCATTGTCTTCCGCATTCTTTAATGCTTCTTTTGCAGCATCAATCGCTTTTTTCAGGTCACTCTTTAATACTTCTTCACCTTCATATCCAAGTAATTCTATTTCGGATAAATAATCATCTTCGCCGGTAAATGCAACTTTATAGCGTGTGTATTTTGCGACCTTATCCGCAGAAATTGCAAATGGACGGGTGAACTGATTCCATCCTCTGAAATCAAGTTTGCCTTTGTCGTCGAAGGAACCAAGAAGTTCCCACTTGTCGTCTCCGTTGTCTGCAAAAAGTTCTACCTTATCCGGCGCATTCATTGTGCTTGCATTTGTAACGGTTAACATTCTTACAGCCTTTGGATCATCAAACGTAAATGTAATGCTTGCTTCATCATTCAGGTTAGTACGTGTAGAAGAATCATTATCGTACAGATTCACGCTGTTTCCTTTGAGAATTCCATCTACTTCTACCTTTGAAGCCTTCTTTGTGAAATCTTTGTAAACCTGTGGTTTATTATCTTTTGTTGTGATGGTTTCCAGTTCTTCTGTACTGCTGCCTCTGTTTTCATTTGGAGTATTTGACATATTAAATATAATCGTTCCTCCATTTTCCAGAGTTTCATACTTGATGAATGATTTATCGTATTTTGTGCCGTTTACATACATGCTGTCAATGTAAACGTTTTCTCTGCTGTTGTTATTTGCTTTGATAATAAGTTTCTTATTGTTCTCAAGGTTAACGGTCACTTCATCAAATAACGGTGAACCAATTGCAAACTGATCGGTACCAAGTGACAGTGGATAGAAGCCGATAGCTGAAAGTACATACCATGCTGACATTTCTCCGTTATCTTCATCACCTAAGCATCCCTGTCCGAATGTGCCACCCATGTAACATCTGTCCAAAACGTCTCTTACGTATTTCTGAGTGCTCCATGGACGTGAAGAATACAGATACATGTATGGAATGTGATGTGATGGCTGGTTGCTGTGTCCATACTGTCCAAGTTTAACTTCTCTTGCCTCGCGTTGTTCATGGATTCCGCCTACACCGTTAGATGCACCGTATCCATAATATCCGCCATCAGTTTCAAAGATTGTATCAATCTTATCTGCAAGCGCTTCTCTGCCGCCATATAAGTTTGCAAGACCGATACCATCCTGAGGAACGGATACAGACATATTGAACGCATTGGTCTCGGTATAATCACTACCCCAGAAGAATGGGCTGAATTTGCCATCTACGTTATTGCCGTTTGTAAGTCCGCCACCTTCTGTTCTTCCTTTGAACCATTTGTCATTGATGGTCTTTCCTTCATCACTAAAGAGTAAGGAATAATTCTTTGCTCTGTTCAGATAATACTGATATGCAGACAGATAATTTGCTTTCTCTGTTTCATCTGTCGCCTTGTCTGCAAAATTCTTAGCCATTACAGCGATGCCATAGTCATTGATGTAACCTTCCATAGACCATGAGAAGCTCTCTCCGCCACCCGGTGTGTATCCAAGGAATGCTGACTTGTTCAAATCTTTTCTTCCACCATTGGTAAGGTTGCCTGAGAGTGAAGAAGCATTTCTAAGTGCTGAATCGTATGCGTCTTTATGATCAAATTCAATGCCTTTATTCATCGCATCTGCAAAAATAATATCGCTGCTGGTTCCTACCATACTGTTTGTTCCGCCCGGAGCAATCCATCTTGGAACCCAACCCTGATCTTTATAATGCTGTACAAGACCGTTTAAGTATTCTGTTGATTTGGTTGGTGTTAATAATGTATATGCTTCCCATGCGGTACGGTATGTATCCCAGAATCCGTTGTTAATATATATCTTGCCTTCTACCGGCTCTGCATCGTCTGCTCTATACGGGCTCTTATATTTCCATACAGGTGACTCATTGGTTCCGGTGTTCTCTGACATGATATTTGGATAGCTGTACATACGGTACAGGCAGGAATATAAGGTAACTAACTGTTCATAGCTTGCTCCCTTAACGCCTGAAATCACACCAAGCTGGTCATCCCATGTTTTCTGTGCTTTTTCTTTAACAGTATCAAAATCATCATTGCCTACTTCTAATTCCAGGTTTTTCTTCGCCTGGTCGTAGCTGATATATGAAGTTGCAACCTTCATTGTAACCACATTTTTATCAAAGGATGCGATACTGTGATTGCCGCTAATCTTGGTTCCGGTAGGTGTCTCGCTGAATTCTCCGTAAATATACATTCTCTTGGAGCCATTGCTCTTATCATCTGAAATCGCCTTAAAGATTTTACCGTCATAAGACTCTGTTTTGCTTGTATTTCCATCTACGCACTGGAAAATAACGCTCTTATTATTGGCATTTTCTCCAAACGTAAATCTTACAACTGCTGCGTGTGAAGTCGGCGTAAGTTCCATCGTTGAGTTTGCAGCGTCACGGCCGTCAGATCCGAATGCAATCTTATAGTAATGCGCTTTTGCCACTTCATTTTCATGGCTGTATACACCATTCAACTTATCCAGACTGTAATCTGCAGTTGTAGAACTGTTCAAGCTGGTATTCACCATAAACTGCCAGGTTCCTCTGTCGCCAACCCAGATAGAAGGTTCATGGCTGACCTGCATGTATTTGAAGGAATCTGTCTTCTGATATTCATAAATGGTATTGCTGTTGTAGTTATTGGCAGGTGTCCAGAAGTTAAAACCATTTGGTACGTCCACTGCCGGTGCCGCAAGCCCGGTTGAAAAACTAGAGGTTCCGTTGGTTCCTCTCAGTATATTTACATAATCAGATAAATGAGAGTAAACCGGTGTATCCTGATTATAAATCTGGATATCATCAAAGTATGTATAGAACTCATCGAATTCTATATCCTCATGAGACGCCATATTATAATCTACCAACACTTTGTCAATGGTTTTGCCGGCCGCCACTTTACCGATATTGGAATAAACCTCATTCCACTGTTTGGTAAGAAGAGTACGGCATTCACCCTGATCTTTTGCATTTAACTTATTGCCGTTCTGATCCACTGCTGCCAGGTCGCTTAAGTACGTTCCATCCGTAAACTTAAGATCTACACATGCATGCATAGATGTAAATTCATAATCGTACTTATCACCATTGGCTAAGTTCGGGAAAATGACATATCTAAGATTCGTGTTCTCTTCAACCGGAACATTCAAATCTTCATAAATGACATTGTAGCCCTGTGCTGCTTCCTTGCCATTGTGGATTCCGTTCATCTCAAGTGATTTACTTCCACTCCAGCCCACATTTTCTTTCTGGTTCCATGTGGTTTTTGGACCACCTACAATTTTGGATGACATTCCCGGATCACCATTGCTTCTGACAATCGCAACGGTAGATAGTGTAATATCCGCAAACTGTGTCATCTTTCCATTGGTGGTCGGGCCTGCCTTATTCTCAGTAATCACAAGTTGATACTGGTTGTATGCCTTATCATTGTTCGCTACATTATAAATCTTACGTTCATAACGATCCTTAAATTCCTGATTCGTCTGTTCATCAATTACAGCCCATTCCTCATCATCACTGTTACGTCCTTTTAAAACCCAGGCTTTTGGATCTCTGTCCGGTGCGTCATTCGCTGATGTTATAAAATAGGATTTGATAGTTTCCTTTGTATTATTCTTTAACTTAAAGGTAACCGTAGGATTATTTGCTGTCGTCAAATACTTGGTTTTAGCATTATCATCAAACAGATTGTTGTACGATTCGTTCGCTACATATGCCGGACTTGCGGTATATTCCCCGATCTGATTCGTTAATAATCCGGTGATTTTGTATCTTTCCCCATGTGATACATTAACTGTTTCTCTACCTTCGGTCTCGTCTGCCTTTGATTCTTTAAACCCGGCATCATCTTCAAACGATGTTGACCAAAGCATTGTCTTTGGATACGTTTCGTCAATCATCATCGCTTTTGCTTCTTTTGCCCCCGGCACTCCGTTTGGAACGACCAAAGCTCCAACCAGCGCCAGCGACAACAATTTCTTTGTTTTTGCTTTCACCATGTGAAACCTCCCTTTCATTTTTTTAAACCGTTTCATTATAACTATACCTGAATAGTTCAGGTTATATTCTTAATATAGCAAAACCCCCCTTTCACAAAAAGGGGGGCATTTTTATGCTTTATAGGGTTTTTTTACGCAATATTTTTATCTCTTGATATCTGCCAGATAAGTCTCAATTTCTTTTGTTGTCGGCATAACCTTCAAAGCGCCTCTTCTGGTCGTAATCAGGCTGGATGCTGCATTTGCAAAACGCAGCATATCGGACAGTTTATCCTCCGTCAAATCCTGTAATCCATTGGTGAGAATATAATGTAACACACATCCGCAGAACGTATCTCCTGCACCGGTTGTTTCAATTGTGTCCGGATTCAGGAATGGTTTGCCGGTTACTTTCATATCTTTGTAATATGCAATACTGCCTTCCTTACCAAGTGTTGCAAGTAAAAGTTTGATATTCTGAAACTGATTTCTGATCCATGCAACGCCTTCTTCGATTGTCTCTTTGTCGGATACAAATAAAATCTCCTCATCTGAAATCTTAAGAACATCACATTGTCCAAGTCCGTACAATATCTGCTCTTTCGCATCTTCTAACGCATTCCAGAGCGGTCTTCTTAAGTTGGGATCAAAAGAGAGAATCAGGTTATTGTCTTTGGCAATCTGAATGCCTTTATATGTTGCCTTACGGACTCCCTCATGTGTCATGGATAATGTTCCGTAGTGGAATATCTTATACTTCTTTATCATCTCTTCTTTTACTTCGTCTTCGGTCAGCATCATATCTGCTCCCGGATTGCGATAAAAGGCGAAATCCCGGTCTCCATCCGGCGCAGTATGTACAAATGCAAGCGTTGTCCGAACCTCCTTATCCATGTAAAGATAAGAAGTATCAATTCCAAGGCTATTCAACGTTTCTTTTAACAAAACACCAAACTGGTCCTCTCCGACCTTTCCAAGAAACGCCGTTTTATGTCCAAGGTTATTCAGCATTGCGAGTACGTTACATGGCGCTCCACCCGGATTGGCTTCAAACATCGGATTCCCCTGGCTGCTCGTATCATTCTCTGTAAAATCTATTAAAAGTTCTCCTAATGCAATAACGTCATTTTCCATATTCTAAATCCTTTCTTATTCTGTCTGTTCAATTTCCTGAAATCTTTGCTCCAATATTTTGTTCTTTTCGCCGGATACGTCTACCACCGTACCATCCTGCTCGATCTGAAGCAATCTGTCTGCCACCATCATAGAGTCTAAAATATTAATGGTTACAATTGCTACGGCAATTCCGGCTTTTAAAAGGATATTCATTAAGTCGATGACACATCTTCTGTGCGGCAAATCCGCTCCGTTAAACGGCTGAATGCAAAATACCACTTTGGGTTTCTGTAAAAGAATCCTCGTGTAAACCAACTGGTATTTCTGTCTTTCGCTTAAATCCTCCACATTCATATTAAATACCTTATCTCCAAGAAGGGACACGTATTCGTTTTTGACACTTTCCATGATACTTTTTCTGTCCCACCGCTTATTGAGACGCCATAGAATTCCAAAACACAGATTGTCCATATAGCTCATATTCTTAAACAACATGGTCTGCGTCGGCTGGCTCTGAATCACTGCAAAACTACTGTTCATAGCCATTTTTACTTTTTTGCCCTCGCTGCATACCAATCCGCCATCCGGCGCCTCTTCTCCTGAAATCAGATTGATAAAATCCCGGAACAGATTGTGGTCCACCATTTGTAAAACCACACATTCACCATTGTGGATTTTAAGATTCAGATTGTGCATCTCATTTAGCGAAAGATTCTTCGTTTCCCACACAACCGTTCTTCGCTCTTCTCCTTTTGGTGAATATTTTTCTTTCTCCCGGATGGAGTTCGTATATATGTCTTCGTACTCCAGGTAATTTGTGCCGTTCATTTCCTTTTCTCCGAGAGTTTTTACGATTCTACCATACGACAATAATAATGTTCTCCCGCACACTTGTCGTAATTCATTAAAGTGAGAATTGATATAAAGAAACGAAATCCCTTTGGACGCATACAGCCGCATCATCTGGTGCAGTTTCTTCACCTCAACCTTACTGAGCTGTTCACTGACATCGTTTAAAACAATCAGTCTATATCCATGCACCCGCGCTTTCAAAATCTCCACTACCACGCGTTCAAAGTAGGTCAGCTTCTTTACATACGCATCTAATGATATTTGAAAATCAATCTCCTCAA
Organism: Lachnospiraceae bacterium; assembly: GCA_024698865.1. Classification (GTDB taxonomy): domain Bacteria; phylum Bacillota; class Clostridia; order Lachnospirales; family Lachnospiraceae; genus JAILQS01. The sequence goes on along the minus strand of JAILQS010000027.1, from coordinate 9,726 downwards.
GAAACGGTTTTAGTTGTTTTTTAAGAAGCGGAGTTTGTATCAGCTCTTTGCGGTATCCCTTGCTTACAACAAATACATTGTCGGTAACACTCAATGCCTCAACCAGACACGACTTGGTTCTCACGATACTGATACGGTTGTACGCATTCTGTGCTTCCTTCCATGAATTAATCATCTCTTCCGCATAAAAAATATATCCATGCTCCAAAGAAAGATTCTGTTGTAAAAGTTTCAAAAAGCCCGCCAGACCATGACTGTTGATTGGATACATTCCTACAATTTCGCCCTTGTATACCTGGAGATTAAAATCATCCAGTTTGGTAACTCCATTCTCTTTATAAGTCACATTTTCAAAGCGGAGTATTTCGTGTTTCATATATGCACCCTCATTTAGATTCCTTCTCCTTGATGCTGAAGTGGAATACTGATTTCTACATCGGTTCCTTTGTGTAAAATGGAATAGATGTGAATTCCATACTCTTCTCCATAAATCAAATGAATTCTGTTATTTACGTTCTTAAGCGCAATTCCACCCGATACCTCAGATTCCTGTGAACTTTCATCCGATGAATCTGCGTACCCCAACTTACGATTCAGTTTTGCCAGCGTTTTTTCGTCCATGCCGCTTCCATCATCTGAAACACGGATTAACAGTCGCTTTTCTGTAACCTGAAAATCAATGGTTATATGACTGGTGCCCATTTTCATCTCGGTGCCGTGAATAATGCTGTTCTCCAATATAGGCTGCAACGTCAGTTTCGGTATTTTACAGCTCATAATCGTTTCATATTCTTCACTGTCGCACTGAATATTCAATTCCAAACGGTCTCCGAACCTGTATTTCTGAATTCGAAAATAAATCTGGCAGTTCTCCAGTTCATCTTCCACCGTAACGAGATTTTCCACTTTTGTAATCGTATAACGGAAAAATTTCGCCAATGATTCTGACATTTCCGCCACGCTATTAAGCCCCTTAATCAACGCCTCTCCTCGAATACTTTCCAGTGTGTTGTATAAGAAATGCGGATTGATCTGGTTCTGCAACGCAAGATATTGCGCCTGTCTTTTATTAAGGTCAATCATTTGCGGCGACTTCAGCGTCTGATTAAGTTTCTTCGCCAAATTAACACTGTTTGGTAAAAGATATGTGTGAAGCGATAAAATATCGGTCTCTGATATAATATGTCCATCCAAAAGATACTTTACAATCTTTCGTGACTTTCGATGCGCAATCAGTGCACGGGTTCCGCCAGCTACGACAATGAGTCCCGGTGTCACCAGATGAATCAGCATATGTACAAGATGTGCCCTGCCGCTGATTCGTTCCGGACCGATGCAATAAAATAACACTTCGTCCAATGCGCAAAACAACAACGCAACGGCAGCAATCCCGACCAAAATATACAAACGATTAAGGTTTGCTATGTTCTGAAATATCCTCTTCAAGTAATCTCGCTCCTATCCGTACAGCTTACGATACATTCCCGGTTTTACTCCGGTATGTTTTTCGAAAGTTTTATTAAAATGCTTCAAGTCATTGTACCCGACACGTCTGCATACTTCTGCGACATTACAGTTCGTCTCACGCAATAACGTCTTCGCCTCTTCCATTCGGATGCGAATCAGATATTTTGCGAAGCCTTCCCCTTCTGTCTTTTTAAACAATGCGCTAAAGTATGCGGAGCTCAATCCAACCTTTTCGCTGATTTCTTCCATGTTGATTGGCTCGCTGTAATGATTCATGATATAGCGTTTCGCCTGTCGAATTGGCCTGTTTAACTCATTTTCGCGTTTCTGAGCCAAATCAGCCAGTTTCACTCTTTGCAGTTCCATAAGTACCGTAAATAACTCTTCCTCACTGCCACAACAGTCGCATCGCTCCTCAAATTCATACATTGTCTGCTTCAGGTCCTCGAATTCAATTTCGCTGAGAAACATTTTGCCACACGAAGTCACAAGATCATATATCTCGTATCCATAAATATTTTTGGCCTCAGAAACCGCTTCGCTCATCTGTCTTACCGCTTCATCCGCCTTTTCGACACTGATTACCTCGATTGCTTTCGCGATATTGTGAAGATATTTCTCCAACAGTCCCTGCTCATATAAAACACCCTTTTCCGGCATATGCTCCAGCACTCTTCCGGTTCCGCTTAACAGTCTGTTCTTTATGATAATGCCTGCCTCCCGGAACGTATTCGGGATTTCTTCCACAACAGAAGTTGCACCACCGATTGCTACGGTAAATGTTATTCCGCCAAAAATATCTTTTTGTGCTTCCATCTGGTTCAAACAATCCCTCAAAATCCAGGTAATATCCTTACCGTTCTTTTCCTCGTAATTGATAAAACCGATGCAATACGTATCTTTGGTGTATACCACCAACTCATGCACTTTTCTTTGCAGACAATTCTCTAAAATATTTTTTTCTTTATTCGTTACAATCGCAAGACCGCCGTTTTTCAAGTTGAAAATATCTCCGTCTATTTTCATGCAGAAACACTGGAAAATCCCCGGTTGTATATTCAGGTGATACTCCGTTTTCAAAATATCCAGAGAAAGTGGTTGCTCTTTCCCCTGCCACAGACTTTCCATCATGTTCATCTGTAGTTTTATAATATTTTGTTCACTCTTTTGCCGATAACTGATATGCTCCAGCTCCTGCTGGCGCTTTTCACGAATTCTATCTGCCAGCTTTTTTAAAGTTGTGCACAGTTCTGCCTTATCAATCGGTTTTAACAGGTAATCTCCGACTCCATACTGCATCGCTGTCTGCGCATACTCAAAATGTGCATAGCCACTGATAATGACAATCTCAAGGTCCTTTAATTGAGATTTTACATTCTTAATCAGTTCCAATCCGTTGCTTCCCGGCATCTGAATATCCGTAATCAAAATGTCCGGTTTTAATTCCTTTACAAGATGTTCCGCCTCAATTCCATTATGTGCAATTGCTGCCAGTTCCAATCCAAGTTCTTCCCACTCTATAAGTGCCTTTATCAATAAACATAAATGTTCTTCATCATCTGCTATTATTACCCTTAACATTATTGCCCCTCTTTCAAACGTATTACCTTATTTTATCAGAAAAATCCACTTATGAAAACCCATAATCAATTAGAACAAAGCAGAATCACGTCAGTTTTATTGTGCTTTCGGATACTCGTTGCACAAAAGTCTGTATGGCGGTTCGTCCTCTTCGATTGTCGGAAATCTTCCCATTTTTTCGTAGAATCGATTGTCCGTATTGTCATCATTGCACTGGCTGACTTCCCCAATCAGCACCGGACCGGTTCCTTCCTCAACTTCAAAATCGTGATACATATACGGATAAATGCTGATACTCTCTCCCGGTGTGAGCTTTACCTGCGTTCCAGCCGGTACTACCACTTCTCTTCCGTCCAGATGAACATGTACATCATTCACTTTATCCAGATCTTCCTCTTTTGTGGAATTATAGACACGTATTAACAGATTTCCTCCTCCGCGGTTGATAATATCCTCCATCTTACTCCAGTGAAAATGCATTGGCGAATATTGACCTTCCTTGATATATAACAATTTTTCAGCATAAGTTTTGGAATATTTGTCGCGCATTTTTAAATTGCCGTTTCGGATCGTAATCAGAGAAAAACCGGTTTTATCAAAATTTCCAAGACCGTAGTCGGTAATGTCCCATCCCAACATATTGTCCCGAACCTCGTCGTAATCGTGACCTTTTTCTTTCCACTCCTCAGGTGTGAAATCACAAAATGGTGGAAGACTAAAGCGGTATTCCTTAATCATGTTCTCCATTTCTTTTAATGCTTTATTTATCTCACTTCTTTTCATACTTTCTCCATTCCGTCGCGAATTTTGCGACTGTTTTTCATATTATATTTTCGACTATACGGGAAAAGACCATCGGCTATCCGATGGCCCTTTACCCGATTTTAAAAAGGGGAGTTATTTTGTTATTACTGAAACTCCGGTGTCTTCAACTTTTCCACCGAGTGATTCACCTTCTAATGCTTTTACGCAAGCCTCAACACCTTTTTCACCCATTACGTCAGGGTTCTGTGCCATTGTACAATAAAGGAATCCATCATCGATTAATCCTTTGATTGTATCAGATTTGTCAAATCCAACACCTACGATGTCTGCGTTTCCACTTGCTTTGATTGCATTTCCTGCTCCTGTAGTAGAACCTTCGTTACATCCAAAGATTCCTACAACACCCTGAGTAATATAGTTTTCTGCGATACTCTGTGATTTGGCAGCATCACCTTCACCATACTGGGTTTCAAGTAATTCAAAACCGGTTCCTTCAAATGCAGAACGGAAGCCTTCTTCTCTCATTACGCAAGAATCTGTAGATGCATTTACATTGATGATACCAATCTTTCCATCTTTCTTTCCTGCTGCTTCTAACTGTTTGATCATTTCTTCTCCGGCTGTTTTACCGGCTGCTTTGTTGTCTGTTGAGAAGGTTGCCTCTGCCTCTACGTTTGCCGGAGAGTCAACATATACTACTTTAATGCCTGCTGCAATTGCTTCCTGTAATGCAGAAGAAATTGCGTCCGGTCCGTTTGCTGCTACCATAATAGCGTTGTATCCACCTGCTACTGCATTGTTTACACATTCAATCTGCTGTGCATCGTCTTTGGTGTTTGGAGACATAAAGCTTACTTCTACTCCGAGTTCTTTTGCTTTTGCCTGTGCACCTTCATTTAATGTTACCCAATGCTGATCGATAGAATCCATTGTGATTAATGCGATTTTCCATGCCTGGCTTGCTCCTGTAGAAGCTTCCGCATTTGCATCATCTGTAGAACCTGCATCATCACCTAATGCTGCTTTGTCGATTACAGAAACGCCTGTGTCTGTAACTTTACCACCAAGGCTTTCACCATTGATTGCTGCAACGGCTGCTTTAACACCTTCATAACCCATAACGTCAGGGTTCTGAGCCATTGTGCAAAGAAGATATCCGTCTGTAATTAAACCTTTGATTGTATCGGATTTGTCAAATCCAACTCCTACGATATCAGATTTGCCGCTAGCTTTGATCGCATTTCCTGCTCCTGTGGTAGAACCTTCGTTACATCCGAAGATACCAACAACACCCTGTGTAATGTAGTTTTCTGCGATACTCTGTGATTTGGCTGCATCACCTTCACCATACTGGGTTTCAAGTAATTCGAAAGAACTTCCGTCAAATGCTTCACGGAAACCTTCCTCTCTCATTACACAAGAATCAGTAGATGCGTTAACGTTGATGATTCCAACACTTCCGCTTGATACTCCGGCTGCTTCAAATGCTGCAAGCATCTGCTCACCTGCCTGTTTGCCGGCTGCTTTGTTGTCTGTTGAGAAGGTTGCTTCTGCCTCTACGTTTGCCGGAGAGTCAACATAAACAATCTTAACACCTGCTGCTGCAGCTTCCTGTAATGCTGAAGAAATAGCATCCGGTCCGTTTGCTGCTACAAGGATTGCGTTGTAACCACCTGCTACTGCATTGTTTACACATTCGATCTGCTGTGCGTCATCCTTGGTGTTTGGTGACATGAAACTTACTTCTACTCCAAGTTCCTGTGCTGCCTTCTGTGCACCCTCATTCAGTGTGATCCAGTGCTGATCAATGGAATCCATTGTAATCAACGCAATCTTTGCTGAACCACCATCTGTGCTTGCTTCCTGTGTTGTTGCTTCCTCCTTCTTTTGTCCGCATCCGCCTAAGGTTAATACAACCATTGCCATGCAGCACAAAAGCGCCATCAGTTTCTTTTTCATTAAATTTTCCTCCTTTTTCCCCCGCTTCACACGAGTTTTTAAAAACATGAACTACAGTTACTTATGTAAACTAGTTATGTTTTTCTTTCTTTTTGCCAAATTCGCCGCTTCTTACAACGACATCAAGTAATACTGCTGCTACTACGATGATACCGATTACAAGTCTCTGAATACCAACCTGTGCTCCGATCATGTTTAAGCCGTTCTCCAGTGTCTGCCAAACTGCTGCACCACCGAATGTACCAAGAAGAATTCCGGTTCCTCCAAGAGGGGAAACTCCTCCGATAACGCCAGCCGCTACACCGTACATTTCGTACATATTTCCTGCTTCCATGTTACCCATACATGCCTGTGCACAAAGGATAAGACCTACCATCCAGGAACAGATTGCACTTACAATATATACCTTTGTAGTGGTTGCCACTACGTTAACGCCGGATAACTTCGCAGCGTCAATATTGGATCCTATAGCATATATATGACGACCGGTTCTGGTTTTAGACAGGATAAAGAAAAATATTGCGAAAATGATAAGTGCAATCCAGAAGGTATTGTAAATACCAAAGGTTGTTCCATAGTAGAAGAAATTCTGGAATGCATCTCCTGCTTCTTTACCGATTCCGCTCGAAATACTGCTTGTGTTGCGGTTACCGTTTACCATATATGCTACACCACGCGTAACAAACATGGTTCCAAGTGTTGCAATGAACGGTGGAAGTTTGAATTTACCAACCAGACATCCATTAACCACTCCTGTTGCAAGGCAGGCGCCAAGAGAAACTGAAATTGCCACGATTGGTGTAACACCGTTACTCATTAATGTTGCTGAAATCATGGAGCTCATACCTACCATTGTTCCAATGGACAAGTCGATGTTTCCTGTAATCAATACGTAACTCTGTGCAATACCGATTAATAAGTATTTAGACATCGAACGTAACAGATTCAAAATGTTCTGTCCGGAAAACACCTCCGGGTTAATCAGACCGAACGCAATGTAAATAATAATCAATCCGACAAACGCAGATAAGGCTGCCCCCATTCCCCTAATTGCAAGTATTTTCCTTATTGTGTTTGGTTTCTTATTTTTCATAATGCTACTTCCTCACTTTTCCCAATATTTTTGTCCTCAAAGGTTGTTGCCAGTTTCAAGATTTCATTCTGTGTAGCGTCTTTTGCCATTAACTCGCCGGTAATTCTTCCGTCACACATAACAATGATTCTGTCTGCGATACCCATAACTTCCGGCATTTCGGAAGATACGAACATAACTGCAATTCCTTGTTTCTTGAGTTCGTTCATAAGATTGTAAATCTCAACTTTGGCGCCGACATCAATTCCCCTCGTCGGTTCATCGAAAATAACCACTCTCGAATTTCGAACCAGCCACTTGCCGACTACAACCTTTTGCTGATTACCTCCGGATAAGTTGCCGGAATCAACTTCCACACTTGGCGTCTTGATTTTCAGGTCCTCAACCGCTTTCTTGCATATTTTCTTCTCTTCTTTGCTGTTAACCACACCAAGCTTATTACAAACCATATCCAGATTCGGAAGTGCCAGGTTATGACGAATACTCAACTTCGTACACAATCCATCTTTCTTTCGATCTTCCGGTGCAAGTACAACACCTTGCTGTATTGCATCCTCAGGACATTTTATTTTGACTTCTTTCCCATCTACAAATATCTGTCCGGATTCTTTTTTGTCCGCTCCAAATATTGCTCTGGTAACTTCTGTTCTTCCTGCTCCCATCAAGCCTGCAAAACCGACAATCTCGCCGGCATACACGGAAAAGTTGATATCCCGTACCATCTTACCCGCGTTGAGGTTCTTGACTTCAAATACCTTCTCGCCTTTCTCGCATTCTACTTTCGGGAACTTTTCTTTAATCTCACGTCCAACCATATTGGCAATAATCTCATCCAGGTTGGTATCCGCAAAATTCATACTTGTTATGTACTGACTGTCTCGCATAATTGTTACACGATCCACGATGTGTTGTAATTCCTCCAGTCGATGCGAAATATATACAATTCCTTTTCCTTCCGACTTTAGCTTTCGGATAATCTGGAATAAATCTTCTATTTCTTTGGCTGTAAGCGCTGATGTCGGCTCGTCCATAATCAGTATTCTGGCATTCACCGAAAGCGCTTTCGCTATCTCAACCATCTGCTGTTTGGAAACCGGCAAATCTCCTACCATCTGCTTTGGATTGATATCTATTTTCAAATCATCCAGAATGGCTTTCGCCTGTCTTTCCATCTCAGCGTTGTTGAGGACGCCCTTTTCAACAATCTCTCTTCCAAGAAACATGTTCTCTGCTACCGAAAGATGCCGGCACATGTTAAGTTCCTGATGGATAATCGCAACTCCTGCCTCCTGTGCATGCTTCGGTGTCAAATCCCCATATTTCTTTCCGAATATCTCGAGCTCTCCTGCATCTCTCGTATACACCCCGCTCAGTACTTTCATTAAAGTGGATTTCCCTGCTCCGTTTTCTCCAAGCAAAGCCATTACTTCACCTGCACGTAATTCAAAGTCTACATGATCTAGCGCCATTACGCCGGGAAAACTTTTGCATATCCCCTTCATCGAAACAATAGTTTCACTCATCTCACCACTTCTTTCCTCTTTTTAATAATAATATAGCAAATAGGGTGGTTTCCAAAAAGATGGGTTTTTTTTGCTTATAGGGGGGTATTTTTAAGGTATTAAAAAAAGCCATTGCATCAGCGGATTATCCACTAATACAATGGCTTCTTTACAAGAATCTAATAAATACACGAAATTATTTAAGTGTAACTTTAGCACCTTCAGCTTCAAGTTTAGCTTTGATATCTTCAGCTTCAGCTTTTTCAGCACCTTCTTTAACAAGTTTAGGAGCTCCGTCAACAACTTCTTTTGCTTCTTTAAGTCCTAATCCTGTTACTTCACGAACTACTTTGATAACCTTAACTTTGTTTGGTCCTACTTCTGTAAGTTCTACGTCGAATTCAGATTTGTCATCTCCACCAGCTGCTCCGTCTGCACCTGCTGCTGCAACTACAACACCTGCTGCTGCAGAAACACCAAATTCTTCTTCACATGCTTTTACTAAATCATTTAATTCTAATACTGTCATGCCTTTGATAGCATCAATAAATTCCTGAGTTGTCATAATAAATTTACCTCCAATTATTTTAATATGTTGGCCCATGTGGGCAATTAAACTGTGACGATATTCGTCGGTTAAAAATTACTCTGCTGCTGCTTCGCCTTTTTCAGCGATCTGGTTAATAACACGAGCAAAGTTGGTGATAGGAGACTGTAAGCTTCCAAGTAATTTGGAAATAAGTTCCTCTCTTGATGGGATAGCTGCGATTGCTTTGATTCCCTTCTCATCGTAGAATGTACCTTCGATTACGGCACCTTTGAACTCTAATGCATCCATTTCTTTTGCTGCTTTTGCTAATACTCTTGCAGGAGCTGTAGCATCTTCAGCGGAGAAAGCGATAGCAGAAGGTCCTTCTAAAAACTCATCTAACTGAGCATAATCTGTACCTTCAAAAGCACGTTTCATGAAAGTGTTTTTGTATACTTTGTATACAACACCAGCCTCTCTTAACTGTTTACGAAGAATTGTATCCTGTTCAACAGTCAATCCACGGTAATCAACAAGTACTGCAGATTTTGAATCATTTGCAAGCGCTTTAATTTCGTCAACGATAGGCTGTTTCAATTCTACTTTTGCCATTCCGTATACCTCCTTATAGATTCTTAGAAAACCGAATTAAAAAGACTTCGGTGCGTATCACCGAAAAAAGACTTCGGTGTACACCACCGAAGTCTGTAAAGTCGTAATTATAATATAAATATAAATTACTCCTCGGTAGGCGTCTTCTCCTTACGCCGGTATAACCGGCACCTACTGTCTTCGGTAGTCTGTCCTGTACTCACAGAACAGATGTAATC
>JAILQS010000132.1 GCA_024698865.1 Lachnospiraceae bacterium | reverse complement strand
CAAGGCTTGTCTGGCTGGTGGGAACAACTGAATCTCATCTAAAATGATCAAGGATTCTCTTTGGTATAGACGAGTATTATAGGCAAACTGCAATGTATTAAAAAGCATGTCCAAATCACGAAGACTATCTGTAAACAATCGTTTAATAGACTCATCCGTCTGATCAAACCTTACCAATATATATGATTTGTACTCTTCACGTCCAAGTTTCTCAGCCAAGGTTGTTTTTCCCACACGCCTTGCACCCTTTAGGAATAATGCATATTTAGGTGCATATTCCCGCTTCCATTTTAACATTTCATCATATATTTTTCGTTCAAACATATTTTATCCTCACGATTGCGCTCTGTAATTACAACTAGATTATCACGCTTGCGCCACAAATAGTCAACCCATTTTTCACATTTGCGCCAAAATCGCTGTGCCAGTCAGGAAACGAAGCGTTTTTTGCAAAAAAACCGAAAGGGATGTCCTTTCGGGGTGCACAACGAGGCCCCTCGATTCCGCTTCGCTTCATCTCGGTCGCGACAGTCGTATACCGCGATGCCATTCGCAGACACTTCGTGTCTTGCTCATGTTGCGCTGTAAATACGCCATGCCGACAGACTCGGAATGCTTCGCATCCCTCGTTGTCGCGGCATTCGTATACCGCGATGTCATTCGCAGACGCTTCGCGTCTTGCTCATGTCGCGCTGTCGCGCTATAAAACAAAGGCAAATAAAAAACTCCCTTGGATGCAAGCATCCAGGGAGTTTGTATTTGCTTTGTTTTGCATCGCTCGTAGTTCGCGCATTATCTCTTGGATAACGATTAATGCTTCGAAAGTGCCGTATTTTCAGCATTTTCAAGTCAAGTTGCTGTTTACCTGTTGTGTACGGTAGAAAGCTCAGGACTACTGTACACAACTGGTGGCAACTTTATATCTGTTTTTTTCCAATACCTTTCATCTTTACAAACCGTAATTGTCGTACTCATTTATATACTACTATAAAAGGCTACCTTATCTTAATCCTTTCGCCAAATCATATGCCCTTTGCGAAAATGTTTCGATTCTTTCTTCTCTATTTATATCATTACCATAGCCTCTGGTCATTTCGTCAAATGCATATACTTCGCAATTTTTTGCCCTGTTACGAATTCGGTCACCAGCCATAACAGTCTTCATAGCTTCAAGTTGTTGCAACCTGATATCATCCTTTAATGAGCCTCCCATTGTGATAAGAAACACGGCTTTTTCCAAGGTTTTCATCGAAGGTTTATCTCCATATGCAAAGCCATATGTCCATACCCTCTGGAACCATCCCTCAAGCATAGCCGGAGAAGCCGTCCAAAAATCTGGATAAATAAAAACAACAATGTCGGCCGAATTAATCTTCGCCTGCTCATTAAGAATGTCTTTCTCTACAGGATCTTTCAATCGATAAAATCCTTCTCTAATGTATTCACTTTCTGACATGACCGGATTAAATCCCTGTGCATACAAATCAGAGACCTCATAAGAGTGCCCTGCATCCTCGAGCCCTCGTATAAAGGATTCCTTTATCGTATGTGTAAAACTGTTTTTACTTGGATGACAATATACAACTAATACTTTCATAACATCTCCATCGTACATATAATTCAAATATAGTTTGGTAAACCTGAAAAGATTATGCTCTTTTCATTACCATTCTGACTATTGAGACAGGAGTGCCAAGAGTCCATTCCTTTTTGCATCCGTCAAATTCAAAACCATATTTGTGATAAAAATTTATGGCTCGCTCATTCTTTTCGAACACCCACACAAAAAAGGTGTTGTATTCACTAAGCCGTGAAAGTGCTTCATTCATTAATCTATAGCCTACTTTCCGGCCATAGTATTCTGAGAGCACATAGATTGCGTCAACTTCTCCTGCATCCGGCAGATCTTCATCTCTCGATGAACTATAAACTGCAAATCCTACGACTTTATCTCCATCCTTAGCTACAAGGGTATTGTCCGGGAAATTCCTGGCACGTGCTGTTGTAGCCTCTACAGTCATCGTATCAAGATATCTGTCGCATACTATGCCTCTATAGGCTTCCTTCCATGAAGTACAGTGGACATATCCTCTTCCGCACAACTCATCATCAGTTTCAGCTGATTTGATAACTATTGAAACGTTTATTTCTTCAATACAATCCTCATTTAAATAAAAATATATAAAGCTTAAAGTTCCTTTTTCATATAACCGCATGTGAATGGGAAAAAGTCAAATTTATGAGTTCCAACATGTATTGCCCCCGCTTTTTCATACCATTCACGCAGCATGACATTTTCCTCAACAATACCAATATTCATCACATTGCAACCAAGCTCTTTCGCCATACCAAAAGCATGGTCAATCAGCTTTTTCCCTATACCTTTATGCCGATAATCCGGTAAAACCGCAACATTATTCAATTCGCACTCGTTATTCTCCTGAATCAGCAAAGAATAATACCCGCAAAGAACTCCGTCATCCTCAAAGACATACATGGGGCGATGTTCTCCGTCCATATGCCACATTAATCTCTCTTCGGTTGTTGCAAATGCAGTAAATCTCGGTGCATTTTCTTCCGTAAATCCAAATTCATCTGCAACGGTCAAAAATGCTTTCTTTATAAGGCTTACACAGTCCGGTATTTCTTCCCTTTTAACTTCTCTGATCATTTGTTTCCTACTCCATTATATTCAAAGTTATTTCTTTTTCTTCGGTGCAGGTAGTTCTTCATACATCGCCTCTAACAGTTCGTGAAGAAACTCTTTGTTCTCAACATTATCGACAAGGAGCATCTCCTTCGCTCCCTCGTATGGCAGTTCCAGACCGGCTTCCGGCATCATTTTCTCAGCAGAC
>JAILQS010000066.1 GCA_024698865.1 Lachnospiraceae bacterium | reverse complement strand
AATGAATACTGATAATGTTGTCTTTAATAATCATTAAAAGAAATATACAAACAAAATAAAAAGAAACCGGAGTTTTAACCCTTTATTATGAAGGTAATTCGGTTTCTTCTTATTTCTTGTCATCTTAACTTAATGACATTGGTTCACAGACCCTTCCTTTTTTTATGCAATGGCATCCTCTTCATCGTTGAACTCGTCAGATGCTTCCTGCATTGCCTGAATGTCGGCGAATGCGGAGTACATGGGAGCTTCATCGGAACCTTTGAAGGTACGGCGATTGTAATTGGCAGTAATTTTGGCAACGGTTCCGGAGAGCGCCAGCACACCAATCAGGTTCGGAATCATCATCAGACCGTTGAAGGTGTCGGACAAATCCCAGGCAAGTGTCAGGTCCATGGTTGCACTGAAGAAGCTCATGAGTACAAACACTGTTCTATAGATAGGGATTATCTTGCCGCCAAAGAGATATTCAATACTCTTGGTACCGTAATGACTCCAGCCAAGAACTGTGGAAAACGCAAAAAGCAGAATTGCGACAGCGATAAACTTGGGACCGATGGCACCAAATACACCACCGAATGCCTGCCCCACCAATGCAGACGCAGGAATCTCTTCATATAACTCTCCTGTTTCCAGATTGACTAATCCGCTGGTTAAGACCACAAGAGCTGTCAGTGTACAGACGACAATTGTATCTGCAAACACTTCAAAGATACCCCACATACCTTGTTGTACCGGTTCTTTTACATTGGAACTGGAGTGTACCATAACAGAGGAACCAAGACCGGCTTCGTTGGAGAATGCTCCACGTTTGAAGCCGTATGTAATGGCAGATTTGAGACCATAACCGACAATACCGCCTCCGACTGCTTTGAAGGCAAAGGCACCTTTAAATATGGAAGCAAACGCAGCCGGGATGATCGTTGCATGAATGGTCACAATAATGAATGCGCCAATGATATAGGCGATAGCCATGAAAGGAACCAGTTTTTCGGTAACAGCAGCCACACGCTTTAATCCACCAACAATGACTACACCGGCAAGAAGGATTAACGCAATGCCTGTAATCCAGGTGGGTACGTGAAATGCGGAGTTCATGTTACCGGCGATGGAATTCACCTGAGCAATATTTCCGATGCCGAAGCTGGCAAGAACACAGAAGCAGCTGAATAGTACAGCAAGAATTTTACCAATCTGTTTACATCCTTTTTTGGCACCGAGACCGTCACGAAGATAATACATTGCGCCTCCGGACCATTCTCCATGCTCATTTTTTCTTCGATAATAAATACCCAGAATATTTTCAGAATAGTTGGTCATCATACCTAAAATTGCCATGAGCCACATCCAGAAGATGGCGCCAGGTCCTCCGCTGATGATGGCAGTGGAGATACCTACAATGTTACCGGTTCCGATGGTTGCTGCCAAAGCAGTACAGAGACTTTGGAATTGGGAAATGGATTTGTCTTCTTTACCCGTATGTGCTGTGACATGTTTGTCAGAAAAAACTGCACCGATGGTTTTCTGAAACCAATGACCAATATGGGAAAACTGAAATCCCTTGTTTACAATTGTCATGACAAGACCTGACACAAAGAGCAGAGCCAGACCGAAAGTGCCCCACACAACTCCGTTCAAGGAATTGTTGGCGCGCGTGATGATATCCAACATAGTATATTCTCCTCCTCATAAATAGATATAGAATAATTTATCATTTTTCCGTTCAAAAGACAATAAAAAATACAATTACAGGGTAGATTTAGCCGGAAGCAGCTTTGAAAGCTTTAGAATAAAAAAGCCCTGAAAAGGGAGGATGCCAAGGAACTGAGGTTCCTTGGCATTTATTATGAAAAAGTTATTTAGTAAACAATTAACTGTGATAGGCTTTGTTTTGTTTTCTTGATTATAGTATATGAGAAAGAAATGTCTAAAACATGATGAAGGATTAAAGAATTATTGAATGTTTTGTGAACAAAATATGAACGACATAGTACCATGGTACTATGTCGGGCAAAGAATAATAGCAGATTAGGATATTGGCAGCTCAAAATATACATAGTATAATACAATACTGTGAAGCGATAAAATATACGACAGGGTGAGCCAATGATTAGGATAGGTATATGTGATGATCAGGAAGTGTTTCGTCGCCAGATAGCAGAATGTTGCAGTAAGTATTTTGAAACATGTCCGTCAGAATTTGAATTCATCGAGTTTGCATCCGGCGGGGAAGTGCTTGCATATGACGGAGAGCAGATACAGCTGCTCTTTTTGGATGTGGAGCTGGGAGATACAGATGGAATCTCGGTTCTGCAAAAGCTGCAGAGGACGGATACAATCCGGCGAGTGGTATTTGTGACAAGCCATGACGAAGTCATGATTGATGCATTCAGCACAAAAACACTGGGATTTTTGATAAAACCGGTTACGGAGAGAGAGGTTGAAAAATACATCTTAAAAGTATTGCAGGAAGAACAAGAGAATATTCCAATGGAATTTTGCACCAACCGAATACTTTTTACCAGGCTACTCGAGGAGGTATTATATTTGGAAGGCAAGGGGAACTACGCTTATCTGCATACAGAAAAAGAGACCATACTTCTGGATGGAAAATTAAAGGTATGGCAGGAAAAAATGCAGGAAGCTCCGATGATACGGATACATAAATCTTATATTGTCA
>JAILQS010000084.1 GCA_024698865.1 Lachnospiraceae bacterium | reverse complement strand
ACCAGGCAAAGAGTCTGATTCGTGACGTACTTCGCAAATACCGTAAGTCACAGACCTCCTTTACTGATATTGAAGACGAGGACGATCAGTTTTTCCTTCAGACCTTTACTTTTATCTGTATGTTGATTTTCGATGTTTACATCAAACTCAATATGGTCGAAACCATTATCGACGACACCCTAAATTCTGAAGAATAAAAACGTCTAACCTTTGCGGGTTAGACGTTTTTAATATGTTTTTACTCTTATGCTTCTTCTGTATATTTTTCTACGGATTCAAACTCTTTCACAATTTCCTCTGCCGGCGCTTTTGTACATAAACTAAATATAACGATGCTAACCAGACTGATTGCAAATCCAAGTGCCAGTGAGTAAAGTCCTGTGTATGCGCTAGGAGTCTGTCCATTCATGCATGGGATGTAGTCCCAGATGATTACGGCAAGTGCTCCGGATACCATTCCGGCAATTGCGCCGGCGATATTCGTACGCTTCCAGTAAAGGGACAACAATACAATTGGTCCAAATGCAGAACCAAGTCCTGCCCAGGCATCCGATACAAGCGCCATAATACTACTGTCCGGATCCCACGCAATTGCAAATGCAAGAATTGCCACTACCGCTACCGTAATACGACTGACGCGTAATACCGTTTTATCATCTGCATCCGGTTTCAAAATATCTTTGAAGATATCTTTAGAAACGGAAGAAGATGCAACTAACAGCTGCGAATCTGCTGTTGACATAATCGCTGCAAGGATTGCACATAAGAAAATACCGCAAATGAATGCAAGTGAAAAATCTTTAGTGAACAGTTTCGTAATCATTTCTATGAATACACTCTCTGCAGATGCGGTTCCTTCTTCTCCAAGTACGGTAGGGAAAAGATATGCACGTCCGACTACACCAATAACACATGCCATTCCAAGTGAGATTGCCACCCAGATAATCGCGATTCCTCTTGATTTCTTTAATTCCTTTTCATTTTTAACAGCCATGAAACGAGTAAGAATATGAGGCATACCACAATATCCAAGTCCCCAGGCAAGCTGGGAAATAATATCGATTGCCGTATATGGTTTCTCGCCGTTTGATAAAAGATTAAGGAATGCACTGCTGCCACCTGCGACTCCTGACTGGTCAAGTAATGATGTCATATTACCGGAACCAAGTGACATATATGCCATAATCGGTACAATCATCAGACAAATCAACATCAATGTTCCCTGAATGAAGTCTGTCGTACATACCGCAAGGAATCCTCCCATAAATGTGTATACAAGAATAACGGCTGCTCCAATCATAAGTGCCATATGATAATCCACTCCGAATACGGAATTGAATAATTTACCGCCACTTGCAAGTGCACTCGCTGTGTATACCAGGAAAAAGATAATAATGACTACGGATGAAATCGTAAGTAATATTCTCTTTTTATCGTGAAAACGGTTCTCAAAATACTCCGGTAGTGTCAGGGAATTGTTCGCTACGATGGTGTATCGACGAAGACGCCCTGAAATAAAAATCCAGTTAAATACCGTACCGATAAACAATCCAATTGCAATCCAGGACTGACCGGTTCCCATTGCGTAAACTGCTCCCGGAAGTCCCATAAGAAGCCATCCACTCATGTCGGAAGCCTGTGCGGATAATGCCGCAACCCATCCGTTAAGTCCTCGACCTCCAAGGAAATAATCCTCTGCATTGTTGTTCTTATTCATCTGTGCAACACCGATCAATATCATTCCGGCAAGGTAAATGATAAATGCAATCAGTATTGCGGTTAAATTTGCTGTTGACATATTTTACCTCTTTTCATAATTATTCTCTAAAATTATGCAATATAACGGCTACTTTGTCAATTGTGTTCTTACTTCTTTAGTGGTATACTGTTACTATCAATTGGAAGAAGGGATGTGTTACAATGCAAAACAAATTAGAGGAACTGTTAAGCGTCGCAAAGATGAATGATATAATCAAGAAAAATGATGCAGCAGAAAAAGAAAAATCCTGTTTTCTTAAAGTATTAGCTATCGTAGGAGCCATCGCTTGTATTGCAGCTATTGCTTATGGGGTTTATCGTTATTTCATACCGGAATACCTTGATGATTTCGATGATGATTTTGACGATTATGATGATGATTTTTTTGATGACTATGACGATTTTGACGATGATGACGATGCCCCGGTTGAGGAGGCAGCCAATGACACACCTGCAGAGGATTTTAATGAAATAGATCCTGCGGCTGAAGAGGAAGAAGAAGACTAAATACGTTTGGTACCACCGGAATACATGCTATTTTGGTGGTACTTTTTTTATTTTTCCTCATAAAATAGAACATAAAAGTTTCGGAAGGAATGAAAATGAAATTCTTCGCAATACTTGGAGGTGACGTACGAAATGTTTATCTGTACTCCCTGCTGAAAAAACAGGGGCAACCGGTTCTTTATACCGGTTTACACCATCCCCTGCTTTCCGAAAAAGATGAATGTTCTTTGGATGGAGTTTTGGATACTGCCACACATTTGATTACGGGAATCCCTTTTACAAAGGACGATGCGACACTTTATGGTCCAAGTGCTTCAACACAGATTCCACTAAAAGCATTGCTTTCCGGAATGCATTCCGGTCATACAATCTATGGAGGTTTATTTTCCAAAGAGAGCACTTTACAATTTCAAGAAAAGAATATTTCCTATCTTGATTTTATGCAAATGGAATCGGTGGCAAAGCAAAACAGCGTTGCTACAGCTGAAGGCGCAATTTATACCGCAATGAACGCCTCTCCCCTGACAATTTGGGGGAATCATTGTTTTGTTCTTGGCTTTGGCAAATGTGGTACTACTCTTTCCGACCGCTTGCGTGGTCTTTGTGCCAAAGTGCATGTATTTGCACGAAACTCTGTCGAACGTGCGGAAGCCATGGTGCGCGGATACAATGCCTTTCCTTTGGACGCATTAGAAGAACATCTTGGGGAAGGTGTTTTCATTTTTAACACAATCCCCTCCTCGTTTTTGCCGGCGAAACTTTTAGCATACACACCAAAAGAATCCGTGCTGATTGACATTGCGAGTGCACCCGGTTGTCTGATTCCGGACGAAACCGTTCCGAGTGAACGTAGGGTGATTTGTTGTCCGGGACTCCCTGCCAGAATCGCACCGCTTACTTCAGCACAGATACTTCTTAACTGTATATTAGATGGAAATGAGTGATGTCATGAACCAGAACCTTTTTCAAAACAAAACCATCGGCTTTGCTATGACAGGCTCTTTTTGCAGTTTTGATAAAATATTTGACGTAATGGCAGACTTTACAACTGCCGGTGCTACGCTTGTCCCTATCGTATCAGACAGTGTAATGCATAATCGATGTCGTTTTGGCGAGACCGCTGAATATCTCGAAAAAATCTCCTCTATTTGCGGACTTTTGCCCATTCATACATTAGAGACAGCGGAGCCGATTGGTCCAAACGCAATGCTTGATTTGCTGATTATTGCTCCTTGTACCGGCAACACCCTTGCAAAACTTGCCTGTGGAATCACTGACGGCCCTGTTCTTATGGCAGCCAAAGCACATCTTCGGAACAACCGCCCGATTCTAATTTCCCTGTCCACCAACGATGGCATGGGTGCGAATTTTCAAAACCTAGGCACTTTGTTTCAACGAAAGAACGTGTACTTTGTCCCTATATATCAAGACAATTATAAAAAGAAACCACATTCGCTTGTAGCAGACACCTCACTATTGATGGAATGTGCTGACGCAGCACTCCACGGAGTACAATTGCAGCCTTTCCTAAGGGCACCGGCAGAGGTATCCTAGAGACTCTTACGACTGATGTATCCTAATGTGTCGGTCGCAAAAATATCCGGACTAATACACCAAACACCCACCCGCAAACAGTTTTTAAATATGCGGTTAACACTTGGAGAAATCCCCTGTCTAAGAGGGAATTTCTCCTACATACCTTCTGTGCCTTTTTTGAAGAGTTGCTTCGTTTAGGCACTAACCTCTCAAATATCCACAATTTCCACGCCGTATTTCTCCAGCCAGATATTCACCTGAATAAGATATGCAAACAGCTGTGGTCCCGCCATCAACTGTCCGAACCATGGACGAATATAATTTGATTTTTGCGCCAACATGTGTTTCATATTCTCAACATTTAAAAAATCAGCCACCGGCCCCTTCTCTTCAAATACAATTCTTTGTAGTTCCTTTTTTAATAACATCTCGTACTTTGGATCATACGTCTTTGGATATGGGCACTTCTTTCGCATGATTACC
>JAILQS010000025.1 GCA_024698865.1 Lachnospiraceae bacterium | reverse complement strand
GAATGTTTGGAGATCTCGTAAGATATGCCGCAGGCTATGGACGCGTACAGAAGCAACTGTTAAAAGAAATGGCGCTTCTGTACGCGTCCATAGCCTGCGGCATATCTTACGAGATCTCCAAACATTCCCCTGTTACGATATCTCCAGATTAAAGCTGCACAAATTGCGTATATTACGAAAAAAAGTATTCCAACAAATCCGGCCTTTTTGTTTACTACAAAAAGCACGCTGTCCATGCACGCAACAATAACGGTCAGAATTAACGGCCATCTCATATATGCATTTAATCTTCCGGTTATTTTATTGGTTTTCACTCTCTTTTTACCTGCAATTCTCTTATTTTTCATGATTACCTCCCTGCACGAGCCTATCATCTCAAAAACAGTTCAAAATGATATCTTCCCGGCGGCGATTACTTGTCCCCCATTTGCGTAAAAAGTCTCTGAATATTATATCATTAATCTTTTTTAAAAGCAAAAATGCTCCCCATCCAACAAAAACCGGTTCTATCGGATGGAGAGCAATACACTCATATGTTTTGTTACAATCCTAATTAGTCAATTACATATGGTAATAATGCAACGTGACGAGCTCGTTTGATTGCAACAGTAAGAGCTCTCTGATGTTTTGCGCAGTTTCCTGTGATTCTTCTAGGAAGAATTTTACCTCTTTCAGATACATATCTTTTAAGTTTGTTAACGTCCTTGTAATCAATTACGTTGTTCTCTTTATCTGCACAGAAAATGCAAACTTTTTTTCTTCTACGTGGATTTCTTCTTCTCATTGGAGAATCAGATTTTTCATTCTTGTTATAAGCCATTGCTATAACCTCCTTCTACTATAATAACCGACAATTGTCATCTTCACTTTTTAAGAAAACGGTAATTCTTCATCAATTCCATCCGGGATATTCATAAAGTCGTCTCCGGCCGCCTGACTTGGCTCCGGTCTTGCTGGTGTATCAAATCCACCTGCATTATTATTCGCAGCAGCATTCTTACTCTCAGCAAATTCGATTTCTTCTGCAATAATCTGTACACTGTATACTTTTTCACCATTCTTGTTGGTGTAGTTATCATTCTGAATACGTCCTGTCAAAAGAATCTTAGTACCCTGTTTCAAGTACTTCTCAACAAATTCTGCCTGACGTCCGAATGCTGTACAGTTAAAGAAATCCGCTTCTGCATCTCCGGCTCTCTTGAATCTTCTATCAACAGCAAGACTGAATCTTGCGATTGCTGTAGAACTTTCTCCCTGGGAATATCTAATTTCAGGGTCACGTGTCAAACGTCCCATTAAAATTGCTTTGTTCATGAGGAACCCCTCCTTCTATATATGCCTACTCCTCTACTCGTACGCACAAATATCTGAGTACATTATCCATGATACGAACTCTCTGTTCAAGTTCGGCTGGTGTATCTGCCTCAGCATCAAAGTGAATGAAATAGTAGAAGCCTTCTCTCATTTTCTGAATTTCGTAAGCTAATTTCTTCTTACCCCATTCTTCAACTTCAGTAATGGTACCGCCGAATCTAGTAACATATTTTTTAGCTTTTTCAACGGTTGCTTCTCTAGCATCATCTTCGATTTTTGCACTTACAACTAACACTAATTCATACTTATTCATAGTTGTCTTGCACCTCCTTTTGGTCTCTGGCTCCCGAAATTCTTTTCAGGAACAAGGATACGTTAATATAGCGTCTCACAAATAGGTATTCTATCATAGACAGCTTGCCTAGTCAAGAATTTTCTTTACTTTGGATTCCGCGTATATTTTTTTCTACCTGTTTTCTCGGTAACATAATCTGATGCCCGCATCCTACACATTTCAAACGGAAATCCATTCCCTCTCTCAGCACTTCCCATTCAAAACTTCCACAAGGATGCTTCTTTTTCAGTTTTATAATGTCTCCAACGTGTATTTCCATATTAGATTCCTTCCGCAGTACGGCACGCCTGCACCTTCCGCATGCGTGCCGTCAAAATACCTGTTTCATTCCTTATTTTTTAATCTTAACGGAATACCAACCGGAGCCTTTTGCACTGCTCTTCTTTATTTTCAAATAATAGGTCCCTGCAGGAATTTTCTTTGCTGTCTTACCGGAAATATTAAAGTTTCCTTTGGCAGTAAAGGTCTTCATAACTTCCTGTCCTTTTTTGTTGACAATCGCAAACTGGATTCCTTGTCCATCTGTTGCACAGCTTCCCTTCAAAATCATAGAAAGCTTTTTGGTTTTCTTCAATGTAAATTTGTAGTAATCCGCCGTAGATACCTTGTCCTGCTGTAACAACAAGCCCTTTACTGTTTTACCGATGGTGTATTTTTTGGCTTTGGAAATCTTATGTGCGCCCTGATCCTTTACTGCAGTCACTTTTCCTTTGGTACGATAAATTCCGTTACCTGCAACTTTTATGTAATAGGTACCTTTCTTTACTGCATAGGTTACAAGACCTGTCCCCTCTGCCGGAACATCCACAATCGCGGTCTTGGACATGGCTTTTTTCTTACTGTTACACAAAACGGTCTTAACCTCACCGGAGGTTCTCTGTCCGTTCTTTGTACTATAGTTTTCAAATTCTGTCGTGATGTAACTGTCTTTTTTTACTACTACCTTATGGTAAGTAACTCTGGATTCCGTTCCTGTGTATGACGCCACAAACTTAGACGTAAGCGCCGTATCTTCGCTGCTGAATGCAAGGGCAGATATTACGATAGAGTATGTTGTTTTGGACGGAACGGTATCTACCATCATTATTTTTAAATAGTATTTTCCGGCAGCGTTCACGGCAAGATTGGTGAGTGCTGAAAAAGTGTCCTGCGTTGATACATTAAGCAAAACAGCATCTCCAATAGATTTTGTACAACTTGCATCCGAATAAAACTGCGCTTTGATCTTTCCGGTTGAACCGTTAAGCCCTGCACCGGAACCAAGCTGGTACAATAAAGTTCCCTTCTTGCTTAAATTGATTGGGAATACCGCCTGGTTTACAGATGTACTCATCGCCAACAGATAACCATTCTCTGTGTTGAGTTCCTCTTCGCTTCCTGTTGTTACATATTGAGGTGCCATTTCCTGCACCTGTTTGATATCTTCATTTCCTGCACTGTCATAAACGATTTCAAATATCGCTGATGTAGCAGCGCTTGCCTTTGGAGCAACGGCACAAGTTCCAAGAACAATTACCATTGCCATTAAAACAGATATTACTTTTCTTAAATTGTTCATTATAAAATCCCTCCATTTTTTGCCTGCTGTTAATGCCTGCGATATCAGTTTAGCATATTTTTTCTTTATAATCTATATGAAGCAGTCGCCAAACAGTATTTTACCAAAAATTGTGAAGCATGTGAGAATAAAGCAGACTGCGGATTTTATGTATCTGTAAGCGAAAAATTCTGTTTTCTTTATTATATGCTCCCTTCCGGAGAGTGCTACTTTTACAGTAGGCAACCCGAAAGGGGGCTTTCCTCTATGGTAAGAACAACAGCGGATCCAGATTCTTTTCTCCACAGCGAATACGGAAATACAAACCGATCCCATCTTTACTGTAATACTTCGTTGGCTCGGCAACTTTTGCAAGCACCTGCCCCTCTTCTACACGTTCTCCGACCGCAACTTTTACGTCCTTCAGATTACCGTACTCTGCAATATATTCGTCGCCGTTTTTCCCTTCTCCAAGCGAAACCGTCATTACTTTTCCAAGTTCTTCATCTTCACGCACGTTTGTGACAACGCCATTTGCCGCACTTTTTACCTTTGCGCCTTCCTTTGCCGCAATCAGCATCGCCGGATTTGTTTTATACTGCGCAAGCGTATGAAAATAAATTCCTTTCTCCTCGCTGTATTTTAAAAGAATATCCCCCTGAACCGGCCAGATAAGGCCTTTTTCTTCTTCAAATACAAGCGTTTTTGCTGAAGTTTCCACGCTTGGTTCTTCCTTACGCTTTTTCTCCCGAGCATCCTTTTTCCTCTCCTCTGATTTTTCTTCGTCCGCCCAAACAGGCTCCTTACTTTTCTTGTCTGTTTCTACTTTAGCAACATCAGATACAGCATCTTTTTGAAAAGCATCATCCTTGTCAGAAACCTGCAAACTCTCCTCATTATGCATTTCTTCCATCTTTTCCACATGCGTTTCATTCTTTGTTGGTGTCGGCTTACGTTCTGCCACTTCATACCCGCTATTACTGGGGCCCGGTTCTTTGCCTGAGTTCATCACTGTTACCCCAAGCATCGCGATTACGCCCAAAACAACCACACCCATTCCTGCTGCCAGATAGAAACCCTTCTGTTTCCATACAGATTTATTGTCCAAATTTCTCATAAAATAATCACCTCAGTTTTAGTTTTACCGAAACCAAGGTGATTATACGTTTTAAATATTAGATTATTTGTTAAATATTAGATTCTTCGTTTGATGAATTCGAATCTGCATCCACGTCCACATTCTCCATCGGTGGTTGAGCGAGATTACCAAGCTGTGCATTGCTGGAGCCGGCACCCTGCAACTGGTCTCCCCACATATTCTGCGTGGTGGTTGCACTTACTCCATTCGCATCCTGTATATCTGCATTTGGCGATTTCTCACTTTCTCCGGTGTCCACCGGTGCACCTGCTGTCGTTGTTGGCTGACCATATGTATTCCCCGGCTGCTGCCCATAAGACGTTGACCCATAGGAGTTTGGTCCATAGTAGCTTCGCGCATACGGATTGGGCTGCACATAATTGTATCTTACTTTCTTTGCTTCGAAAGCGTAGATCACTTCTGTGTCCGCCAGACGGTCATGAAGACCTCTCTTCTTCTCATCTGCCCCGATTAATATATATCCAATATAGAAAATGGAAGATAAGAACTTACCAATCGTCTCACGGTAAATCACGCGGAACGTCGTAAGCGGCTCCTCCGTTGCCGACACAACTTTTATATTCAAAAGTCTCTTCCCTACAGTTGCGCCGCTTCCGGCTATCATAACGATATAATACGCTTTTCCAAGTAAATAAATGAAAATGTCTGCTGCCGAGTATTGAAACAGCACCTGCGCATTAATCGGACTCGCCGGATTAACAAGCGATGAAATAAAGATTGGCAATCGAATCACCATCAACGCCAGAAGCACAATGCAACTATCTATGAGCTGCGCCGAAAGTCGAACAAAAAATCCGGCGTAAACTTTATTATTCTCCGATTTCTGCATAATACATTGGCACCCCGCTTCCCAGATTCTCTATAAACTGCTGCATAACTTCCGCATCGGAACGTGTCTTTGTGGAACGGTATGCAGAAAACAGTGAAGAAAAGATATTTCCCTTGTTGAAAGAAGGTACATAAAATTCTACATCATCATAGCCTAAGCTCTCAGTAAACGCGCTCTTTGCTTCTTCATAGCCTGCAATTTCATCTACAAGTCCTGCATCTTTTGCCTGCAGTGCCGTATAGATTCTACCATCTGCAAGTTCTTTTACCTTGGCAATATCCATATTTCTTCCTTCGGAAACAATACCGGTAAACTGCTCATAGGATTCGTCTACCATTCCCTGAAGAATATCTTTTTGCTCCTGTGTCATGTCAAGCCCCGAAGAGCCCATAGCTTTATTTTTACCGCTTGTGATATCAATCTCCTTCACGCCGATTTTGTCAAAAAGCCCTTTCGTATTGTACATGGAAATGATAACACCGATGGAACCTGTCCAGCAATTGCGATTGGCATAAATCTTATCGGATGCCATGGAAATATAGTATCCACCGGAGCATGCCTCACTTGCCATATAAGTCCAAACAGGCCGGTTCGTTACCTCTTTGTATTCTTTTAATTTTAAATATAACTCATCGGATGCATAGACCGTTCCACCCGGGCTGTTTACATAAAGTAAAATGCCTGTGTTCGTATCGGAATCCATCATCTGATCGATGTAATCAAGTGTCTTTTCGTGCTGGTAAGAAGGAGCTTCAAACATATTGCTTCCGGTGGAAACGCCCTCCTGAATCACACCATCTACTTCTACCACACCGACATAGTCGTTCATTGGAAGTGCCAACGTGGCGTTGCCCTCGATTTCATCCATCAACGAGTCAAAAGAAGTCTTTGTCTCCGTGGAGGTTGAATTCAAAATACTTTTTGATACTGTCTGAGATAACACGCTGCTTGCTCCTACAAATACAAATACCAAAGCAGCTGCAACCAAACCTATTATTTGCTTATTGTTCATTTTGTTTCTCCTTAGTTTTATTTTGTATCTACGGTAATTTTATCTAACTTCCAGATTTCTTTTGCATATTCTTCAATCGTTCTGTCAGAAGAGAATTTACCACTCTTTGCAGTGTTGAGCATAACCATACGAGCCCATGCGGAGGTATCCTGGTACATCTTACCAATCTTATTACGTGCTTCCTCGTACGCTCTAAAGTCTTTCAAAATGAAGTACTGATCGGCACGTTCTCCACCATTGCTTTCCAGCAAGGAATTGTATAACTCTCTAAACAATTCCGGATTCTCCGGTGAATACGTTCCGTTGATTAGCTGTGTAAGTACGTTACGGATATCCGTATCAATATTGTAAATATCTTTTGGATTGTATCCGCCGTTATTTTGATAATCAATAACCTCCTGTGCGCTAAGTCCGAAGATAACTGCATTTTCTTCGCCAACTTCTTCTACAATCTCAACATTGGCACCATCCATAGTACCAAGAGTTACTGCACCATTCAACATAAATTTCATATTACCGGTTCCGCTGGCTTCCTTACTTGCTGTGGAAATCTGCTCGGATACATCGGCTGCCGCAAAAATCAACTCAGCGTTGGAAACGCGATAGTTCTCGATAAATACAACCTTCATCTTGCCGTTTATGGTCGGGTCGTTATTGATTACATCACCTACGTTGTTAATTAATTTGATAATCGCTTTGGCTCTACGATAGCCTGCAGACGCTTTTGCACCAAAAATGTACGTTCTTGGATAGAAATCCATATTCGGATCCTTTTTCAGCAGGTTATAAGTATGCATAACATTTAAAATGTTGAGCAGCTGTCTCTTATATTCGTGCAGACGTTTAACCTGGACATCGAAAATAGAACGTGGATCTACTTCTATTCCATTGTGCTCTTTAATATATTTTGCCAGACGAACCTTATTCTGATACTTGATATTCATAAATTCTTTCTGGTATTTTTCGTCATCCACATATGTGCTTAACTCGTCAATGTGGGAAAGGTCGGTAATCCAGTCGTCACCGATCTTATCTGTAATCCACTGCGCAAGAAGCGGATTGCCATGAAGAAGAAATCTTCGCTGGGTAATACCGTTCGTTTTGTTGTTAAATTTCTCCGGCATCATTTCATAGAAATCTTTTAATTCTTGATTTTTTAAGATCTCGGTATGCAGTCTTGCAACACCGTTTACGGAGAAGCCGGATACAATAGCAAGGTTTGCCATACGCACCTGTCCGTCATATACGATTGCCATACTGCGAATCTTATCATTGTCGCCCGGATATTTATCCTGAATTTCTGCAATAAAGCGACGGTTGATTTCTTCCACGATCTGATAGATTCTTGGCAGAAGTCTTGAGAACAACTCAAGCGGCCATTTTTCCAGCGCTTCTGACATAATGGTATGGTTCGTATAGGCACATGTCTTGCCGGTAACTTCCCATGCTTCGTTCCATGTCAAATGATAATCGTCCATCAATACACGCATCAGCTCTGCAACTGCCACCGTCGGATGTGTGTCGTTCATCTGGATTACAACCTTCTCATAAAGCTTACGAACATCTTTATGTGTTTCCATATATTTGGCTACCGCACGCTGCACGCTGGCAGATACAAAGAAATACTGCTGTTTCAGACGTAATTCTTTACCTGCGTAATGGTTATCATTCGGATATAATACTTCGCAAATGGTTCTTGCAAGGTTCTGCTGTTCCACTGCCTTGTGATAATCTCCCTTGTCAAAGGAATCCAGGTTAAATGTGTCCATTGCACGCGCATCCCAGATTCGAAGCGCATTTACCATATTATTATTGTATCCTACGATTGGAAGATCATACGGAATCGCCATAACAGACTGATAGTCTTCCTGTACGAATACATCACGTCCTTCTTCGTCTTTGCGAACTGTCACATATCCGCCGAACTTAACTTCCGTTGCATACTCTTCACGTTTGACTTCCAAAGGATTACCTTCCTTCATCCAGTCATCCGGCACTTCCACCTGATATCCGTTTTCAATTTTTTGTTTGAACATACCATATTTGTAACGGATACCACATCCATATGCCGGATATCCAAGCGTGGACAAAGAATCCAAAAAGCATGCCGCCAGTCGTCCAAGACCACCGTTACCAAGCGCTGCATCCGGCTCTTCTTCCTCGATATTCTCAAGGTCAAGTCCGAGTTCATCCAACGCATCGCGGATTGCTTTATTTCCTTTTAAATTAATGATGATGTTACCAAGCGCTCTACCGGTAAGAAACTCCATCGACATATAATATACTGTCTTAACGTCGTTCTTGGCACAGGTTCTACGTGTAGCCATCCACTGATCCACTACGTGGTCCTTAACGGCAAATGCTACCGCCTGATAAATCTGCTGTGGAGTTGCTTCTTCCACGGTTTTGAAAAACAGCACTTTCATATAGTCTTTAATGCTCTGTTTTACTTCTTCTTTGTTTAATTCCTTCATAGCCATCCTCCATTTCCATACCTTCTAAGTTTGTAAACCATTGATACAATTATATCATAACCTGTTAAAATAACAAAATCCCTAACCTATTAAATCTTTTAAAAGAAAATGCGATATCAGAGAGACGACTCTCCAATATCGCATTGTTTTTATTATTTTAATTTCAAGGTTACTGTTTTGCTCTTCTTACTTGTGTAAGTTTTACCGCTTACTTTCTTAAAGGCAACTACCTGTACATTGTAGGTAGATTTCTTGGAAAGTTTTTTGATTACAACGGATGTCTTCGTTGTTGTAATTGTTTTCTTCTTGCCTTTGCCTTTCTGGTAAGTAATCTTGTAGCTCAGTCCTTTTGCTCCTTTGAAGGTTACCTTCATAGAAGTTTTGGAAGCCTTTTTCACTTTCAAAGACTTAACTGCTGCCGGTGTGACTGTTACAACGCAGGTTGCCGTCTTGCCGTCAACACTTGCACTGATGGTTGCTGTTCCAGGCGCTACTGCTGTCACTTTACCTGCTACAACTTTGGCAATCTTATCATTCGTGCTCTTCCAGATTACTGTTTTGTTCGTTGCATTGGCTGGTGCAACTGTTGCTGCAAGGCTTACGCTTTGGCCTGTAGTTAATGCAGCTTTTGCTTTACTTAAAGTAACTGCGGTCGCTTTCACAACAGATGGTGCTGGTTTGCCTGCTTCTTCATAAGCAGTCTTGGCATCTGTAAGAACTTTGGTATTTGCCTTACCTAAGATGGTTTTTTGTGCCTGTGTCAGCTTGTTATAAGCAACTTCCGCTGCATCGATGGCAGTCTTGGAAGCAGCATCATTTTTAACGGTTCCGATTTCGTTAATCAGTTTCTTTGTCTGGTTTGCTGCTGCATAATCCATCAGAAGTTCCCCAAAGGATGGGGTCATCCAATCGTATCCGGTACTGTTTGGATGAATATCATCTGACATCATAGAAGATGGATTAAATCCACTTTTGTCAAGGAATGCACCGTTAATCTGTCCGTTGTAGTAATCTGCAACGCCGACAACGTCCTTACCCCATTTGTCCTGTAACTGATAACAGAAATCAATCATGGTTTCATATCTGCTAATCTTGTAGCTATCCGGCCAAAGTCTTGGATTCGTGTAAATCACTACCGGGCATCCCCAGGTATCCTGCGCATAGCGGATAATATATTCCATCGCACCTGCTGTTGTGCTGATATCAAAGCTATCAAGATCAACAACATTTTTCGCGGTAACTTCACCAAGATCTGTTCCGGTATTGTTCGCATCGTTCGTAGATAACTGAAGCACAAGTGCGTCTACTCTTGCGTTTTTGGCAAGGTTATTGACCGTTCTTTCCACATAAGAACCTTTTCTCTGGATAAAGCTTGCCGGTGCTGCAAGGTTGGTTCCGGAAATGGTATCTTTATATGTCGTTACGTTAAACATATCACGTACTTTTTCTGTTAATCCACAGCCATGGCTTCCATATCCATAAGTAACAGATGAGCCCATGAAATAGAATACCGGACGAGGCATTCCTTCACTTAAGAATAAGGTTGCATCCTCTGCATATTCTTCCAGATCCGCTTCTTTTAATACAAGTGGCTCTTTTACGCTCTGATCCGGGCTGTATACGGTATAACTTTCGCGGATATCTCCATATCGTTTCACAACACGTCCGGTCTTGGTATCAAAGACAAATGCTGCGACAAAGTCGCCGTCTTCCTCACAAATCTGTACGTATCTCTCACCAGACTCTTTGCGTACATAACGGGTAGGCGCACCCTGACTGATTGGAGATAATGCATATCCATTCGTATATCCTGTGTTTCCTCCGTCTATATATAACTGCTGTGGTTTGTTATCCTCTGCCATATCGCCATTGTGTCCACCGCCGTAAGAAATAAATGCACCACCGTTCAGGCTCATAATCGAACCGCGGTTTCTAAGTCCATATCCGTGTCCGTCGCCAATCGTCTTTCCGACAAACACGCCACCGGATATCGTTCCAACGTTAGCTCCGGCATCAATGCTTACACCAAGTCCATTATTGCCGCCGGATTCAAAATGGTTATCAACCTCGGAAGAACATTCTCCACCGCTAATCGTAGAAACCGTAGTGCCGGACGCTAACCAAAGACCAAATGTGTATCCGCCACCGGATGCGTAACTGTGTATTTTACCACCGGAAATCTTCGTTACGGTTCCTTTTGCAACATACAGTCCATAACCTTTTCCGGTTCCTGTTTCATAGCCTTCGATTGTTCCACCTTTGATCTCTCCAACGCTACCTTCATTTCTCATACCGCAGGCATAACCGGTAGATTTGCTTATTCCTTTGATGGTTCCGCCGCTGATTTCAAAGATGTCGCCACCTTCACGGTTTACCGCACCAAGTCCGTTATTGCCAACAGATGAATTGGCCAGATCTCCCAAAATGAGTCCGCCTTCCATCTTATCTACAACACCGTAATTGTTAAGTCCGATCGCGTACTGGTTTCCGGTCGTAGTTGCCTCAATTGTTCCGCCCTTCACGGTAAGTTTTCCGTCTTTTTTGTTCTCGATTCCCCATGCGATACCGTTACCGGTAGTTGTAGACGTGTAATTTCCACTGTCTACTTCAAGCGTACCATTATTTACAATTGCCCAGGTATTACTCGTGGTTCCGGTTACTTCTACGATACCGGTTTCGTTTGCGCTGGAATCTTTCAAAATCAAAGAACCGTTATTCGTAATACCTGTTCCCTCTGCACTGACTTTGTGTCCGTTCAAATCAAGGGTAATTTTTTTGTCTGCCCCAACAGTAAGCGCACCGGTATAATCCTCCTCAAGAACAACCGTTGCTCCGTCTGCCGCCTCATCAATCAATCCATTCAGATTAGTAGCTGCTTTCGAAATGCCTCCCACGGATGGGCAAAGCATCGTTACTGCCAACATTGGAATCAGCGCCTTGCTGATTGTTTTTCTTTTCCATACTTCTCCTTTACACCTCATTTTTTACTCTCCTTTTTAGATTTTATATGTAATACAAAACCCACGTCCATATATGCGTTTTTATTTTATCATTAAATACGCAATTCGCATTTTCAAAATTTTAAGAATTTCTTTTAAGATTTTACTGAAAATGCGCACAAATGAATGGCTTGTTTCAAGAGTTAAAAAGGCGTTTTTTTGTTATGTGTAAAATCGCGCAATTATTCATAGCTTCCCTTGGCATTCGAAAAGGGATATTACCCATAGACGCTTTGGCCCGGGCAATATCCCTTTGTTGTTTTACTTTCGTTTTTTAATATATGAACATTACACGCGCTCTACGCCGATGACAACCTTCTCACCGTTTACATTCCATTCCTTCGTACTTCCCTGTGCATTTCCATACACAATTTCGTCGGCAAGCACTTTGGTCTTAACGGCATCTTCGTTTTTCTTAAGTAAGTCGGCAAGCTTTTCGTTATCCTGAATGTACACTTTGATGTGATCCATTACTTCGAAGTCTGCTTCTTTACGCATCGTCTGGACTTTACTGATAATCTCAAGAACAAATCCTTCCTCAAGCAGTTCCTCTGTAAGGTTGGTATCCAGCACTACGGTTACACCGTAATTGCTCTCTGATACAAAGCCCTCAATCTGCGCTGCCTCGATTAACAGATCTTCTTTCTCAAGCACTTCTTCTTTTCCGTCTAAGGTAACGGTAAGTGTGCCTTTTTCATTTAATTCATCCATAGACGCGTTTCCGTCTAATCCTGCAAGGACTTCTTTCAATGCATTGATCTGTTTACCAAATCTTCTACCAAGCGTCTTAAGCTGTGGTTTGAAGGTGTAAGATGTGAAATCTCTTACGTCGTTTGTAAATACAACCTCTTTTACATTCAACTCATCGGAAATAATCTCTTTGTAGAATTCAGAAAGTTCTTTTTCTGCTTTTACATACATCTTACCGATTGGCTGACGGTTCTTGATGTTGGCGGTATTACGGCAGGCACGACCAAGTACAACTACCTTTAATAACTCATCCATGTCTGCTTCTAATTTTGTATCAATCCATGCTTCGTCACAAACCGGGAAGTCACATAAATGAATACTTTCCGGAGCACTCTTATCAATGCTGCAAACAAGATTACGATAAATGTCTTCTGTCATAAACGGAATCATTGGCGCTGCTGCCTTGCTGATGGTAACAAGTGCTGTATAAAGGGTCATGTAAGCATTGATCTTGTCCTGTTCCATGCCTTTTGCCCAGAATCGTTCACGACCACGTCTTACATACCAGTTACTCATTTCGTCTACGAAGTCTTCCAGCGCTCTTGCGGTTTCCGGAATTCTGTAGTTTTCAAGGTTGTTGTCCACTGCTTTTACTGTTGTGGCAAGGCGGGATAACAGCCATTTGTCCATTACCGGTAATTTATCATAATCTAAGGTATATTTGGTTGCATCGAAGTTGTCGATATTTGCATAAAGTACGAAGAATGCATAGGTATTCCATAAAGTACCCATGAACTTACGCTGGCCTTCCTGAACGGCTTTGCCGTGGAAACGGTTCGGAAGCCAAGGTGCACTGTTAATATAGAAGTACCAACGAATCGCATCTGCTCCGTAAGTTTCCAGTGCATCAAACGGATCTACTGCATTTCCTTTGGATTTACTCATCTTCTGACCGTTCTCATCCTGAACATGTCCGAGAACGATTACATTTTCATACGGTGCTTTGTTAAATAACAATGTAGACTCTGCCATCAAAGAATAGAACCATCCACGAGTCTGGTCTACTGCCTCTGAAATGAACTTGGCAGGGAACTGCTGCTCAAACAGATCTTTGTTTTCAAATGGATAATGATGCTGTGCAAAAGGCATAGCTCCTGAGTCAAACCAGCAGTCAATTACTTCCGGCACACGCTTCATTGTCTTACCGCATTTTGGACAGTTACACGTAATTTCATCGATAAACGGTCTGTGAAGTTCCACGGTAAGTGCTTTGTCATTGCCGCTAAGCTCAGCAAGCTCCTTACGACTTCCGATTGCTTCCTGATGTCCGCAATCTTCACATTCCCATACGTTAAGCGGAGTTCCCCAGTAACGGTTACGGGAAATACCCCAGTCCTGAATATTCTCTAACCAGTTTCCAAAACGACCTTCACCGATAGACTCCGGAATCCAGTTTACAGTCTTATTGTTGCGAACAAGATCATCACGAACCTCTGTCATCTTAATGAACCAGGATTCTCTTGCATAGTAAATCAGCGGAGTATCACATCTCCAACAGAAAGGATAGTCATGCTCGAATTTTGGTGCATCAAATAATTTGCCTTCTTTGTCTAAGTCCACTAAAATCTTTGGATCTGCATCTTTAACGAAGATTCCTGCATACGGAGTATCCTCTGTCATATTTCCTTCGCCGTCAACAAACTGAACGAATGGAAGGTCGTATTTTCTTCCGACATTGGCATCGTCCTCACCGAAAGCAGGTGCAATATGAACGATACCGGTACCGTCTGTCATAGTTACATAATCATCACAGGTAACAAAATGCGCTTTCTTATGCTGTTTGTCGGCAACTTTAGCTGCTCCTTCGAATAAGGATTCGTACTCTTTGTACTCTAAATCTTTTCCTGTATAGGTTTCCAGTACTTCGTATGCTTTAACACCGTTTTCTTCATCTGCAAGACTTCCTAACACTTTATCTGCCAAAGCCTGTGCAAGATAGTATACTTTACCGTCAGCGGCTTTAACTTTAATGTAGGTTTCTTCCGGATTCACGCAAAGCGCAACGTTACTTGGGAGTGTCCAAGGAGTTGTTGTCCATGCAAGGAAATATGCATCCTCTCCTACTACTTTAAAACGTACGACTGCGGAACGCTCTTTTACTGCCTTGTAACCCTGTGCTACCTCGTGAGAAGAAAGCGGGGTTCCGCATCTTGGACAATAAGGAACAATTTTGAAGCCTTTATATAAGAGTTTTTTGTTCCAGATTTCTTTGAGTGCCCACCACTCAGACTCGATGTAGTCATCATGATAAGTTACGTATGGATCATCCATATCCGCCCAGAAACCAACGGTTCCGGAGAAATCTTCCCACATTCCTTTGTATTTCCAAACGGATTCTTTACATTTGTCAATGAAAGGCTCTAAGCCGTACTCTTCAATCTGCTCTTTTCCATCCAGTCCAAGAAGTTTTTCTACCTCTAACTCTACCGGAAGTCCATGTGTGTCCCATCCTGCTTTACGTGGAACCATATATCCTTTCATGGTACGGTATCTTGGAATCATATCTTTAATTACACGGGTAAGTACGTGTCCGATATGCGGTTTACCGTTGGCGGTTGGCGGTCCGTCATAGAAGGTATAGGTCTCCCCTTCTTTTCTGGAATCAATACTCTTCTGGAAAATGTCGTTGTCACGCCAGAATTTTTCAGTTTCTTTTTCACGTTCTACAAAGTTGAGATTGGTTGATACTTTTTGATACATGCTTTTCTTCCTTTCTTGTTTTTATGTGTAAGAAAGAGTGTCGCTTGCGGCACTCTCGCGCGAGGCGCTTGTTGCCATAGGCAACTATCTACCTTTTTGTGTAAAAAAAGCTCTCATCCGAAAAAGGATGAGAGCCTATACTATCATAACCACCTGTTTCGTGTACTCACGTCATTTCAAAATAATTCTGAAATTCCGTTTTATACCTATCCATATAACGGTGGAACCCGTCAGATCCTACTAAGTGTAACCCTTTCAGTCTGCTGCTTCGGAGTGATATTCCGCATCTGTTACTTGTATCCGGTTCGCACCATCCCGGACTCACTGCTTACGTTCGCATAACGCGTACTGTCTCCATCACTGCATTTTACGGATTTATAATAGATGATTTTATTCCGATTGTCAACCGGAACTTATCCGGATGCTTCTTGAAAGAAACTTACCGATTATTTTCTATCGCTTAAAATTTGATGGTTTTTACGATGGTTTTACCTTTTACACCATATTTACTGTAAGGAGTGATTTTAACAGTGGCTTTCTTTGTGCCTCCGGTAAACCACATCGTATAACTACCGTTTGTTTTGGATGTAATCCAAAAATCGTTCATTGTGGTACCGCTTCCCGGTCTCTTCTCAATCTTATACTTATATCCATTCTTTGGTTTCTTGAAATTGATTTTAACCTTAAGAATTTTGAAGGATGACTTGGTAGTTTTCCCAGGTACCCATCTTCCCAGATAATCAAAGTATCCTTTGCTGGTAAACGTCTTAGACTGCGATTTTTTGCTCTTTATGCTGACTTTGACGCCTTTTAAGTTGGAAGGTTTCACTTTCTTCCAACCACAAACGGTACATTTTTTCTTACCATTGTGCTTCTCGCCATATTCTGTTTTGGTTTCCTTACATACAGAACAAACATAAACCGCATCATGACCTTTTGTTGCTTTGCCCAAATCGTAGCTGTCTTTCAGCATAGAAGCCTTTTTGACTTTGTATTTGCACTTCTGTGTTTCCCTATAATTACAGTCACTACAATATCTATAATGGGTTCCTTCTATACCCGGTTTCCAGGTGGCAGGTAATTTATGCGCTTCCAGTACTTCCTGATTGACCCCTTTTCCACAGAATGAACATTTAAATGAATATGCAACAACATGCCCCTTTGAGTTGTAGTCCACAACACCCAGGCGCTGTTTTGGATTAGTGTTCTTGCTGTGATCGCAATTATCCAGTTCCTCTGCACTAGGTCCGACTTCAATTTCACCGGCATCGCTCTTAATAATCAATACATCCGAGTAATAGAAATATGTAGACGTTTTTGCACGTAGACGATAATAAACTTCCGTTGTCAATCCCGGAATATCATCCGATGTAATAACAATGGCCGCACTGGATCTTGCCTTGGTTACAGAGCCAAACTCCTGCCAGGATGTCCCCTGGTAAGTTTGAACCGTAAACAGTATGTCTGATCCGGTAGGTGAAAATTCATCTTTGCCAATAACAAGCGCCGGTTTACCTTTATAGAATCCGGCTTTTACATCATCGATTTGCACAGTCTGATCATTTCTTGGTACATCTTCTGCTTTTGCAGGCGAAACACTAATCACAAGGCTGGTTACAATCATTGCCAGCGCCAATACAACAGACATTAATTTACTTAACTGTGTTTTCTTCATAACATCCTCTCTCCTTCTTATGTTTTGATTAATAAAACAGATATATTACAGTTTAACATGAGTAAAACTTTTACTTCAATAGGCTATTAGACGGACTATTTTCCATTATTGAAATGCAATTTCTCCATTTGTATCTATAGAAAACGTAAGTGGCTCCGTCATATAATAGTCTCCGTAAATGTCATCTATGCAGAAAGAATAGTAATATTCCCCTTCCGGCATCCTATCATAATTAATGTAGATGTCGCCGGAAATCACATATTCTTCACCTACGTATTCAGCTTCTTCATCATCCTCAATGCCATAAGAATAATATAGCG
The DNA here is from genome assembly GCA_024698865.1 of Lachnospiraceae bacterium. Taxonomy (GTDB): domain Bacteria; phylum Bacillota; class Clostridia; order Lachnospirales; family Lachnospiraceae; genus JAILQS01. Next base: position 9,082 of record JAILQS010000025.1, on the reverse strand, counting down.
GCGTTATAACATCTCCTTCGGAAAGTTTATGAATCTGACGGCACGCTGCGCCCTTATCACTGATTCCGTCCCAGGTTCCTTCCACTTCGATGTGATCATCTGAGTAATACTGTACCAGGCGAAGATTCGTCTCTTTTCCATTTAAAAGAATTGGCGAAGTGTAGATTACGTAGTCTTCGGTCTCATCCACAATGTATGTAGCAAGGTTTTGTCCGTCAGGGAGAGAAAGCCAATACCCGTCAAATCCGTCGGAAAATTCTCCTGTATTCCAGTCGCCGTTAACATCTGTGGTTTCCCCTATTTCCACATAACTTTTTCCATCTTCCGATACTTCATAGACAAATGCACATACGCCTGCCGCATTGCTGATTCCATTCTCATCAAGTACAAATCCGTAGGTTCCGTCCTCCCAGATTTGCGGTTCCTCATAAAATGTTATATATGGACTTTCCCCGGTCTGCTCATACGAATCAAGATACTCCCAATAACTTTCATCCTCATTTTCTCCCCAGTTCCATGACCCATCGTCTTCAAACCATTGCTCATCATCATAATCTGCAAAATCGTTATCCGTTGCCGCCGTTTTATTCAGTCTGTCAACAAAAGACAGGTAATACGGACTAACGGCGATTTTTTCAAAAACAGAAAGTTCATTAGAGCCCTGAACCAAAAGCGGATAATATATGGAAAGACCGGAAGCTGTGCGATGATCCGAGCCGCTCACCTTGTATACAACCGCATCCTCCAAAGCTTTCTTTGCCTTATCCGCTCCTTTAACATAGGATTTGCTCGCATCACAAAGGCCGCCCAGGTCAACCATATTCGTATATCCTTCCGTTTTGTTGTTGCCACCGAAATTATCTGCCTGCTCTATTTCCCTGATCATTTCAGCAATCTGCGTGGAGTCTTCTCCCAGCTCATACATATTCTTTGCAAGCCGGTTAAAGTTAATCAGCAGGTTATCTATTTTGGAAAGATCAATAACGGAAAATGTTACAATTGCATCCTCCTGTTGTTTTTTGCAGGATTCCAGAAAGCTGTCGCTTACTACTTTACCGAGCTTTGCTCCATCTGCATCCGGATTCTTGGCGAGGAAATTTCCCACTGCAGTATAATCCCAGCCGCTTCCCGGCTCCATTTCCTCAGAACCGTACATATAGTCTGCATATGTAGCAAGGACATTTGCCGTTTCTACCGTACCCATAAGGCAGGCATCATATCCTATAAAATCAAATTTGCGCTGAAAGCTCTTAGCACAGTCAGAAAGAGCTGCGTCCATTTCCGTAAGGGTAATGGCGTCCTGCTTGTATTTTTCATCAAAGCAGACACCGGTTATGCTTCCACCACCATGATTCCACATGACAAGCCCCATATGCTCGGATGCATATTTCTTTGTTCCCCAGGTAAGAAAATCTGCAAGTGTGTCCGGTGAACCCATACTGGCAAGTTCCCGCTCATCCACCTTCTTCACCTTTCCATTTCGTATCACAAATCGCTGCAGCGACGCATCATCCACTTTGTCATAGTTCCAGCCGTCCGTTCCACCGGTTTGCACAACAAATCTTACCTTTTTGCTGTGGGAGGACTTTATCATTTCTTTCATATCCGCTGTCCCCATTCCACTTTGCGATTCCAGATCCGTCCCGCAAAGGTACACGAATACCGTCCAACTTCCGTCGTCCGCTCTTTCGTCTGCGCCAATCTCTTTTCTCGAGATGGTAAGCTCGCCTTTAGAGTTATCAACTTCCATACCAAGTCCACTGATGCGATCATTTTCTCCTTGCGAAGTTATAGCATCCGCGTCATTGGACTCTTCATCAAAGAAATCCTCTGTACACGCCGTGCATACGCAGATAATGCATAAAAGGGAAATTATCGTGATTATTGTTTTTTGAAACTTCTTCGTTATCTTTTGTTTCATATTGTTCGCCCCTCTTTTTCTTTTGCTACACCTATTGTATCATACCTTCTGTTTCTTTTTTTCAAAAAAACGACTGCACATTCTATCAGACACTCAGCTACACCTGCACCCTATAGAACGTCAGTCGTCTTCATTCTTATCGAATAAACTTATTCTTAAATCTTATTTCCTGTGTGCCACCTTCAGCGGCAACAAACTTGAAAACACCCGGAAGGGCTTTTCCATGCTGGTCGGTCACAAAAACAGTGTTGTTTCTGGTGTATGTTTTGAAAACAAGAGCCTTTTTATTTTTTACAGAGCCTACTTTAACTCCATTCAGATAAACCTGTTGCGAAACAGCCATGCTGGCAAAAGCAGAAAGTCTGTGAAACACAACCGTACACTCTTTGGAAAGAATCTCATCCTCCATTGCCTCAAAAGGAAGTGTCTCATAGTTTTTCTTGCAACCCATGCATTTATATGCTATTGGATGCAATTCAAAGTCTTCCTTCGCCTTAGCATCTGCCGCAAAATTTCTTGCGATGCCTCCTACTGCACCAAACGCTAATGCAGTCCCCCATTCCTTCGCTGCAGCTCCGCCTTTTCCTAGCACCTTATACTCAGCGCTTTGACATTTTGGACATTTCAGTCCTTCCAGTGTTGGGTAAGTTGTTTTCTCCATAATTAGTCCACTCATTTCTATTTATTTTTCGTGTGTGAAATACGTGCCGTCTTTTTACTTACGCACGAATTAAGGATACCATTTTTTTACTTTTGTTTCAACTTAATTATTCCGTCACTATCTGTCCATTTTTCCTCTCTTCTCCACTGTCTTGTCACATAACTTGTCAGAAAATGCTTGACATTTCATTTATCCCGTTGCATTATAGTTTTAACTTAAAAAGTAATTATGAAAATATGAAAAGAGGGCTACTATGACTGGTAATTTAACCTTACTTACCGACTTTTATGAACTGACTATGATGCAGGGCTACTACAAGAACAACGTAAACGAACGCGTTGTATTCGATGTATTCTACCGCCAGAATCCAAGTGACGGCGGCTACGCTATCTGCGCCGGCTTAGAGCAGGTGATTGAATATGTAAAAGGTCTGCACTTCGATTATGAAGATATTTCTTATCTGAGAGGACTTGGTGTATTTGATGAAGAATTTCTGGATTACCTCGCAGGTTTCCATTTCACCGGCGATATTTATGCAATTCCGGAAGGATGCGTTATTTTCCCAATGGAACCTTTGGTAAAAGTGGTTGCGCCTATTATGGAAGCACAGCTTGTGGAAACTGCAATTCTGAATATCATTAATCATCAGAGTCTGATTGCGACAAAGGCTTCCCGTGTCTGTTATGCGGCACAGGGTGATCCGATTATGGAATTCGGTCTTCGTCGTGCACAGGGACCGGATGCCGGAACTCTCGGTGCCCGCGCTGCTGTAATCGGTGGTTGTGCCGGTACAAGCAACGTGCTTTGCGCACAGGAATTTGATATCCCTGCTCTTGGAACCCACGCTCACAGCTGGATTATGAGTTTTGAGGATGAATTGACTGCATTCCGCAAATACGCAGAATTATATCCAAACAACACAACACTCTTAGTAGACACTTATGATACATTGCGCTCCGGTGTTCCACATGCAATTCAGGTATTCGAAGAACTCCGTGACGCCGGAAAGATGCCTGCCGTATACGGAATCCGCTTAGACAGTGGTGACCTTGCATATCTTTCAAAGAAAGCACGAAAAATGTTGGATGACGCCGGATTCCCGGATGCAGCTATCTGTGCTTCCAGCGATTTGGACGAGCATTTGATTGATTCTTTGAAAACCCAGGGTGCCAAAATCAACTCCTGGGGAGTTGGAACCAACCTGATTACCTCTAAGGATTGTCCGGCATTTGGTGGCGTTTACAAACTGGCAGCCATCGAAAAGAACGGTGAATTTGTTCCAAAGATCAAATTATCCGAGAATACCTGGAAGATTACCAACCCGGGTAACAAAACGGTATTCCGTATTTACGATAAAGAAAACCACAAAATTAAAGCGGATGTAATCGCTCTGGTAGGTGAAACCATTTCCGAAGACGAAGACTTAAAACTCTTCGATCCAATCTCCACCTGGAAGAAGACAACATTACCTGCCGGTTCATTTACCGTAAGAGAATTGCCGGTACCTGTATTCCAGAACGGACAGTGTGTGTATGAATCACCAAAAACCATGGAGATTCGTCAGATTTGTATGAAGGAACAGGAAACTCTGTGGGATGAAAGTCGTCGATTGGTAAATCCACATATTGTCTATGTAGACCTTTCACAGAAGCTTTGGGAAGTGAAGAATGAATTACTGGATGCTCACAACCAGGGAAAATAAGAAAAACAACTAAATAGAGTATGTTAGGACTAAAGTACCTACAATATAGCCGCAGATTTCGTGAAAATCTGCGGTTTTTCTCTTTTTTCTTGCTTCCACATATGGTATAATGTTTTCTAACAAAGTACTACATATGGAATTAGAGGGGTTCAATATGACGAAGCACAGTTACCTGATTCTGGCATCGCTTGCCGTTATTGGTTTTGTTACGTACCGGTCCATTCCGGCACCGCAAACCAAAGCGAGTAACGTTCAAAGCGATTATGAATATTTTTATACTAACAATCTAAATGAAGAGGAAGAAGATATGTCGGACAAACCGACACTCGTTTACAATCCGGATTCTGACGGGGTGAACGACTCCGTATATCTTTCCGGTACTGCCGGCGATGAAGTTGGCGGTTCTTTAGGCGACATTGCCTCTGTCGCCGGTGGCGAATATGAGGATGATTATCCATCCAATATTAACACTTCACCTTCCAGCACTACTGTCTTAGTCACCAAGGAATTAGGCCTCCCGGCCACCTACGAACCTTCTAATTTAATTATACCAGCCATTACATTCGCAAGTGGAAGCACAGGCGAAAAAAGATATATGCAGGAGGAAGCTGCACTCGCTTTCGAAAAACTCTACGAACAGGCAAAGAGCGAAGGATACATTATAAATGGTGTATCCGGTTATCGTTCTTATCAGCGCCAGTCCGATGTTTACAACAGAAGCGTCACCACTAACGGTGCTGAACACGCTTCGCTGTATTCTGCAAAAGCCGGTTACAGCGAACATCAAACAGGACTTGCCATCGATGTTTCCTGCGATTCTATAGATAACCAATTGACAGAAGCCTTCGGTTCTACCAAAGAGGGACAATGGTTAGAAGCGCACTGCGCAGAGTACGGCTTTATTATCCGTTATCCAAAAGACAAATCCGACATCACAGGTTATTCCTATGAACCGTGGCACATACGCTATGTCGGCGAAACTTTAGCCAAAGAGCTCACATCGAATCATATGTGTCTGGAAGAATATTATGGCTACAGTCCAAGTTCTGCACTTACTACAACAAGTGACTACGGTACTTCCATCGATATCGATGAGCAGTAATCCGGGTTATCTCAGGAGGCGAACTCTTACGATGAAAAAAATTGTATTATTTACCGGCGGCACAGAAACCCTTGCATTCTTTTCAAGGCAGCTTGCAGGCTACTTGAAAGAGCTGGGGCATGATGTCTTTCTCTTTGATTTATATAACATCAAGATGGACATCTGGGATTTGCGCTGGTTCTGCGAGGGCGGCAATGTTGTCACCCTCACTTTTAATTTTAACGGGATTTGTGGAGAAGAAATATTTCTCAATGAAGATGGCACCTTCTTTTGGGATACGCTAGACATTCCGGTGATTAATATCGTCGTAGACCATCCTTTCTACTACCACAAGTACTTAAACCACCTGCCACAAAAATACGTCCACATTTCCATAGACCGCTTTCATGAAGCATATATGAAGGAGTATTTCCCGGAAGTTGCCCTTGGTCCTTTGGTCCCTCTGGCAGGCACCGCACTAAAGCCCCTAAAAGATACTCTGCCGATAGAGAAGAGACCTTACGATATTGTCTTTACCGGAAATTACACCTCCCCTCACGCCTATGACAACGTGATTGAGCGAAACGGTCCGGAATATGCCAATTTCTATCACGGCATTATCGACGACCTGATTGCACATCCGGATACCCCTATGGAAAAGGCGTTCTATTCACACATCAAAAGAGAAATGCCGGAGTTGTCCACGTCGGAAGTAAAACAGTGTATGGAAAGTCTGATATTTATCGATCTCTATGTTCGCTTTTATTTTCGCGCAGAAGCCATCCGCACCCTTGCAGATAATGGTCTTCCGGTCAAGATTTACGGAAAAGGCTGGGATGAACTTAGCTGCGCGCACCCGGAAAATATTCATTTTGAAAATAAACTGTTAACTTCTCTGGAGTGTCTTGAAGGTTTGGAACAAGGAAAAATATCACTAAATGTGATGCCATGGTTTAAAGACGGTGCACACGACCGCATTTTTAACTCTCAACTAAACGGCGCCGTATGCCTTACGGATGAAAGCATCTATCTGAAAGAAATCTTCACCGATGGGAAGGAAATCTGTTTTTACTCTCTTGACAAACTTGATGAATTGCCGAAGATTGCAACCGGTCTCCTTTCGGATAACGATCTGCTTCTCTCCATTCAGGAAAACGGCTATCAAGCCGCGCTGGAAAATCATACCTGGGGCGACCGCGCTGTCATACTAAGCAACTATATAGAACGCTATTCCTAACTATCGAAACCACCGTCAAGACTCGCGGAGCGTTTAACTCAGTCGGAGCTTGTACCCCGACTGAGTATAGTTTGTAGCACAAGACCGGCAAGCGGATGCATGCTTGCATGTAAATCCATTTGCCGGTCGTAAGAACATGGAGCACGAAGTGCGGAATGTTCGGATGCGAAATCGAGTAGGAGTCAGCCTACTCGATTCATAACCCCCACCTACGCTAACGCTTAGAGGTGGGGGATTTCTCCGACTGAGTTAGAATCGGGATCCCCCTCACAGGTGAGGTGTGAAGGGTTGTGAGGGGACTCCCTGCTTGTTAGTGTACCGTGAAGGACTGGAAGGTAATGGTATATTCGATCTCATGAGGCTTGCTCATGGCAACGGTATCCGCAACCACCTTCACCGGTTTGGTTATATCGGAAAAAGGAATTTCAAAAACAGAATTTCCTGTTTTATTCACCGGCTTATAGGTCTTGCCGTCTACGATCATATAATCGTAGTATGGGCTGCTCCACTGAATGCGGGTGACATAGGTCTTATCCTTGACTACCACCTTAGCCGGAGATGTAATGGATGCCCGTCCGGAACCTCCCTCTAAGGTGAGGTTTGCAAGGTAGGTTCCATCGGTTGTGGCATCAGACACCTTAACCTTATGGTCATACCACTTGCCCTTGGTTCCGATCAGAGCCAGGTCGAATTCCTGATCCATAACAGGAAGAGGAACGTCAAAGGCATAGACCGTCTCTTTTAGACCATCCTCATAGGTAACTTCCTCTTCGGTTGGTTTGATCAGATCTGCACCCTTCTTCTTTGCATCAGAAGCCACTCCGCAAAAAAGATTTACAATGTTCTTAGAAGGCATAACCAGATGCAGGGTTCCTTCTCCCTTGTTAACGGTTAGAACGGCCTTGTCCTTGCAGACTTCATTGACATGAAACATTCTACTGTCTGTTGTAAAAGTCGCCTGATAAATGCCATCCTCTAAGGAAAGCTTAGCCCGGGTCTGCTCTGTCTTAGGAGCTTCGCTCTTCTTTGCAGTTCCGCAGGCTGTAAGGGAAAGGGCTGCCATTGCCAGAATGGCCAGTGTCTTGATCTGTTTTTTCATGTTCTGTATCTTTCTAATATGTTTTTCTGTGTTACTTCAGCTGGTCTGCCACATGGGCAACATAGAGTTTCTCTACCTCGTCGAGGCGACCGAGACCTGCGATCTGCGCGTCCACGACCTCAAAAGCCTTCGAAGCCTTAAACTGTGATACCCAGGAATCCTCTTCCTCTCCTGCCATATCATTGTTGGCATGATCTCCTGCCACTACCATCAGAGGACGAAGAACGACCTTCTCGTATCCGGCCTCTTTGACTGCCTTGATGATATTCTCGCAGGATGTCTCCTCCGGTTCTCCCTCTACGGTTCCAATGAAGACATTATCATATCCTAACTTCTTCATCTGAGACTGCATCTGAAGATATGTGATCTTGGCGGTATGGGAAGTTCCATGTCCCATAAAGACAAAGGCTCTCTTGTCCTTCTTTGCCTCATCAAGGGAAGCATATCCGGCATCAGAAACAGCATTTGCTGTAATGGCCTTTGCCACCGTCTCCTTATCCGGGTTGGTCTCATCTGCCGTCTTACCCACTTCTCCAAGGAGAGGAGAGGCAAATTTGATGTTCTTGATCTTATCGCTGTAAGCGCTGACCTGCTCCTTTAACTCATCATACTCCTTACCCTGCATCAGATGAGTAGGAAGAACGATCAGTTCCTTGACGCCGTTGGCCACAGCCCGATCCATAGCCTGATCCACATTATCGATCTTCTCTTCATCTCTGGCCTGAATGTGGTTGATAATGATCTGAGCGGTAAAGGCGCGTCTTACAGAATAGTCAGGGTATGCCTTCTGAACAGACTTTTCCACCTTGCTGATGTCTTTGACACGGCTGTCATTAAAGGAAGTACCAAAGCTTAAGACAAGGATTTCCTTATCTCCAATGTTATCCTCATTCAAAGGATCATCCAAAGAAGCATCCCCTGTATCTTTTCCGAAATAGTCCGAATCTGCATTCTCTCCACTGACCATCTCCTTCTGCTTATCTGTCAGTGCATCCCAGGCCTCCTTCGCCTCCTTGCACTGATCATCGGTCTTCTCCGTTCTCTCCTGTACATAGATGGCATCGATCAGTTTTGCAACCCGATCCGCAGCTTTCTGATCTTCAGAGGCTGTTTCAGATTTACAGCTTTCTTCTGTCACCTCGGATGATCCCTTACATCCGGCCAGTGCACCGACAGCCAGAGCAGCGGCCAATACAGAGGTTACTAATTTTTTCTTCATATTCTCTCTCCTTTGTGCGCAATTGATAAGTTACATAAACTTCTTTTTATGAGCATAAAAAAAAGCCTATTCCAGATAGAAAATAGGCACACAAAATAAAGGCAAACTCTGCCTTCCCATTCGGCACGATCAATTCCTCGTGATCATATGTACCATCCAAAA
>JAILQS010000164.1 GCA_024698865.1 Lachnospiraceae bacterium | reverse complement strand
AGTTGAGGCAACGGAAGACGATGCGTTTTTAGGTGCGGAAAAGAGGGATTAACATATGAACATTTTAGAAATCAACAACATCAAAAAAACATTTGGAAAGAAGGATGCAGCCGTGCAGGCACTCCGTGGAGTCAATGCAGTTGTGAGAGAGAATACCATGACCGCCATTATGGGTAAGAGCGGTTCGGGTAAGTCCACTTTGCTCAACATTCTCGGAGGTTTGATGGCGGCAGATGAAGGAAGCTTTACTTACGCAGGAAGTCCGGTGGACACGTCAAGCAACCGGAAGCTTCGCAAATACAGAAGAGATCAGGTAGGGTTTGTTGTACAGTACTTTGCACTGATTGATGACCTGAACGTATTTGAAAATGTAGCGCTCTCTCTTAGATATCAAGGTATTCCAAGAAGAGAAATCAAAAGAAGAGTAAAAGAAACCCTGAAACTGCTTGGAATTGAAAGTAAGATTAAAGCATATCCGAATGAACTTTCCGGTGGACAGCAACAGCGTGTAGCTATCGCCAGAGCGATTGTTAAGAAACCAAAGCTGATACTGGCAGATGAACCAACGGGAGCGCTGGATGTAAAGACAAGCGCGGAAGTAATGGATATCTTCCGTCAGTTGACGGATGCAGGGAATACGATAGTTATTGTTACACACGATCCGAAAGTTGCGGAAGCCTGTGATGAAGTGATTGTAATGGAAGATGGAAAAGTAGTGGAACAGGTTTCGTAGGATTTTTAAAGAACATGATGAATAGTGCAGGGGGCTGTGTATACATCTTACAGCCTACGGGTGTTCCAACGAGTAAAATAGGCGGCAGTAAAGAATAGTCGGGCTCCCTATCCCGCTCCATACCAGTATGGGCAGGATAGGGAGCCCAACCGTCTTTTCCATCGGCTTTTTGTCGTATTTCTCAATACCTCTCAGTGTCAATTTGTCTGGAAAGATTTGGTAAGCGTTTGGCTATGGATTCAAAACGGTTCTAAAACGGTATAATAATGGTGGTAAAATGGAGCATCGAGTGATAGAATATAATAAAACTATATATAAGCTTTAATCGTAAGGAGATATTTTTATGACTATAGCAGAAATGATTCAGAGAAAAAAAGAGATGGGTTATTCAAATAAGCAGCTTGCAGAGCTTTCGGGTGTACCACTCGGAACTATTCAAAAGATTTTTAGTGGAAGTACTGAAACTCCAAGATATCAGACAGTACAGGCTTTGTCGAAGGTTCTTGAAAAGAAAAAGTATAGCTATGAACGAAGTGAAGCTGTAAATGAAATGTTTATGGAGACCTCGAGTTATGCTTCCAGTTCTTCAGCAACTGATACGATCGGTAAAACCATGGAGGATTATCTGGCTCTTCCGGAGGGAACCAGAATAGAGATGATAGATGGAGTATTCTATGATATGGCAGCGCCCACAGTTGTTCATCAAAGAATAGGTGCCATGATCTTTAATGTTTTCGAAAATCATATAAATAAGAATGGTGGAAAATGTATAGCAGCGGTTGCACCGACGGATGTTCAGCTTGACTGTGATGATAAGACCATGGTCCAGCCGGATGTTCTTGTCGTATGTGACCGGGACAAGATAATTAAGGCAAGGGTTGTAGGAGCTCCGGATCTGATAGTTGAGGTTCTGTCTCCGAGCAACTGGTTTATGGACATAATCAAAAAGAAAGATAAATATAAAAATGCCGGAGTTCGTGAATATTGGATAGTTCTTCCGGAGCATAAAAAAGTCTTGGTTTATCATTTTGAAAGCTCCTCTGATTACACGGAATACTCTTTTGAAGACAGAATTCCGGTGGCAATATGGAATAATAAATGTGAAGTTGATTTTAAGTTTATCTACAGCAAGGTTGAATTCCTCTATGATAGGTAAAATCCATGTACCCAATGGATCCATTTGCAGAAAAAGTCCGTTTCGGGCTTTTTTTGTTGCAAGTTACTTTCAGTGAACGGATGCAAGGAATAAAAAGAGAATCCGGAGATATGAGTAATTTTAACATTAACTGTCTTGTCACTTGAATATACATGTGTTATAATAGCCATCGTATTGTGTTTGGAAAGGAGTAAACTTATGGACGGAAGCGAAAGAAGAGAAGCAATAAAAAACATTATTTCATGTAGTGAAAAGCCTGTATCCGGTAAGGCTCTTGCGGAGCATTTTAACGTGAGCAGACAAGTAATAGTGCAGGACATTGCGCTCTTACGTGCCAAAGATTTTGAAGTATATTCAACCAATCGGGGCTATGTAACAGCTAAGAGTTCAAACACAGTTCCGGTTCGTATTTTCAAGGTGAATCATACAGATGAACAGATAGAAGACGAACTGAATCTGATGGTGGATCTGGGAGGCAATGTGCGTGACGTATTCATCAATCATAAGGTGTATGGAGAGATACGCGCATCTTTGGAGTGCAGTTCCAGAAGAAATGTAAAGGAATTCATGGAAGGAATTCGTTCCGGCAAATCCAGTCCTTTAAAAAACATTACATCAGGATACCACTATCACACCGTTGAGGCAGATTCCGAGGAAACTCTGGATTTGATAGAAGAAGAATTAAGAAAGCATCACTATCTGGTAGAAAAGAAACAGTAGTGAAAGAAAGGACAAGAAATGAAAACATTAAAAAAAGTATTGAACCACGTATTTATTGATGGATTAAGCGGAATGGCAACCGGACTTTTTGCTACGCTCATCATCGGAACCATTATCCAGCAGGTAGGTAACCTGATTGGCGGTAACATCGGCGCATACGTTGTGCTGATTGGTAAAGTTGCAAGCGCACTTACAGGTGCTGGTATCGGATGTGGTGTAGCAAGTAAATTTGGCGAAAAACCATTGGTTGTAATTTCTTCAGCAACTTGTGGTATGGTAGGAGCCTTTGCCAGCAAGATTATTGCCGGAACTTTAATTGCAGAGGGCGCTGTTGTGCTTGCCGGACCGGGAGAGCCGCTCGGAGCGTTTATCGCAGCACTCGTCGGTATTGAAATCGGACATCTTGTATCCGGAAAGACCAAAGTGGACATCATTCTTACACCAATCGTAACGATTATGACAGGTTCTGCTGTAGGTCTGATTGCAGGCCCACCAATTTCAGCAATGATGACACAGCTTGGAGCTCTTATCAACTGGGCAACCGAAAGACATCCGTTTGAAATGGGTATTCTGGTATCTGTATTGATGGGAATGATTTTAACACTTCCAATCAGCTCTGCAGCACTTGGTATTGTGCTTGATTTGTCAGGTATTGCAGCAGGAGCAGCAGCTATCGGATGTTGTGCAAACATGGTAGGATTTGCAGTAGCAAGTTATAGAGAAAATGGCTTTGGAGGACTTTTGGCACAGGGAATTGGAACAAGTATGTTACAGGTTCCAAACATCTTAAAGAAACCGATAATCTGGCTGCCGGCGATTATAACCAGTGCGATTCTGGGACCGGTTTCCACATGCCTCTTACATATGACGAACAATGCGACAGGATCCGGAATGGGAACAGCAGGTCTTGTAGGTCAGATTATGGGATACCAGACAATGGCACCGGAGTTTGGAGCAACACCAACGCTTATTATGATTGCAGTAATGCATTTTATCCTTCCGGGAGTACTGGCATTTGCAATTTCTGAAGCAATGAGAAAGCTCAACTGGATCAAATCCGGCGACATGAAATTAGACGTATAGACCTACAGAAATGTGTAGAATTTAAAGATGGAAAGTGTTAGACTACTATAGAAAGAAAATACAAAGGAAGTCTTAACATGAATAAGAAATACAATTCTACCGAATCAAATACATTTAATAATAAAACAAGACAGGTAAAGGGCGAATTCTCACATAAGAGAACACCCCTCTTTCGCTGTCTTGTTTTAGTTGTAGCAACGCTTGTTATCATGGCTGATCTGGGGAGGGGAAGCAGCTTTGGCAAAGGTAGTGATAACAGGGCAAAGGTAAATGCAGCAGAGACACAGGAAAGTGTAAGACCGTCTACAGAACCGGGTGAAAGTGTAGTGCCATCCACAACGCCGGGGGAGAGTGCAAGACCGTCTACAGAACCCGAAGAGAGTGCAGAGCCGTCTGAAGAACCGGAGGAGAGTGTTAGCCCATCGGAGGAGCCGGTGGAAAGTACAGAACCGTCCGAAGAACCGGGGGAGAGTGCAGAGCCGTCCGTGGAGCCAAGCATCTCGCCGACGCCTACACCAAAGCTGATACCAAAATACACCGTTCCGAAGGATAAGAGCGTTACTTACAGACCGGGCCTGCAGGTGGGGGACTTAACGCTTCCAAAAGGCTGGACCTGGAAAAAGCCAACGGTTTATCTGAATGTTGGCGAAACCACATGCGCAATATTATTTACACCGGAAGATACAGAGAGATACCTTACCGTATCCAAAAAAATAAAAGTAAAAGTGAAAGTAAGAAGTGCCAGCCATTTCACGATAAAAATGTCGAAAAAAACCTATGCCTATACAGGAAAGGCAATAAAACCTATTGTCTACGTAAAAGATGGAAGTGCTATGCTTACCAACGGCGTAAACTATACAGTTTCCTATTCCAACAATATAAAACGAGGCAGCAAGACAGCGAAGGTAACTGTCAAAGGAATAGGCAATTATAAAGGAACGAAAACTGCGAAGTTCTCCATCGGAGTAGTCAAAGGCTATGAAAAAACGATTAACGGAATACGGTATCGGGTGACAGATACGTCCTCCAAAAACCGGCGTGTAAAATGTATCAGTGTAACGAATAAGAAAGCCCGCAAAATAAAAGTACCGGATACAGTAAAAATATTCGGGAAAAAATATAAGGTGACGGCAGTAGGAGAGGATGCCTTCTATTATTGTAAGAAAGCAACCACCGTAAAGCTGGGTAAAAACATTACCTCCCTGGCGGAGGGGAGTTTCCATAGCTGTTCTGCCCTGAAGTCAGTTGCCATAACCGGCAGAATCACCAGTATCGGAACAGAGGCCTTTAAGAACTGTAGTCGGTTGACCAAAGTTACGATAGGAAGAAGAGTCGAAAGTATCGGTGCGCGCGCATTTGAAAACTGTCGGAATCTGAAACTGGTCGTAATAACAAGTAAACGCATCGGTAACTTTGGCGCAGATTCCTTTAAGAATACACATAAGGAGATTAAGTTCCGTATAACAAAATCAAAGAAAAAAGTATATATGGAAAGCCTGTATAAAGTAGGAGTTCCGGAAGAGAAGAAGGACGAAGAGAATAAGAAAGAAAATGAATAATTAGAAAACAGAAAAGGAGTACAGACGAGAAGATGCGTACAATAAACAAAAAAACAAAGATACTAATAGGAATTGTAGCAGTAGCGGTAATCATTATTTTGAGAATGATTGCGCCATTGTTTGTACCGTCAGTTGCACCCGCAAAGATTAGAATGAACGGGAACGAGTATACCAAAAAATTTGAAACGATATCAATAGGATGGGATGCCGACCTTGAAAACATGGATGAATATACACTGTGTAAGAATTTCTTTGAATGGTCAGACAAGGGAAAAGGACATAGCAAGTTTGCTTTCTCCAAAGTACAGGCAATGAGACTGATTATAAAAGAAGACAATGATGACTTCATCGCCGTAAAGGGGTTATTCGGAGGTGCAAGTTTGTATTGCAAGGATAGTTTAGAAGGAAAAGACTATCGAATTCCGGTAGAGAATATTTCATCGATTGAAAGAGTCATTCTAAAAGATAATAAAAAGCAATTTGAAATAACCGACGGGAAAGCAATAGAAAAGCTGATTGGACAATATGCAGAAAACTGCTTGAATGAAAGTGGTGACGATATGAAGGAAAAAGTTTTTCGGAAAATCGCACCTGAAACCGAAGGGGCAGAGAACGAAGAATATGAAGCGATTGTGGAAGTCAAGGGCTGGCCGGTTGCAAGAAAAGCTTTTGTAATTGAAGATGATGAAAACGATGGGGAATATCAAATCTGGAGAATGGAATAAGAAGGACGACAAAGAAATACATTGACAAAAAAACGTATAACAGCTAAACTAAGGGAGGTCAAAAGCTAAGAAAAGAAGAGTACCTGCATGGACAATCCACAGAGAACCCGGAGGCTGAGAAAGGGAGATTTGAAAGTTCAGGGAAGATGGTCTTGGAGCTTTGCGGCTGAGGGCAACTTAGGTCGCAACGGGTGCACCCGTTATAGTGTATGCTTTATGACGGTCAGTTACAGTAGACAGTTGTGAAAGCTAGCGAGGTCTTTTTCACAAGAAAAGGATGAATTAAAGTGGTAACGCGGAGTATCCGCCTTTAAGCAGTAGTTTAAAGGCGGATTTTTTTAATCCGGTCGGCACGAGAACTTAGTGTGAATTTATATATTTTAGGAGGTCATTATGGCAAAGAAACCTTATTATTTAACAACAGCAATCGCTTACACATCAGGTAAGCCGCACATCGGTAACAC
>JAILQS010000139.1 GCA_024698865.1 Lachnospiraceae bacterium | reverse complement strand
CCGTTTTAGCTTTCTGGGACTCTTTTGGTGGTATTTCCTTTGACTTGCTTTCTGAATTTACCACCGTTTCAACTTTCTGGGGCTCTTTCGGTGGTATTTCCTTTGACTTGCTTTCTGAATTTACCACCGTTTCAGCTTTCTGAAGCTCTTTCGGTGGTATTTAGCTTCTCGCTCCGCACAATCGAAGTGGAGGGGGGACCTCGGTTCTGCGCCGACCGAAGCGAAGCGTAGAGCTTGAACCTGGGTTCAAGTTACGCTTCGGCTTTGGTCAAAAAAAGAAAACCTCAAGCCTTATGCTTGAGGTTTTCTTTTTTCTGTAATGCGGAAGATGGGACTTGAACCCACACGATCGCATTGATCACAAGATCCTTAGTCTTGCTCGTCTGCCAATTCCGACACTTCCGCATACCTCTATGTAGTTACATAGAAAGCTCCCCGAGTTGGGCTCGAACCAACAACCCCACGGTTAACAGCCGTGTGCTCTACCATTGAGCTATCGAGGAATAATCTCTCGCGCGATTACTACAATATTATATACTCGCGTTTACGATATGTCAACATATTTTTTTAAAAATCTAAAATTTTTAAATTCTTAAATCTTTAAATCCTAAATATCCAAGCCCTAAATCTTTAAGTCCTAAATGACCAAGCCCTAAATCTTTAAAACCGCAGACTATTCATGAACCTTCTACGTTCTGAATATATTATTGGCAAGTCAAATGTAATATATACATCTGACTCGTCAAAAATATTTCTTCAACTATTCATTAAGCAATTTTAGCTTTTGCAACTTCAACAAGTGCTGCAAATCCCTCTGCATCGTTGATTGCCATCTCAGATAACATTTTTCTGTTGATCTGAACGTCAGCTAATTTTAAACCATACATAAATTTGCTGTATGAAAGTCCGTTTAATCTAGCTGCAGCGTTGATACGAACGATCCATAAACGTCTGAACTGTCTCTTGTTCTGTTTTCTTCCTGCGTAAGAAGAAGTAAGTGCACGCATTACAGACTGTTTTGCAACTCTGTACTGTTTAGATCTGGCACCTCTATATCCTTTAGCTAATTTTAATACTCTATTATGTTTCTTCTTTGCGTTTAATCCGCCTTTAACTCTTGCCATTTTGAATTTCCTCCTTCTATACTACAAATTATAAGTATGGTAATACTTTCTTCATTACCTTAGCGTTTGTGCTGTCAGTCATAGCAGCTTTTCTAAGATTTCTCTTAGTCTTAGCTGATTTCTTAGTCAAGATATGTCTTTTGTAAGCTTTATTTCTTTTTAATTTTCCGGTTCCTGTTAATTTAAAGCGCTTAGCTGCTGCTCTTTTTGTTTTTAATTTTGGCATGATATTTCCTCCTTATTCTCTGTATTATCTTTCGGTATTGCTACCGTTGCCTGCTTGTTATCTATGTTAATGTTTTTTACCTAAAAACATTATCATACTTCTTCCTTCCATCTTGGCCGGTTTGTCGATTACTGCGATATCTTCCAACAATTCAAAGAAACTGTCTAAGATGTCACGACCAACACCCATGTGAGCCATCTCACGACCTCTGAAACGTAATGTGACTTTAACTTTGTCACCTTTCGTAATAAACTTGCGCGCCTGATTTGCTTTTGTATTCAAATCATTCTTGTCAATGTTAGGAGACAAACGAAGTTCTTTCACTTCTGTTACCTTTTGTTTCTTTCTGGCTTCTTTCTCTCTGCGCACCTGTTCATATTTGAACTTACCATAATCTACAATCTTGCAAACCGGTGGTTTCGCATTTGGTGAAATCTTAACCAGATCCAAATCAGCTTCTCTTGCCATCTTCATAGCATCTCTTGCTGACATAATTCCTAACTGTTCTCCATCTTCCCCGATCAGACGAATCTCACGGTCTCTGATCTGCTCATTAATCATATAATCGCTAATAGTAGGCACCTCCATAAACATTTGATATTCGCAAGTCTACATGTCTCCCCTCCACCGATTTTACACAAATCGAGCAGACTAACTCCTACTCGGTTTCACACCTGAACATTCCGCACTTCGTGCTCCATGTTCTTACGATCGGCAAATGGATTTGCATGCAAGCATGCATCCGCTTGCCGGTCTAGCGCTATAAAAAAGGTGGACAGCACAGACTATCCACCTCATAAAAATCATTTTATAGGTAACCCGGGTCATCTAACATGCCAAGGTGAGAGCGGATACTCTGCTTTCACAACACGACTATTCTACAACAGATTGTTGGTCGTGTCAATACTATTTTCTTATTTTTCGATATTTACGATATTTGTTTCTAATATACAAATACACCTTTCTGTCCAAGCATCTCACACAGTTCTTCTTCCACCTGTTTCTGACTTTGGAACAGAATCGTCTTAATCCCAAACTTCTTCGCGCCCTCAAGATTCACCGGCCGGTCATCCACAAATACTGCTTCTTTGGGATTAATTCCATAAGTATCAATCAATAACTGATAAAACTCCGGCTCCGGCTTCACCATCCGGTACTTGTAGGAAAGAAGCCCGCCGTCACACTCGTTCGTAAATGCCATTTCCCCGTCTCTCGCCTGCTCATACACACGCTTAGGAAAATTAGAAAGAAAATATACTTTGCAGCCCTTCTCTTTCAAGCAGCGAATCCATACGGGCGTATAATCGTACATTTTAACTACCTTCCCTATCGTTTGAAACAGCCGCGTGACCTCTTTACTGTTCTCCGGCGCACGCGCAACCATTCGTTCCAAAAGCTCCTCATCTTCCACAATGCCCTTGTCCATATCTTCCCAGATGTCACTGTTTACAATCTTTTCTCCTATGTTGGAAATGACATCCTCAGGAAATCCCAAGGATGTCAAATATTCTCTCCAACAGAAGTCGACCAATACCATTCCGATATCAAATATAACCGTATTCATCATCGTATCGCTCCATTCTGCTTATCCAATCAAACGATAACCGTATTGCACCGTTTGCATTATTATTTATTCTTTTTTTCTTCTTCCGTCATTTCTTTGCGAATCTCTTTGGTACGGATTTCTTTGCAGATAGCATCAATGAAATCATCCAGAGATTTCTGTCCTTCGTCTCCTTCGAAACGGCTTCTTACAGAAACAACACCTTCCTCTTCTTCCTTCTGACCAACAACCAGCATGTATGGAACACGGTCAAGTCTGGTCTCACGAATCTTATAACCGATTTTTTCTGCACGGTTATCTACGGTGCAAAGGATTCCATTCTCTTTCAGTTTTGCCTCTACTTTTGCTGCATAGTCAGCATACTTCTCTGAGATAGGAAGTACACGAACCTGCTCCGGACAAAGCCATGTCGGGAATTTGCCGGCATATTTTTCAATGAGCCATGCAAGTGTTCTTTCATAGCATCCCATAGAGGTTCTATGAATAATATAAGGGCGTTTCTTCTCGCCGTTTTCATCCACATAGTACATATCAAACTGCTCTGCAATGAAAGTATCCCACTGAATGGTGATCATGGTATCTTCTTTACCATATACGTTCTTCGCCTGAATATCGATTTTTGGTCCGTAGAATGCAGCCTCACCTTCTGCTTCCACAAAGTCAATATCCAGCTCGTTCATAATATCTCTCATATGTTGCTGTGTTTCTTCCCAAACCTCAGCGTCACCAATATATTTTTCTCTGTTATTCGGATCCCATTTAGAAAGACGATATGTAACATCTTCCTCAACACCAAGTGTCTGCAGACAGTATTTTGCCAGATCCAGACATCCCTTGAATTCTTCTACCATCTGATCCGGACGAACAATCAAATGTCCCTCGG
>JAILQS010000107.1 GCA_024698865.1 Lachnospiraceae bacterium | reverse complement strand
AACCCTTATCCCCTTCAAAACACAAAATACACGAAATTTTGCATCTGAACATTCCGCACTTCGTGCTCCATGTTCTTACGACCGGCAAATGGATTTGCATGGTCTTGTGCTACAAAAAAATGGACGATTTTGAAAAAATATCAAAATCGTCCACTTTATTTTTATATGACCTTCACCCTGACTGTCGCTTTTTTCTTGTTATACGTACTTACTGTAATCTTTGTAACACCCTTCTTTCGTGCTTTGACAACGCCCTTTGCCGAGACAGTAGCAATCTTTTTCTTCGAAGACGCAAACTTTAACTGATAGCTTGCACTCCCGGAATTTGTCTTGGCACTAAGCTTAAGGGTCTTCCCTTTCTTTAACTTTATCGTACGGGATGTTTTCTTTCCGTTACGAAGCAAAGATACCTTCTTTGGTGCATTTTTTATTGTCAGTTTTACAACAATCCGGGTTTTGTTTGGAAGCATGGCACTGATTGTTGCCTTTCCTTTACGCACAGCTTTTATCTGTCCGGTTTTTCCTACTGTTGCAATGGAAGGGCTCGAAGAAATATAGGTTGCACTCTTCTTGTAAGCGACCGGTGTGATTTTTACCGGAAAATCAAGTCGCTCACTAAGGCCGGTGACGATACTCTTCCTTGCAATAATCTTGTAACTGTCCGGATCCGGTGATACGGTCGGTGCCGGGCTGGTCGTTGGCTGCGGCTTCACAGTCGGTGTCGGACTCTTTGTTGGCTGCGGCTTCACAATCGGCGTCGAACTCTTTGTTGGCTGTGGCTTCACAGTCGGTGTCGGACTTAGCGTTGGCTGCGGATCCTGTCCGGACTGACTTGTCGGTGTCGGCGTCACGGATGGAGCAGGCGATACAATCGGCTGACCGGTCGGATTTGGACTTTCGGTTGGATCCGTAATTTCCACATCTTCCACATTTTTGGCAAATGCCTTCACGCATACATTATTCAAAAATATGTATTTTTCACTGCCATTTTCTACGACTTTATGTGCGTCTTTATTGGCATCCTTCCATTCATGCTCCGCCCCGATACTATAGAAGCTTTCACCGGGTCTGCTACTATAACTGCATCTCATTATTTCATACGAAGTCGTTTTGCCGTCAACTTCTTTATAAACAATATTATCTACACTTTCTCCTTCCACCCCGGCTTCCACTTCGGCTCCGTTATATTTAAACGTCACAACAACGGAAAACTTTTCTCCCGGCTGGAGATTTACCGGTTGTTCCAGAGAAATGGTGTGATATCCCTTATACACTTCTGTCCCGCACGTATCCGCTAAAAGAACATGCACGCCATCCTCCGGTTCATTTTCCTGCAGTCCGTTTTCTCCTATGTTTTTATAGATGTTGATTTCGTATTCCTGATTCTTTGCAAATGTATAGAAAGATACGTCTGTCAGCATCTGTTCCTTTGTGCCATTTGTAAATACATTTGCAAGCCGGATATCACTATTCGAGGCGATTGTAGCATTCCATCCGGTCGCATCATACTGATAGCTGCTCGAATACGTATCACCTTTTACACCTTCAAACGACGTAATCTCTGAAATGGACGTATCATAGTAGGACAGCCAGAAATAGCCATTCTCGCCATTTCCGGTTCCATAGCTGTTGGCAATCAGCCACGCCCCCGGTTTCGATGGTTTTACACTTCCTGAAAAATCATCATATGCATCATCATAACCAACTGCTGTCACACTGTGGTTGGCATCCTCTTCATCGTAAGTTTCCTGATAATATGAATAGGAGGAGCCGTCTGCATTCCTTTTCAAAATATCGTCTTCATAACATATAGACAAATCAATTGCACCATGTTCTATTATGTGTTTTTTCATAGAAGCTATGTCGTCTTTATCAAAAATGTGACTTTGCGTCAACCGTATATCTGTCTGATTTCGCAGCGTTGCAGGCGCATCCACCATTCTTTCCGCCATTTCTTCTGCAAGGGAAAATGGCGCAGACTCCTCATTGACCGCACCGGTTCCTGCTGCCAGAACACCAACTGCCATATCTGCTATACCACCAAGCAGGTACGCCTCTGATTTATCTTTATACTCATATTCCTCTGTCACTGTACCGGTTGCACTGTTCGTCCGCTTGCGCGTCCATATGCTAATGCTGTCTCCATACATGGAATCCTGCGTATCTTGCGTATATGCATTATAGGTGTACCATACCAGATGATTCTCAGACAAATCCGTATTGGAACGACTCGTAATACCCTTTTTCAAAGAATCCGTTTCCAGCGAACGCATTGCAGCAAATGCCCAACACGAGCCGGTGTCTTCCTGATCCTTGATTGGAAGCTCCATCTCACTTCCTCTTGGGTCAAAAAAAGCAGGTAAACCATCTTCCAAAGATAGCGGCGAACCATCTTCTGCATTTGCACTCTTCTTGATTTTGGATTGCGTAATTGTCATTTCAGACTGTCTGTCCAAAATTTCATTTCCTTCGCTATCAACAAAATCTGCAATCAAATGTCCGCCGCCATTTCCGGAGCTTATCGTCTCATCCGTACTTTTAAATACTCTTTGACGATACTCCGCACTCTGTGAAGTTTGCTCTTTTTTTTCATTCCCTGTGACAAAGGTGGTAGCCTCTGCCACAGGGGACATAATCATTCCAAAACAGATCAGCCCGGTCAATATACGCTTATTTCTTCTTTTGTAACCTGACCTTTTGACATTTTTCATCTCTGTTTTGCTTTACCTTTCTTCAAGTAGAATTAAACTTTTTTCTTTAAAGGATCATCAATTTTCTTGTTATCCTGTCTTCCGATACTCGCAAACGGATCTGTACCGCCACTTGCTTTTTTCAAATCATTCAAATCAAGTTTTTCTGCTTCCTTTTTTTCCATTGTTTTTTTGTTTTCATCTGCCATAATATTCAACCTCCTTTTCCACTGTTAATTATTTTGTAATCTTTATTTTTTTCATTTTACCATATTTACCGTAAAGTTTCGCTCCTGCATTTTTCTTGTAAGCTCTCACTTTGAAGTAATAGGTCTTGTTCTTTTTAAGCTTCTTCAAGGTCAGTTTTGTCTTATTCGTAGTAACGCTCTTAACCTTCTTCTTGAACTTCTTGTCTGTAGTGTAAATAACCTGATATCCAACTGCGCCTTTAATCTTCTTCCACTGCAGCGTAGCCTTTCTTCCCGGCTGTGCCTTTGCCAGTTTCATCGTAGGTTTTGTCGGTGTCTTAATCAGTTTCAGAGCTTTCACACCACTATATCCGCTATATACATTAGAAGTTCCTGATTTCTTATATGCCCTTACCTTGAAGTAATAGGTCTTGTTCTTCGCAAGCTTCTTAAGTGTTGCACTGAGTTTGGTCGTAGAAACAGTCTTAGCTTTGGTAAATGCCTTGTTCGTTGCGTACATTACCTGATAGCCGTTTGCTCCGCTTACCTTCTTCCAGCTAACTGTTGCAGAAGTATCCGTTACCTGTTTTACGGTTGGAGTACCCGGTTTCAGTACTGTTTCACCCGGCAAAATAGAATCATCCGTTCCATATTTACCATCAACCTTCACCTTAATCGTTGTTGAAGCATCATATGGATTTGCATATGCTGTAATATTAGCTTCGCCTGCACCAACTGCTGTGATCTTGTTACCTGATACAGATACTACCGACGGATTATCGGAAATAAACATCGGAGAAACACTCTGTAACATCTTTGTTGATACGTAGTTTAGTGTAAGTGTTTTTTCAGTGCCTTCCTTCATTGTGATGCTGCTGCCATCACCAATCTTAAGTTCAGCCGGCTGATACATATATGCATCATCATATGTCCGAACATCATACTTATTGTCTTCACTGTCAACCACGCAAGCCTGTGTGCGGATATATCCATATTTGCCAAAGGCTTCTGCAGGAACATTCAGTTTCAGCTTGAATTCCTTACTTTCACCCGGTTCAAGTGAAATATTCTCCGTTGCAAGTACGTCTGTACTCAATCCATATGCTTCTGCCGTCATATATGGGCCTGCAAAAAATACTTTAAGTACGTCACCGGCTTTGGTTGCTACATTACCGGTATTCTCTACTACAACATTAGCATAGAATTCAGAATCTGCATCCTGATAACTGTCGTTACTGATAATCGTATACTCTGCTGTCTGTTTAAACGGTTCGCTTTGAGTTGTCGTGTAACCATTTGCTCCACGTTCTGTAGTCTGTACCTCAAGAACTGCGCCGTCCATATCTTCTGTTGCTTCAAATGTAAAGCTGTAAGAAGTTGAACCTGCCTGTACCAATGACTCATCATATTCGAACGTAGTTAACTGCTGTTTTGTACTTCCCTTCTTCAAGGAGATTACTGCCTCAAATCCATCCTTCGCTGCAGTAAGACCTGTGTTTTCAAAGTTCATATCCACAGTAACCTCATCACCTGCTTTTGGTGAATCGTTCGATACAACAATATCCTTTGCTTCAACGGAACCAAATGCCTCTAAGACACCGCCCATAAACTTAACATCCGATACCTGTACCTTTTCACCTGTGATTCCAGCCGCTTTTTCCTCCTCTGTTGGAGCGCTGCCCGGAACAAGTGTCAAATCATACTGGTTATATACAATCGCCATCGTGTTATTGGCAAGTGTTGCAAGTGCCGGACCATCTACATATCCTTTACTGTCTGTAAGTTTTACTGACTTCGACCATTCTTTCGCCGTGTCAAAGCCATCATCCGGAATCGGATTACCGTTGGAATCAACCGCTGTA
>JAILQS010000042.1 GCA_024698865.1 Lachnospiraceae bacterium | reverse complement strand
CAGAAACTAATTGTTTTTTAAATTCAAAACTATATTTAGCCATAAAAATACCGACCTCCCAATCGTTAGATTTTTAGGTCTAACTTTTGGGGGTCGGTACAACTCCCTACGAAGTACCACTTGTCCGTACATAGCTTTGGCTATTATAAATATTTCTTTAATACATCTACTTTATCGAGTTTTTCCCATGGAAGATCAAGATCATTTCTTCCAAAGTGTCCATAGGCTGCCGTCTGTTTGTAAATCGGTCTTCTCAGATCAAGCATTTTGATAATTCCTGCCGGGCGAAGATCAAAGTTCTCACGAACAATTTCTACGATCTTTTCATTGGACAATTTGGATGTGTCAAAGGTATCTACGTTGATTGATGTCGGCTGTGCAACTCCAATCGCATAGGATAACTGGATCTCGCATCTCTTGGCAAGTCCTGCTGCCACAATATTTTTGGCAACATAACGTGCTGCATAGGCTGCCGAACGGTCTACCTTTGTACAGTCCTTTCCGGAAAAAGCTCCGCCGCCGTGTCTTGCATAACCACCATAGGTATCTACAATAATCTTACGACCGGTAAGACCACTGTCTCCATTTGGTCCACCGATTACAAATCGTCCGGTCGGATTAATGAAATACTTGGTGCTCTCATCGGTAAGTTCTGCAGGAATAATCTCATCGATTACATATTTGCGGATATCTTCATGAATCTGCTCCTGCGTTACATCCTTCGCGTGCTGTGTGGATATAACTACAGCATTGATATGTACCGGCTTTCCTTCCTCGTCGTACTCTACGGTTACCTGTGATTTGCCGTCTGCGCGAAGATATGGAAGTGTTCCGTTTTTGCGAACTTCGGTAAGTCTACGTGATAATTTATGTGCAAGTGCGATTGGGTATGGCATATATTCCTCTGTTTCATCACTTGCATAACCGAACATCATTCCCTGATCTCCGGCTCCGATTGCTTCAATTTGTGCATCTGACATGCTATTCTCTTTTGCTTCAAGCGCTTTGTCCACGCCAAGTGCAATGTCCTCTGACTGCTTGTCCAGCGCAACGATTACACCACAAGTATCTGCATCATACCCTTTGTCTGAGTGGTCGTATCCGATTGATCTGATAGTATCACGAACAATTTTCTGAATATCAACGTTTGCCTTGGAAGTAACCTCTCCCATAACCAGAACCAGTCCGGTTGTAATTGCTGTCTCACATGCCACTCGGCTCATTGGATCCTGTTCTAACAGCGCATCTAAAATAGCGTCTGAAATCTGATCACAGATTTTATCCGGATGCCCTTCTGTTACTGATTCTGATGTAAATAATCTTTTTTCCATTTTTATCTCCATTCCTGCTACATCTTTTTCTTCTGTCTGTATCGGTAGCAAAAATACAAACAAAAAAGGTCCGCATAAATACGGACCTAATGACTCTGACATTAAATCCTCTCATTGTTCGATTACTCGCTTAGATTAGCACCTTCCTTACCTCGTAAGGGGTTGCTGGGGTTTCACAGAGCCTTAACTCTCCACCACTCTTAATAAGAGAATGTATATAAAGAATACTCTTTATTTCTATTTACGTCAACAATTTTTTTATAAACGGAATTTCCTGTTATACAGAAAAAGATTCCGCAAGATTATGCCTGCATTCGCCTTCTCCAAACCAAATACACGACATTCTCCCCGGAATCTCCACAGATGCTTCCCCATATTAAGCACCTGCACTTCAATATGTCGAACACACCATACGCCAATCAAAAAACCATTCATGAGGGGGAGAAAAAAAGAAATTGTATTCTTTAAGAAATGTGTCTTTTGATTTCCGTATCTGTGTTCTTTCACTAGCATTGTATCACCAAATTTTTTTCTTTTCTATATGTTTGGAGCAGATAATAATTTTATGCTGTTATTAAACATTTTTGTCCTATAGCACGTTATTGTGTTACAATACTGATTAATAGAACATCCGACTTTGCAACTATAAATCTGTCATCTGTTTCGTATGAGGAGCTCATATATGAAAATAAAAAAACCGTTTCTCAACTACTATAAAATATTGCAGGTGGATCCGGAGGCATCGCCTGAGATTATTAAGGCTGCCTATAAACGTCTGAACATTATGTACCATCCGGACAGCACCCAAAACGATAACGAACGACACCGCATGCTTTTGATTAACGAAGCCTATCGCACCCTCTCGGACAGTCAGAAGCGTGTCCGCTATCACAAACAATGGGAAAAGCATTTTACTCCTTACGGGGAGCACACATCCAAACCAACGGTTGTAGCTGACCGGGGTAACGGTGCCGGATTTGAGGACGCCATTGACGTTTTAGACGACTTTTATCATCAGCTGATGTCACATGCCTACGAGAATGCCTATCACCGCCTTACAGGTCAGGATATGGAGGAAATCACGCTTTCAGACTTCACCGACTGGCGAAAAGCGGTTGAAATGCGCTACAAACTACGTAGCTATCACATAACGTTTCACAAACTGGAATACGACTACCAACTGGAAAACATTACGTACTTAAAATGCGTCGAATGTGCCGTTACCATTACCGACATGGATCTTCATACTATGGAGTTGTCGGAAAGTACGGTCTACAAATCCGTCTTATTTGACGGCAATTGCTGGCGCGTCCATCTGGGCATCCCTGCACTTAAAGAGGTTACGCTTAAATATCGTCTGGAAGCGACTCCCGTAGAAGGGCACGACCCGTTGGAATTATACCGCCAGGCAATACGCAAAATAGAACCGACGACCAGTCTTCTCAGTGAAATCGGTTTCTTTGAAGAAGGCGAAAAAGAAATCTACCGCTTCAAGCGTTACCATCGCAACCTGTCTCTGGTAGTCCTTCGCCCATACCGTGCGAATGCCGGTGACGATGCCTCCCCTTTTCTTTTAAGAAGCGGGGATTTAAAAGCTCTTGGAAGTCTGTCCAAGGACATTAAAAACTGTATTCGGGCGAGTGATTTGCTGGCACATTTTAATGATCACCGTCTGGTTATTCTGCTTCCCGAAACCGGAAGCGAAGGTGCCCTCCACGCCGTGCAGAAAATATTTGACCACGCACTTTCAAAGTCTTCGCCGATTCTTTTGTGCGCCGGCGTGTTGCAATACAATGAAACCATCACACTGGAAGATGCGGTGTCGCGTGCTTCTTTCGTTGCGCAAACTCCGCTTTCTGCAACGTTAACATACTAAGCCGGATAGGTTGCACCGTTTGCGACCGTTTGCGGCAAGCTCGCACAAAGTGCGTTGCCATAGGCTACTATCAGCTTCTTAACGTATAAGAGCAGGAAACCTGAAGTTGTCTTCGGATTTCCTGCTCCTGTTTTTTATTTCGCTGCTTTTCTTTCTTCTTTCAACACGCCCTGGAAACGCTCTACCTCATTGGCAATCTCCTTACTCATTACAAGCAGACAGATTAAGTTCGGTATTGCCATAAGCGCATTTGCTATATCGGAAAAATTCCATACGATATCAAGTGCTGTCGTCGCACCGACAAATACGATAAGCGAGAAAATAATTCTATATAACATATTGTATTTTGGTGAATTGAAGAGGTATTCTACCGCCTTCTCTCCGTGGTATTCCCAACCAAGAATTGTTGAAAAGGCAAATAATGTAATACCGATACATACAAGCCATCCGCCCACTTTTCCAAGCACACTTTCGAATGCAAGAATCGTGAGTGCAGAACCTACAACTACTTCTTTGTATGTATAACTTCCGTCTTTTCCAAACACATATGCATTACCGGTACCATCTACAAATGTTCCGGTCAATTCAGATACTACTGCATCCTCATCTCTTTTGCCTTCCTCTGTAGCCGCAGTCAATACGATTGGCTCACTGTCCGCATTTGACAATGTCACCTTTGCTCCGTCGATAGCCACAGTATAATCGGTCGTCTCTGACTTGGAATCTTCTCCCTGCGCTTCGATTGTTACTGCATTATCCGCAACTACGTACGTTCCGGTCTGTACCGGCGTCGTTGCTCCCAATACGCCGGAGCTTGCAATACAAAGACCGGTGATGGTACATACCACGATGGTATCCCAGAAAGTTCCTGTCATATTAATGTATCCCTGACGAACACAGTCATCTGTTGTTGCCGCAGCTGCTGTAATCGCTGCCGAACCAAGACCCGCTTCGTTAGAGAAACATCCTCTGGCAACTCCGTATCTCATAGCGTTCATCATAGATGCTACCAATGCACCGCACATTCCGCCACCAACAGCTTTAACGCTAAATGCCATTTTGAATATCATCACAACACCCGCTGGCACATTTGTAATGTTAAATACGATTACTATCAGTCCGCATACTACATAGAAAATTGCCATCAATGGTACGACTACGCTGGATACTTTGGAAATTGACTTGATTCCTCCAACGATGATTGCCAGGGCAAGCACGGTTATGATTACTCCGGTTACCCACGTTGGAACGTGAAATACGTTATCCAGTGCAGAGGAAATAGAATTCGCCTGTGTCAGATTACCAATACCAAAGGATGCAATTACTGCAAACAGTGCAAACATAAATCCTAAAACTGCACCAACTTTTTTATTCTTAAAACCTTTTTTCATGGTGTACATCGGACCGCCGGTCATCTCGCCCTGTTCATTTACTTCACGATATTTAATTGCCATCATACATTCTGCAAATTTGGATGTCAGACCAAAGGCTGCGGATATCTCCATCCAGACAAGTGCTCCCGGGCCACCGGAAACCATTGCGGTAGCAACACCTACGATGTTACCGGTCCCGATTGTTGCCGCAAGCGCAGTTGTCAACGCCGCAAACGGTGATACGTCACCCTCTCCGCGTTTTGTTGTACGGGCTTCTTTACTCAAGGTGCTTTTTAATGCATAACCTAAGTTGCGCCATGTTCGAAATCTCAAACGGCAGGTAAGAAAAATTCCGGTTCCCACAAGTAATACAAGCATAACCGGTCCCCAGACGAATCCGTCTACCGCTGCCAAAATGTTTGATAATGTGTTCATTTTAAATACTCCTCTTCTCTCATTTTATGTAATAAAGTTGCTTTGTGATTCCGAAGCATTTGCTCCGAATCTCAAAACAGAATGAGGACTACCTCGTGGTAGTCCTCATTGACTTACTTACTCACTATAACGCATTAAAGCGTTAGTGTCAAGCAATACTTGTATATCCTTTTAAAAAACGATTTCATTGGTGGCTGCTTAAATCTGGTCTAAGCTCTGTTTCAGGTCTTCAATAATATCGTCTACATTTTCAAGACCAACCGATACACGAATTAATCCCGGATTGATTCCTGCTGCCACTAACTGCTCATCTGTCAGCTGACGATGTGTTTCACTTGCCGGATGCAATACACAGGTACGAATGTCTGCTACGTGTACTTCGTTGCAGGCAAGCTTCAGGCTATCCATGAATTTGATTGCTTTTTCTTTGCCGCCTTTGATTACGATGGAAATAACACCACAGCATCCGCCATTTAAATATTTCTTGTAAAGATCATGATACTTATCGCCTTCTAATGCGGAATATTTTACTTCTTCCACCTTATCAGATGCCTGTAAGAACTTCGCTACCTTAAGTCCGTTCTCACAATAACGCTGCATACGGATAGATAATGTCTCCAGTCCAATATTCAAAAGGAACGCAGAATGCGCTGCCGGATAACAGCCAAAGTCTCTCATCAGCTGCATACGTGCTTTTGTAATATAAGCGGCTGCTCCGATATCCTTTGTATAAATAACTCCGTGGTAAGATTCATCCGGTTCTGTAAACTCAGGGAAATTACCATTGGTCCAGTCAAATTTACCGCTGTCTACGATAACACCGCCACCCTGAAGTGCGTGTCCGTCCATATATTTGGTCGTAGAATGAACTACAATGTCTGCACCCCATTCGATTGGTTTACAGAGAATCGGTGTTGCAAATGTATTATCTACAATCAAAGGTACACCATGTTTGTGTGCAATCTTTGCAAATTTCTCAATATCAAATACTGCCAGTGCCGGATTGGCAATTGTCTCACCAAAAACACAACGTGTATTCGGCTTGAAGGCTTTATCGATTTCTTCCTCTGATGCATCTTCATCAACAAAGATACACTCAATACCAAATCTCTTCAGTGTAACTGCAAACAGATTCACTGTTCCGCCATAAATGGTAGAAGTACTGATAAAACTGTCCCCTGCATTACATAAGTTTAATACTGAAAGTAAAGACGCTGCCTGTCCGGAGGATGTACACATTGCTCCAATTCCGCCTTCTAAGTCCGCAATTTTCTTCTCTACGCACTCAACCGTAGGATTGGAAAATCTGGAATACATATGCGCAGTTGGCATATCAAACAGTGCTGCAATCTGATCTGTAGAATCAAATCTGTAAGTGGTACTCTGTACGATTGGCATAACGCCAGGTCCGCCATTCTCCGGTTTATATCCGGAATGTAAACATTTTGTCTCGTCTCTCATTTTCTTCTCCTCTTTTCTTAAAAAGCAGTTTTCACTGTGGCGCGCCACAATGTCAACTGCTTTCAATTATCTTATTATTAGTAAAAAATTATGCCTGTGAATCTAAGAATGTATTTAACTCTTCCAATACATCGTCAACTTCCATTCCGTGTACCATACAAGCTTCTTCTAAGCTTTCGCCTGCAGATGATGGGCATCCTACGCAGTGCATTCCTGCTCCCATAAGAATGTGTGCCATGTATGGATCCATCTGAAGAATCTCTCCGATGATTGTTTCTTTTTTAACTCGAGCCATAATAAAACCTCCTATTAAACTCTATACTACTATTTACAAAGTAACGTCATTATATGCCATTCATGCGCGCTCGTCAAGACAAGTTAGTCACAACTCACTCAAATCATCCCCGTTTTACTGATAAATCAAGGAAAAAAACCAAAAAAATCCCCTTGTAAAATTGAGTTGGTTATATTAAAATAATTTTACATAAAACAACATAAAAGGAGGATTTATATTATGGCACATAAAATTACAGATGAATGCGTAAGTTGTGGAGCATGTGCAGCTGAATGTCCAGTTAGCGCTATTTCTGCAGGAGACGCTCACTACGAAGTAGACGAAGCTGCTTGCATCGATTGTGGTGCTTGCGAAGGAGCATGTCCTACAGGAGCAATCCAGGCATAGTTTATAATTTTGTTTTTTAAAAAACGTCTAACCCTATAAGGTGTTAGACGTTTTTTATTTCACTTATTTTATTTAACCGTTACGTTAATCTGTTTGTAAACTCCGTTTTGTGCGTATGCATATACTTTGCATTTTCCTCTTCCGACTGCTTTGATCTTACCGTTTTTATTTACGGTAGCAACTGCAGTATTGTCTGATTCATAGCAAATCTTTTTATGTACACTGATTGCTTTCTTACGAAGTTTTTTCACTTCCTTTGCCTTAATTTTAAAGGTTTTATTCAGCTTCAGGCTTACTTTCGCTTTGTTTACGGATACAGCCTTGATATCTGTATATTTTCCTCCCAACGTAGGAACGTGAATTGTTTTCGCAATCGAAATGGTTACTTTTTTACCGTCTACTACTTTATACGCTAAAATGGTGTATTTGTAATAGGTTCCTTTTTTCAGTTTCTTATGTACCCATTTTGTCTGCTTTGCGCTGGTAACCGTTTTAATTTTCTTAAGTGGTTTTCCGCAGCGGTTTCCAAAAATAATATAGCCCTTCGCGCCTTTTACTTTGCTCCATTTCAAAGTGTTTGCCTTTGTTGTAGATTTTGTAACGCGGAATTTAAGCTTGTGATATACAGATCCTTTGATATCTGTTTCCTTTCTAAAGGATGTAATCGCTTTCACACTCTTTTCCACAGACGCTTCTTTTACAGCCGGCGTAGCAGGTGTAACGCTTACTGCAGGTGTCGGTGCCGGTGTTGTTGTCGGCTGTGGTTTATTATCATTTTCCGGTTCTTTCTCCGGAACAGGGCTTGCAATCACTTTAGAAATATCAATTTTCTGATATTCACTCACTGCAATATCGGAAAAGTCTGCGTCTGCAAAACGTGTTCTTACACCAATTGCACCTTCTGTCCAGGAGCTGTCGCTTCTTTCCACTCCGGTAACAAGCGTTCCTTCCATATCGTATACAGCACAGGTAATGTCGCTTCCTTTTGCTGCTACTACAACTCTGTAATCCTTACCATATGCAAGTGTTGCCGGTGCAGTACCTAACTCTACCCAAGCAGGGCTTCCTTCTTCTGTACTCATCTTTCCAAGCAATACTTTCTGATTTTCAACATCCAGACCAAAATAGTATCCCTTGCAGCCGTCCACACCGTCTTTCTCGTCTGTTACACGGAACAATACTCCTGCCTGGTTGGTTTCTCTGTAATCTTCTCCTGCTTTCAGGTGAACAATAGTTTCATAAGTAAAGTCATCGAATACGGATGCTTTTGATACTGCTTTTGTTCCATCTCCACCGTCGATTACAATTTTACCGTTGGAGATTGCTTTGTCTCTTGCCGGGATGGTTCCATCATAGAAGGTGAACTCATCTTCATTTTCCAACGACGGTACATAGTTGGTTTTATCCGTTAACGGGGTGTATCCATCCTTGATATCATCCCACTTGCAAATATCGATGCTATCCACATCTGCTTTGTCTTTTCCGGATACTCCCTGGATTGCGATTTCATTGTTTCCGGCTTTCAGGGTTACTTTCTGCTCGTATCCAAACCAGTTATCCTCGCAGATTTCATCTTTCTTTTCCACGTTGAAATTGTGTATTGTTTTGGTTCCTGCTACCGCATCATTTACCTTAATCTGAAGCGCTGCATTATCTGCTCCTGTTGCGGCAGATGTATAAAGCATATATTCTCCTGCTTCTTCTACATTTACCGTAAATTTAATACGGTTGTTTGCACTAACAGAGGCAACCTTCTTTCCTGCGGATGAATTATACGTCTCTTTCACACTTAACCCGCTTCCGGAGAGACTTGCATCTTCTGCCTCATAATGTTTGTAGTTGATCTGTTTTGTTCCGGAAGGCAGTTCCACCTTACTATCATAGTTTACTGCTGTTCCAAGGAATGGTGTGTTGTCTTCGTTCCAGTATACTCTCTGTACTCGTACGCCACGTCCGTTCCAGCAATCACCTGCATTTTTAGTTGCATGGTAAATAACATAGTCTTCTTTTTTGTCCGGTGATTTTACAAAACATGCATGACCGATTGTGTATGTAGAAACATTGTTTTTCTCGAAAATCGGATGATTGATCTTCGTCCAGTCACTTGCTCTCATTGGATCTCCATCCGTTCTCAATTTCAGGCATCCAAGACAGCTATCCTCTGCCCAGTTTGCGCTTGCCGAATACACCAGATTAATTGTTCCGTTCGGTGCTTTTACAATCTCAGGACCACCATTAATCATCGGATCCCCGTTTTTCTCCCAATCATATTCCGGTTTCGAAATCTCTACTCTGTCACCGGCAATTGTCCATGGGTTTGACATTTTAGCAATGTAAAGCTTCTGCTCAACATTGACATTTCCTTCCCAACCGGACCAGATTGCATATAATTCTTCCTTGTCTTCCAATACCGTAAGGTCGAGTGCCCATTTATCCGTTGTCGGTTTGATCTGTCCTTTGAATCTGTATTCTCCCTGTGCATTCTGGGTTTTGGATTCTAATACATACATTCTGTGTGCATTTCCCGCACCTGCAGAATAATAAATATACCATTTTCCATTTAAATAGTGCAGTTCCGGTGACCAGATTTCAGCGGAAGGTTCACCTGCCTTTGGCTCATATACTTTTCTAGGCTCCACTTTGCTAAGTCTGGAAAGATCTGCGGTTTTGGATACCCAGATGGATTTGTCTTTCTGTACTCTTACATAATAATAATATCCATCTTTTTGCATCACATATGGGTCTGAACCATAATTCACTAATGGATTTTCCATAACCTTATCGTCATGCAATCTTACCGTATACGTTTTGTCTGCTTCCACACCGGTAAGTGATTTTACCGTAATGTATGCTTCCGGTCTGTTCTTTGTTGCCTGTGTTACTTCTACCGAATAGTAATTATTGTAGTCATCATCCATCGTTACTGTCACTTCCGGAATTCGACTCATGCTATCTATCTTAACATCATACCCGTTTATTTTTTCATTAAAGTCGGAAACTTCGTTTCCACCTACTTTAACCTTTAAATTTTTATTTGCTGCATGGAAGATAATATAATCAACCTCTGCTGCGCTCAATTCCTGATTTGCCCCCGCTACAGTAATTGTATTTTTTCCTGCTTTCAGCGCTACGGTTACCGGATAAAGGTTCCACACATCCCACTGTGTCGCCTTATCATAGTTTACTAACTGCGCATTTTCTTTATTTCCATTCACCCAAACTCTGTGAGATGCATTCGGGAAGTCATTCTTATTGCTTCCTGCTGCAATTTCAATGGTGTATTCTCCATCCTTTGGAGCATCTACTTCAAATGTGGTTTCCGCATACTCGGTATCCATCATTCCGACTTTTCTTCCGTTGGATGCATCTTCTCTGTCACGGATTGTTGCCCCGCCATTTAATACGGCGTCTTCTGCTTCCAGTTTCTGTACGGTAAGCAATGGATACAATGCGATGTAATCCAGCTCCGCAAAGCTCTTTTCTTTTCCGGAATTGGCAACTGTAATTGTATTCGTGCCCTTTTCCAGTTCAACGAATATATCATAGCTGTTCCACTCATCCCAATCGGTTGCGTTTTTATAGTCTACAATCTGTGCGTTTTCTTTGTTATTGTTTACCCATACTTTGTGAGATGCATTTACAAACTCTGCTTTACGGCTACCCGCAACAAGCTGCAGTCTGTATTTTCCTTTCTCTGCTACATTTACAGTAAATGTATCTGATGAATCCGCATCATCAAACTTACCGACTTTCTGTCCACCGGAAGCGTTCTCGTGATTTGCAACGGTACACATACCGGATAACTCTCCGTCTTCTGCCTCGAGTATTCTCTTCACGCTTGGATTTATATCTTTCTTTGCGTCTAATCTGCTTGCTTCTACGTTCAGTTTGTTGATTTTTTGTTCTACTACATCGTTGTTAACATTATAGTTACGGAGTGCTTCTCTCGCCTCAGCAAGTGCAAGTTTGAAAGATGCAACTTCAGCATTCGCGTATTTACCGGAATTTAACTCCTTCTCGGTATATACTTTTGCAACTGTTTTATATGCTTCTAAAGCAGCTTCCTTGTCCTTACCGGTTTTGTCATAGACTTCAAATTCATATATAGAATTAATATCGGTGTACTCAGAGAAATATACTCTTAAGTACTGCGATGTTATTGGCATTTCCAATTTCTCATCAATTTCATATAATTCGATATTATCGTAATCGGAGCCTTTCTTCACTTTCTCCTCGTCGGTCCACTCTCTATCTGTTGTAATGTCATTCCATGTGGTGCCATCCTCAGATGTTTGGAATTTCATTTTTCCATCCAGGTACTCCCAGAATCCCAGACGCTGGAATTTCAGCGAAATATCACTAAATCTTACCGGTGCACCAAAATCAATACTCAGGTATTGTCCTTCTCCGGTACCACCCTTTTGCGCCCATCTGCTGTCGCTTGCAATGATTCCGTCAAATGCCTTATCTGCTGTATGTCCGTCACTCTCCACGGATTTTGCAAAATAAGTTGCTCCTGCGCGTCTTGCAAGGTTTTCCACATTGTACTCATTTGCTTCTACCCAGTCCCACTCATTTGTCATACGGATTGGAAGAATATTTCCTTCCTCATCAAAATCCATTTTATCGATGCAGACAAATCTCGTATTTGCATCCCCT
The DNA here is from genome assembly GCA_024698865.1 of Lachnospiraceae bacterium. Taxonomy (GTDB): domain Bacteria; phylum Bacillota; class Clostridia; order Lachnospirales; family Lachnospiraceae; genus JAILQS01. The sequence continues at coordinate 3,251 of JAILQS010000042.1, read as the reverse complement.
TCACGCATCAGCGCTCTTCTATGGTAGCAAATCAGCCACTGGTCGTGTGCCTCGTCATACACTACGCTGTGGTGTCCGGCTCCTCGTGCCATCGTATAATCTGTTCCAAGTATTTTTCCTTTGGATACAAACGGTCCCATTGGATTATCGGATGTCGCATAGCATACTCCATAGGAAGAATTGGTCCATCCACCGGTAGAATACATCAGGTAATATGTCCCATTTCTCTTTAACATATAAGGACCTTCTACGTAGTCATCCAGTGCCAATTCTTTGAAAACCGTTGACTTAACAAAAGTTGAACTGTTTTCTTTCGTTGTATCCAATGGACCGGCGTTCTCAACCGGGACAAATCCATCCATCGTATCGTTCAGAATACCTACATTACAGTGTCTCCATCCACCGTAGTATACATATACCTTATCATTATCCAAAAACATATGCGCATCGATTGGTTGTGCACCGTTCTCAAATGTATTTAAAATACTGCTGCCATCTGCTTTTACATTTTTATATGGTCCCTCCGGACGATCTGCAACTCCCATGTAGAAGCCGCCAACCTGTCCGCCTTCCTGAATGTCATTGGCGCCAAACAGGATATAGTATTTACCATTCTTTTCAATCTGGGTTGGTGCCCATACAGCCTGCCAGATACCTTCAAAAGTGCTCATATCCAGTATGTTCTCATGTTTTTCCCAGGATTTTAAATCGTCGGATGCAAAACAATCAAAATTTCTCTGATTCTGATATCCGCTATCGTATGTCGGATATACCCAATAGGTTTGTCCGTATTTGTGAATCTCCGGATCTGCATAAGAACCTTCAATTGTTGGATTACTAAATTCTTTTTGCTCCTCTACCTCCTGTTCTTTCGCTAATACAGTATGCCCGACTCCTGCATAGCCAGTTGTTTGTGCCAGCATTGCTGTAAGAGTCATTACAGCAATTGCCTTGTAAAACTTCTTTCTCATTTCTTTCTCCATTCTTTCTTTATTTAACAATTACCTTTACCTTTTTATACGCACCATTTTGCGCATAAACGTAAACGTAACAGCTACCCTTTTTCTTAGCAGTGATTTTTCCACTTCTGCTAACTTTAGCGACTTTATTATTCGTCGACTCGAAACTTACCCGTCGGAATGTTTTGGTCTTTCCATTTTTCTTTGCAAGTATTGTCTAACTTTAAGCTTCAGGCTCTTACCCTTTTTAAGAACAACTTTGCTCTTACTTACCTGCAAACGTTTGATGTCCGTTATTTTTTTACTCTTAACCGGAACATAAATTTTCTTGGAAATGGAAACAGTCTGATACTGTCCGTCTGCTTTTTTGTAAGCTACAACGAGATATTTATAGTATTTTCCTTTCTTTAATCCGCTGTATTTTAAAGAGGTCGTCTTGCGATTTTCTATCACTGCCACTCTCTTTATGGCTGCCTTACTGTCAGCCGCATATACCAGATATCCATCCGCCTCCGTCAATGCGTTCCATCTTACTGTAGTCGCATTTTTTCCGGACTTTTTCACACGCAACATAAGTTTTTGATACGTTGCGTTCGCAATGTCTTTGTTCTTTTTGCCGGATGTGATATTTTTCTCTAATTTCGCCAGATACTGCGCAAACGCATCCACAACAGTTTCTGTCGGCGCTGTTTTTTCTTCGGATGGGTTTACTACCCCTGTATTTGGTGTTGCTGTCGGTTTCGGAGTAACTACCGGTGGTTTTTCTACCTTTATCCAGCCCGCATACACTTCTTTGTCTTCCCACAACTCTCCAAACACATATGGCACTGTGCCGGCTTTATCCTCATACCAGCCGTTAAAAATATATTCTGCTCTCGTCGGCTGCTTTGGCTGTCCAACACGCTGTCCTTTTTCTACCGTCTCAGGCTCTACATTCGAACCACCCATACTGTTAAATCGAAGGGTTTTGTATTCCGGATCTTTGTAATTGTTCACGTTATAGAGACAGAATTCGTACAAACGCACGGTCTTAGAATGCTGTCCCGAATCATATATTCGGAAGAATACATATCGCGCTTTCTGCTTTCCTACAAAGAAAGACATAAGATTATCGCCCTTATTTATCTGATAATCTATCGATGTCCACTGCTCTCCGTCATTGGACACCATAACTTCCCACTCGGAAATATTTTCATAGCCTTCCTTTGTTCCCGTGTTATAAATGGTATAGGTATCAAAATACTTTGACGCACCAAGATCGATTTTCACCCACTGTTCCACACCTTCAAGTGCATACTCCTGGTGTGCAATCGATGAACCGGTAGAACACCATTTTGTATCCGGGTTGCCGTCAATCAGATAGTTTGCACTTTCTTCCTCTTTCACACAGCCCGAGCTATCCATAATGGTTGCTCCCACGCAAAGGTTCGTTCCTTCCGTTACCGGTGTGGCAAGTTTATCTACGGACGTATTTCCATGTACAGGCTCACGTAACATCGGATACGTCGGATTTGCTACGCCTTCAATGTTCTCGGTAATCCAATTGTCCTCATATTCTCCAAATCCTTTAAATGCCCAGGTTCCTTCCTTCAATTCTGTTACGAATTTGCATCTTACGTCTTCTATAGAATCCAGACCTGTAATCTCTTTTACTGTCTTGTTAAAAATGGAATCCTTATCTTTTGGATCGTCATTCAAGGCACTTCCTGTTGTATTTTCTTTTATCATCTTGTTGATACTGTCAATCAGACCGTATACCATCTCGCCATTAACTTTTCTGGTTGGATATTTCGCATCCATATAGGCAAAAAACCACTTGTTATTTCCATAAGGCTGATATCCCCAATCCTGTAAGGACTCATCACTGGCTTCATAGACTTGAACATATCGCGGATTTGACCAGTGGAAATAACGGAATCCACCGTAGTTTGCCATATTTTCTGTCCACCATGCCTTCTCGTCATAATTCAGTTTTCCACCATACTGCTGAACAGAGTGTGTGATTTCATGCGAGAAAAATCCGATATCGTTTGGATGACTGTTTGCATACGCTGTAGAAACACATACGGTAGTTCCCTGGCAATACGCTACTCCATCGTAATTCTTATCTGCACGGAACGTGATAGTTTTTGGCTCGGTTCCACTTCCCCATCTGGCATACAATCTTGGGTAACTGTTATAAAAAAGTTTCACCAGCTCACTTACATATTCTTCGTTTGTAATCTCGTCCCAGTCTCCGGCAAATAAAATGTCATATTCACTCGTGCTCATGACATTTCCTTCCTGCGTGGT
>JAILQS010000010.1 GCA_024698865.1 Lachnospiraceae bacterium | reverse complement strand
CGGCACGCTTATGTGTTTAGAGAAAGATATACCGGTTGGGGTCGTTTCGTGGATGGCAGAACCGGATAAGATAGAAGTTGTGGAGTCGATGGTTAAGGAAGGCTATACGGCACAGGTATTTTCCTTATTTATGGAGCATTTGAAGGGGCTGTACCATCGAAAGGGAGCTTTGGATGCAGCCTCCCAAGATACGGAGAAAACGTATGCAGAGATTCCGAAGCATCTGGTGTTTCTTGAGACTGCATTTATTGATATCGAGAGCATAAAGAAATGTTTGACGGAAGCAGATGCCGAAATCGTAGAGCGAAAGCAACCAATCATTATGGCAAGAAAGCTGAAAAAAGAGATACCAAAGGGAAGATTTTATCTCAATGAAATAGTATAATGAGAGTGGCCCGTAAATCTTGACAAAGAGTAGTATTCATCTTAAAATTTAGAATCAAAGGTGATCAAAGGAGGAAATTATGAAGGTTTATAACACGTTAACCCGTACAAAAGAAGAGTTTGTCCCAATTGAGCAGGGAAAGGTTAGTATGTATGTATGCGGACCTACAGTTTACAATTATATTCACATTGGAAATGCAAGACCGATGATTGTATTTGATACTGTACGCCGCTATTTTGAATATAAAGGCTATGATGTTAATTACGTATCCAACTTTACGGACGTAGACGACAAGATTATTAAGAAGGCAATCGAGGAAGGTGTGGATTCCACTGAGATTTCCGAAAGATATATTGCTGCCGTAAAAGAAGATATGAAGAATCTTAACGTAAAAGAGGCCACCACACATCCAAAGGCTACCGAAGAAATCGACGGCATGATTGAGATGATTCAGACCTTGATTGACAAGGGATATGCCTATGAAAAGAACGGAACTGTTTACTACAGAACGAGAGCATTCAAGGACTATGGTAAGCTCTCCAAGAAAAATATTGATGAGTTGGAAGCAGGACATAGAGATGAGGCACATCAGTTAAAGGTTTCCGGTGAAGATGAAAAAGAAGATTCTTTAGACTTTGTATTGTGGAAGCCAAAGAAAGACGGCGAGCCGTTCTGGGAGTCTCCTTGGAGCGACGGAAGACCGGGATGGCACATTGAGTGTTCCGTTATGAGTAAGAAGTATCTGGGTGCAAGCATTGATATTCACGCCGGTGGAGAGGATTTGATTTTCCCTCACCATGAAAATGAAATTGCCCAGAGTGAAGCCTGCAACGGCGTAGAATTTGCGAAATACTGGTTGCACAACGGATTTTTAAATATTGACAATAAGAAAATGTCCAAGTCCGAAGGTAATTTCTTTACGGTTCGTGAAATCGGAGAGAAGTACCCATACGAAGTGCTTCGTTTCTTTATGTTAAGTGGTGCGCATTACAGAATGCCACTGAACTTTAGTCGTGATTTAATGGAGTCTGCGAAAGCGGGTCTTGAGAGAATCCAGACTGCAGTAAGTGCACTTTCCTATGCGCTGGAGAATGCCAAAGATGGTGATATCACTGCAGACGAAGCAAGTATTATAGATGAGTTAAAAGAACTTACAAACAAATTTGAAGCTTCTATGGAAGATGATTTTAATACTGCGGATGCGGTAAGTGCAGTTTTCGAAATGGTGAAGATTACGAATTCAAAGCTTTCCTCAGACAATACAAAGAAAGCACTCGAAGAAGCGAAACGCATTATCGTAACCTTATGCGATGTTCTTGGAATTCAGGCAGAAAAGGCAGAAGAACTTCTGGATGCTGACATCGAAGCCTTGATTGAAGAGCGTCAGCAGGCAAGAAAAGATCGTAACTTTGCAAGAGCAGACGAAATTCGTGATGAGCTTTTAGGCAAAGGTATCGTGTTGGAAGATACGAGAGAGGGCGTAAGATGGAAGAGAGCGTAAGCTTACTAAATAAAATTTTGGAGACGTTTGAGCTGGATAAGCAGAATCCAAAGCAGTATTCCCCATTGGTTCTGGCGTATATCGGAGATACCGTTTACGACCTGATTATCAAAACTGTGATTATCAGCCTGGGGAACGCCTCTGTGAATCGTTTGCATCAAAAGGCAAGCAAAATTGTTAAGGCGCAGGCACAGGCGGCGCTTATAATGAGCATGGAAGAAGAATTGACGGAGGAAGAACACGGTATTTTCAAACGCGGAAGAAATGCCAAGTCATTTACTTCAGCAAAGAACGCCAGCATAACAGATTACCGTACGGCAACCGGAATGGAAGCACTGCTTGGATATCTGTATTTGACCGGACAAATGGACCGTGCGCTGGAACTGGTTCGGCGTGGACTTGATAAATCCGGTCAGCTTGAAACTTTATTTGCCCCTATTGTACACAAATGTGATTAGAAAGGTTATTGTATATTAATGAGATACGAAGAGTACGCATTAGAAGGAAGAAATGTAGTATTGGAGGCGTTTCGTGCCGGAAAGACCATTGACAAGCTTTTTGTTTTGGAGAAGTGTCAGGACGGACCGATTAATACGATTTTAAGAGAAGCCAGAAAGACGGACGCGATTATTAATTTCGTAAAAAAAGAGCGCCTGGATCAGATGTCGGAAACAGGCAAACACCAGGGAGTGATTGCATTTGCAGCCGCGTATGAATACGCGGATATAGAAGATATTTTTAAAATTGCAGAGGAAAAGGGGGAACCTCCATTTATCATTTTACTCGATAATATAGAGGATCCGCACAATCTTGGTGCAATTATCCGTACAGCCAATCTTGCCGGTGCACACGGTGTCATTATTCCTAAGCGTAGAGCAGCGGGGCTGACAGCTACAGCCGCTAAGGCATCTGCCGGAGCAATTAACTATACACCGGTTGCAAAGGTAACCAATATCGGCAATACGATTGAGGATTTGAAAAAACGTGGTCTTTGGTTTGTTTGCGCAGATATGGACGGCGAAGTGATGTATAATCTCGATTTAAAAGGTCCAATCGGTCTTGTGATTGGAAATGAAGGAAATGGCGTAGGCAAGCTTGTCAAAGAGAAATGCGATATGATTGCAAAGATTCCGATGAAGGGTGATATTGATTCATTGAACGCGTCTGTGGCAGCAGGTGTGCTATCTTTTGAAATTGTGAGACAGAGGGGAATATAATGAAATCCGCGAAATATGATTCTATGAGTGACGAAGCCATCATCGAGCGTATTCGCCAAAAAGACAGTGAGGCAATCGATTATCTGATGGATAAATACAAAGATATGGTCCGGGGCAAGTCTGCCAAACTATATCTTGCAGGCGGTGAACGGGACGACTTGATTCAGGAAGGTATGATAGGGCTGTTTAAGGCGATTATGGACTTTTCGCCCGAGAAAAATGCATCTTTTCGCACCTTTGCCAATCTCTGCGTCTCAAGACAAATGCTGACGGCAATCAAAACCTCCAACCGACTCAAGAATATGCCGTTGAATACATACATTCCGCTTTATTCTACCGGCAATGATTATGGCAATGATAATGGCGAAGAGAAGGTTCTGTTTGTTGATTTGGTGGGAGAGACAGAGGCAAGTCCGGAAGAACAGGTGATTGATAAAGAAAATGTTGATGCCCTTGAAAACGGACTGGACCGGTGCTTAAGCTCTATGGAAAAAGAGGTACTTGCTTTAAGTATTACCGGACTCAGTTACGTCGAAATCGCCGAGGTACTCGATAAAACGCCTAAGACAGTAGACAATGCATTGCAGCGAATCAAGAGCAAGGCAAAGAAATTACAAAAACAGTAGACCAAAGTATATTCGCAGTCTGTAAAAATGAAAGGACAGTAAGTCGATAAAAGGTAAGTCGAAAAAGTTTAAAAAACACTTGAAATTGAGAGAGTAATAATTTATAATACCATAGTAACGCTGATGTGGCTCAGAGGTAGAGCACTTCCTTGGTAAGGAAGGGGTCACGGGTTCAATTCCCGTCATCAGCTTTTTTTCATGCCTTGCGATAAATAAAGGAAAGTAGCGTAAGAGCCCTTGTAAACTGGGCTTTTGGCTACTTTTTTATTTTGTATAATTACGATTCCGGAACACCGAGGCTGTCGATAGTTTTGGTGGTCTTCATTACCCAGTTCTTATTGGCGTCCTGAACCATGGCTTTGTTGATGGTGAGGATATTACCGTCCAAGTCTTCAGAGGTTATGCATATACATAAAAATTGATAATACACCGAAAAAGGCGTATTATATAATTACAAGAAGAGAAATTGAGAACCCAATGAGTATCAATATAGAAATAACTATTTAAGGAGGATTAAGGAGATGTTGTGGTTTCGAGAGATAACATGGTTTGTTGTTGGCTTTTTTGCTTTTAATGCTATTGCTATGTTTATTTTAGGAGCTAAGGGAGTTGCACTATTTTTTATGCTAGTTAGTATATTGTTACTTATAGGCTTATATCCGGCATACAAAGCAAGTAAGAAGTATGACGATGAGAGAAAACTGTAATGAGGTTGAAAAATGTTAAGTGAAAATATAAAAAAAGCACGAAAAGAAGCTAAATGATTTTGTTGGAAGGAGGAAGTAGTCTTGGATGTGCTAACAAGACGAAACTGAGTATGACAGAATTAGGAAGTTTATTATTAGCATATGCACTTGTAGGTAAAAAGAGAAAATCGCTAGGACAGCAAGCGCTAGAAGTATGTGCGGAACGAAAAAAATAAAACATATGAGAGAAGAACGCTTAAAGAAGGAAAAGGAAATGATGGACTTAGAGCGAGAGACAATGGAAGAACTTAGACGTAGCGCGGAATGTAAAGAAAAATTATAGGAGAAAATGTGGAGTAAGTACAATCTTCTACCATAACAATAAACCAAATAATTCTGCTCCCGACATTAATGACGGGAGCAGAATTTATACATATAATAGGAAAAACCCGTGAGCAATGAAAAATAATTTGCCACGAAATTTGCCACGGTCTGCAATTTAAAACAAATTTCATACATTTTTTACTAGCATTCATTAATTATATCCCTAATAATTTGATTTTAGTGTCGTTTGTTTAATGATAAAATTGAAAGTGAGAGTAGTTTTATTTTTATGCATTTTAGAAATCAAAACAAGGAGGGCCGCAGTATGAAATTTAAAAAAATCAGCACCAGATTGTTAATTGTAATTCTTCCGGTAATTATCCTGGCAATGGTTGCGCTGTCTGTATTTGGGGCAACCACAAGTAAGCAGATTATTGACCAAAAGACATCAGAAAGTATGACAACCAGCCTGGAAAAATCGGTTTCTCAGGTTATGGAACAAATCGAAAGCGTTGAACGAACCGGCATTGTTATTTCCGATACGGTAGCCGCGAACTATAAGAAGACTGATCTTGAAACATACGAGCAGATGCTTACAAACATAGTGTCACACAATGACATTGTTTTGGGAAGTGGTTTGTGGTTTGAGCCGTACGTATACGATGAGAAAGAAGAGTATATGGGACCGTATGTATATAAGGACGGAGATAAGATCACTACGACTTACGAGTACAGCAATAAAGAGTATGATTATTTTGTGCAGGAATACTACACTGTCGCAAAAGAGTCCACTACACCGGTTATCACCAATCCGTACTATGACCCGACGTCAGGTTTGATTATGAGTACCTGCTCTGTTCCGATTATTGTGGATGGGACATACATAGGATGTGTATCTGTTGATATGGAGCTTTCTACTGTGACCTCTTTGGTAAGTGATATTAAAGTTGGTACCAATGGTAGCGCGATGCTTTTGGATACGAATGGTGTTTATCTCGCAGGCGTCAGTGATGAAAAAATAGCTTCTGAAGCAAATATCGCAGATGAAACCAATGCAAGTCTTGCTGCTGCCGGAAGTGTAGTTATGGGAAGTGAAAACGGTGAAACTTCTTTCAAGGACAACGGCAAAAAAATAAATTTATATTTCACCACACTTCCAAAAACGAACTGGAAACTGGCAATTCAGATGCCGGAATCTGAAATAATTGCACCGGTACAAAGACTGATTATTTTACTGGTAATTGTTTGTATTATTGCAACTGTTATTTCAGTGCTGATTATTCTATTGCAGATTAGCAATATCGCGAAAAAGATTAAGCGCGTAGAGGCATTTGCAATATCATTGGCAAATGGGGATTTTTCAGTAGATCCACTGGATATTTCGAGCGAGGATGAAATTGGCAAGATGGGTGAATCTCTGAATGCAATGTATAATAACAATAAGGATATTATTTATTCGTTGTCTATTCAGGCGTCAGAAATCACAGATTCCGGACGAAAACTGCGTAGTTCCTCCGGGATGCTTCATGAAAAATTCAATGAAATATTATCCTATATGAATACAGTCAATGAAGCGATGACAAATAATAGTGCAGCAACGGAAGAAATCAATGCGTCAACAGAAGAGGTGTTATCCAATGTAAATCTTCTTACTTCCGAGGCGAATAAAAACAGTGATTTTTCCAAAGAAATCAAGGGTAAAACTGCGAAAATCAGTGCTGACTGTCGGGAGTCTTCGGCGTCTGCCAGCCAATTGGCGAAGCAGTTTGAGGAAAATCTTCAGAGTAGCATTGCAGATGCAGTAGTAGTAGCCAACATCAGTGAGATGGCAGAGGTAATTTCGAGCATCGCCGAGCAGATTAATTTACTTTCCTTGAATGCATCTATTGAAGCTGCCAGAGCAGGAGATGCAGGTAAGGGATTTGCGGTAGTTGCTACCGAAATCGGAAAACTTGCGGAAAACACTACCGACGCAATTAAAAAGATTCAGGATACCATCGAGCACGTACAAAGGGCTTTCAAGAGTCTGACAGATGAAGCTCAAAAAATGCTTGATTTCCTTCAGAATACGGTAACGCCTGACTACAACAATTTTGTTGACATTGCTTCTCAATACGGAGATGACGCTTCTTATTTCGAGTCGTCATCCGAGAAAATCAGTAATATGTCTAACAATATCTGTACCATTATGGGCGAAGTGACCACAGCAATCCAAAGTGTTGCGGAGGCAACGCAGGATACATCCGAAACCAGTCATAATATTTTAGATGCCATCAAAGAGGTTACGGAACAGGTAGAAGATGTGGACAATATGTCTGCAAAACAAGAGGATATTTCTACAGGTCTTCACGATGTTGTTAATAAGTTTGACTTCTAATAAACGGCTTGCATTTCCGCGCTATCAAAGCTATAATAAGAAACGCTCACTAAAAATACAAATTAGCATATTAGGTTATGCGGAAAGAGGAAAATATGGCGAATTTACTTGTTGCGCAGTCAGGTGGACCTACTGCGGCGATTAATGCAACGCTGACCGGAGTTTTGGAAATTGCTCAGATTAGTAATAGAATTGACAACGTGTACGGTGCAATTAACGGTATCGAGGGCGTTTTTAGCGAGAATTTCATTGTGGTTTCAGATATCGTCAGAGATACGAAAACGATGGATGCTCTTGCAAATACACCGGCATCTGCACTTGGTTCCTGCCGTTACAAAATGAAGGATCCTACCGAGGATGATAGTGAATGTAAACGTGTAATCGAGATTTTCCGCAAACATAACATAGAGACATTTATATACATTGGTGGAAATGATTCCATGGATACTGTCAGCAAACTGAGTAATTACTGCAAGATTAACGGGATTGAGGATATTCGTATTATGGGAGCGCCAAAGACGATAGATAATGACCTCGCTAAGACCGATCACTGCCCGGGCTTTGGTAGTGCTGCCAAATATATTGGTACGACTTTTGCGGAGTTAGAGCGTGATATTGCAGTATACAAGTCTTCCGGTGTTTTGATTGTAGAGATAATGGGAAGAAATGCAGGCTGGCTTACAGCGGCTTCTGCACTTTCCAGATTGAACGGTGGAAAAGGACCGGATTTGATTTATTTGTGTGAAGTACCATTTTCCACAGATAAGTTTATTTCCAATGTAAAAGAACTGTTAGATAAAAAAGGAAGTGCGATTGTTGCAATCAGCGAAGGACTTCGTTGTCCGGACGGTCGTTACCTCTCAGAGCAGATGACTGAGCAGACGTCATCAGATGAATTTGACGTATTTGGACACAAATATATTGCCGGAGCAGGTCAGGTGCTGGAGGAAGTTGTCCGTAAGCAGATTGGTTGTAAAGTACGTTCCATCGAGCTTAATCTCATGCAGCGTTGTGCCTCACATGTTGCAAGTGCGACAGATTTGAACGAAGCGAAAATGCTTGGAATGAAAGCGGTGCAGTGTGCGTTGGAAGGAAGAACCGGCGAGATGGCAATCATCCAAAGACTGTCTTCGTCTCCATACGAAATCAAATTCTCATCTGTCGATGTAAATCTGGTTGCAAATGAAGAAAAAACAGTTCCTTCAGACTACATTAATGAAGAAGGAAATGATGTTACAGAGAAGATGATTGAATACCTGAAACCGCTTGTAGAAGGCGAAACTACGACATATCACATTGGTGGAATCCCAACGCACGTTGTTTTATATGAAAAATAACTTAACAAGCGTATTCTATTGTGGTAGAATAGTTGAAAAAGGTAAAGTTGGGGGTTCATAATGAAAAAAAGAATTTTTAGAACATTAATTGCATTATTGTTAGTGATTGGATTGGTCGCTATTCCAAATACAAAAGCGGATGCAGCGTATCGTTTGAAGGCCAAATTCGTTATAACAGACGGTTTGTTGCGAGACTACAGGGGCGGCAGTTCTACGGTTAAGATACCGACTAAGGTAAAAGAGATTGGATTCGAAGCATTCTCAGGGAATAAAAAGGTCAAAAAGATTGTAATTCCAAAGACCGTTAAGAAAATCAATCAGAGAGCTTTTTACGATTGCCCGAATCTCAAAGAAATTGTTATCGGAAGCGGTGTAACTACAATTGATGAAAGTGCATTTGCTGCATGTCCAAAACTTGCAAAAATCAAATTAAATTCCGGAGTAACCAGCGTAGGAATTGATATCTTAAAAGGTACAAAATGGCTTAAGAACAACAAAAAAGCCGAGTTTGTAGTCAACAATGGTTGTCTTTTGGCATACAATGGCAAGGGTGGCGATGTTGTCGTGCCTGCCACAGTAACTTCTATTGCTGACCGCGTGTTCTATAAGAACAAGAAAATCAAGTCCATCACTTTTGAGGGTAATCTCAAATGGATCGGAAAAGAAAGCTTTTACGCTTGCAAGAAGCTCGAGCGCGTTGATTTGCCGGCGTCATTCAATAGAATCGGCACAGATGCATTTGTTTCCTGCTCTAAACTTAGAGAGATGAACTTTGCCAATGAACAGGTTTTTGTCAGCGGTGGTGCATTGAAAGGAACGCCTTACTATAAGAGCTTTAAACCGGATGAAAATGGTTTCCTCATCATCAATGGAACGCTCGAAAAATATACCGGCTCCAAAACAAGTGTTGTGATTCCGGACGGCGTTCGTAATATTGGTAGAGAATCGCTTATGAATAATAAGAAAGCAACGAAATTCACAATTCCGCAGTCTGTCATTGAAATTGAGGATAATGCGTTCCATAATTGTTCCAAAATGAAACAGATTACCATCCCGGGAAGTGTTATTACCATCGGAATGGGCGCATTTTCGGAATGTATGGGATTGAAAAAAGTCGTTGTAAAGAATGGTACTAAGAACATCGGAGAAAATGCTTTTTACAGATGTAAAAAGTTAGTAAAAGTGACTCTGCCAAAGAGTATTTCTTCTATTCATTATAGTGCGTTTTATCAGTGCAATAAGAAAATGAAAATTTATTGCAAGAAGAAATCGGTAGCAGCCAAATTTGCTGCATCCAATATGTACAAGTACACACCATCATAAAATAAAGAGCTGCAATTGCAAAAAAAAACTGCAATTGCAGTTTTTTTTCTTTATAATTCAACCATTATGTTATTATTTTGGAGTGATAATCGGGGAATCCATTAGTTTGCATTTGCAGGTTCAATGTGGATGGATTTCCCTTTGATATTCGCATTTTTCATAGCTTGAATTACATTTTTGGCGTGCTCCATTGGGACTTCGACGAATGTAAATTTGTCGAACATATCAATGCTTCCGACAAGCTTACCCGGAAGGTTGGTTTCACCGGCAATCGCACCGAGAATATCGCCCGGACGTACTTTTTGTTTCTTGCCGATGTTAATAAATAGTCTTGCCATACCCCGGTCTTTTGCTCCGGTGTTTGCAAAGGTGGTGTCATACATTTTTTCCGGAATATCTTCCACATCATCCCGTTCCATAGGCTTTACTGTCATTTTCAAAAGCGCAGCAGCAATGTCGAGTGAGGTGTATTCCTCGTCCTCCAGTTTCTTTTCCAGAATGGAAATGTAATGAGACAAATCTGTCTGACGAATCGTATCAGCCACCTGATCCAGGGTTTTATCTGCAAGTATGGATTCAATGTCGTCAATAGAAGGAACTTTGCGGCGTTTCACTCTTGTTTTGCAATGACGCTCAATCTCTTTGAGTTTGTAGATTTCTTTTCCTACGATAAAAGTGAAGGAACGACCTTCTCGTCCGGCACGGCCCGTTCGGCCGATACGGTGTACATAATATTCAATATCCTGTGGTAAATCGTAATTAAACACTGCTTCGACGTCATCTACGTCAATTCCACGGGCAGCAACATCCGTTGCAACTAAAATATCAATTCTGCCATTTCGGAAGCGGTTCATTACGCGGTCACGCTGTGCTTGGTTCATATCGCCATGAATACCGTCTGCAAAATAGCCACGTCCTTTCAAATCACCAATCAAACGGTCAACGCCCTTTTTGGTATTGCAAAAAACAAGAGAGAGCTTTGGTGCGTACATATCCAAAAGACGCGTTAAAACCTCTGTTTTGTTACGTTCTTTTACTTCGTAATAATACTGAGAAATCTTTGGAACCGTAAGTTCTTTTTTGATTACGCGAACGGTTGTGGCATTATTCTGGTAACGACGGGCAATCTGGCGAATCGGTCCCGGCATTGTTGCAGAGAATAAGACGGTCTGTCTTTCTTCCGGAGTCTGTTCCAGTATACTCTCGATGTCATCACGAAATCCCATATCCAGCATTTCGTCCGCTTCATCCAGAATCATCATTTTCAGATGCTCAAACTTGAGTGTGTGTCGGCGCATATGGTCCATGACACGTCCCGGCGTTCCGACAACAATTTGAACGTGGGATTTCAGAGAACGAATCTGATTCACGATATTTTGTCCTCCGTATACCGGGAGAACTTTGATCCCATGCATAAATTTGGCAAGGGAACGAATTTCATCGGCCACCTGAATAGCCAATTCCCTGGTCGGGCAGAGAATCAGAGCCTGTAGATGTTTGTCTGAAGGGTCGATGCGCTCCAGTACGGGAATGCCAAAGGCTGCTGTTTTGCCGGTTCCGGTCTGTGCCTGTCCGATAATATCTTTCCCCTCCATTACAAAGGGAATGGCTTTTGCCTGAATTGGCGAAGGTTCTTCAAAGCCCATTTCTTTTACGGCACGTAAAATCCTGGGATTAAGGTTTAATTGCTCAAAGTTTATGGATTCCATTTAAATCCTCCATTCTATAATAGGTACGGAAGCGTTCATAACGTAAGATATCCGCCTGATTCTTGCTTCCGATATAACAGTTTCGTACGAATGCGAAAAATGCACACTAAATCCATATTATATATGAACCCTGCAAAAAATACAACAATAAAAAGTAGAAAGGGATAAAGAAACATTTCGTGGCATAAAATGACAAATACAAGGGATATTGGTAAAATAGAGAAAATAACATAGGACATTGTACCTAGAGAAAAGGAGTCGTTACGTGGAACACGAGAGGGAAATACACTATTTGTATGAAGAAAGCAAAGAACATTTACATGCGATTGCGAATGGGGTTTTAGGGGATGATATGCTGGCAGAAGATGTCGTACAGGATATTTTTGTGGATTTACTAAAGGATGAGAAGCGTATGGAAGGTCTTCTGGCAAGGGATTCCATCGATTATTTATCCAAACGAACAAAGGAACGAGCGACCTCAAGACAACGTACCACACAAAAGGAAGTACCAATCAGCAGCAAAAGGCGGTTGGGAAAGTATCAAAAAAAAGAAGTAATGATAGATACAACAAGTCTGGTAGAAGTGTGTTTTGAACAATTAAGAGAGGATGACAAGTGGTTGTTGCGTGCAAGATATCTTTGGGGGTATTCAGAAAAAGAAATGGCGATGTCAGAGAATATCAGCTATCCGACTCTTCGCAAGAGAATGCAAAGAGCCAGAAAGCAGTTGAAAAAACTAATTCTTATGGAAGTGGAAAGTAAATATGGTCCCTTCATCTAACACGCTTTCCACATCAATGGTTGCATTGTGTCGGAATGCAATCTGTTTGGCAATCATAAGTCCCAGACCGGTGCCCTTGGCATTCGGTCTTAATTTTGATTTGTAGAACTTTTCAAAAATAAACGGTATTTCTTCTTTGGAAATGCCGATTCCATAGTCGCGAATAGTTACTTCAATCGGATATTGTGCATCGGCAGATGTATTGTGTATCAGATTAATCTCGATTTTGGAGTTTTCTTTGGAAAACTTGATTGCGTTATCGAGAATAATCAGGAACATCTGGCGAATGCGATCGTAGTCGCCCACAAACAACACCAGAGAATCGTTTGTATTAAAAACAAGATTTAATTTTTTCTCTTCACAAAGAACTTTCACATTTTTGCAAAGATCATGGAAGAGGGAAACCAGATCCAATTCTTCTTTTGTAATATTAAACTCGGGATTTTGCATCTTGGATAAGGTTGATAAATCACTAACCAGTCGTTCAATCGTGATACACTCCGAGAGCAGTCGGTTGTAGTAAGTCTGAATGGTTTCGGGATCGGTTACAATGCCGTCGGCAAGTGTTTCTGTATATCCGCGCACTACGGTAATCGGGGTGCGCAGTTCGTGTGATACATTGGCAAAGAAGTCCAAACGCATCTGTTCAAGATGCTTACGTTCTTCTTCGGTTTCAGAAAGCTTTCCTGCGAGTGTATCGATGGAACGCGCAAGTTCGCCCAACTCGTCGTCTCGATGAATACCTGTTTTTACGGAATAATCGCCGCCAATCATCTTTCTTGTTGTGTTGCGCATCGTGCGAACCGGCTTTGAAAACCAGTGGGACAAAGCGTAGGAAGGAAATAAGGCTAATAATAAAGCCAGTATAATACTTGTAATAATAATTTTTTTGTTATCGCTGTTATTATCAATTACATTTTCTTTATAGGCATTAAAGATGACCGCGCCCGGAATGGAGTTGTCGGATAAGACAATAGGAACTGCAGCGCGGATGATATTCTTTTCGTAAATGGCATCATAACTTACGTTACAATCGGAGTTCCCTTGAAATGCTTGTTTGGCAAGTGCGTTAAAGTGTTTATTCTCATCCAGAGAGGAGGAAGGAATATTTGTATAATCATCATGTAATGGTGAATCTGCATTTGGATTTGAGATCACCAGGGGGTCGATATTCTCCGCTAATAAAAACTCTTCAAATGGTAGCGTGTATTCCAGATAGCCATCCAAATCCTCATTTTCGATATAGGTGGATAGATTTTCTGCATAACTGTTTGCACGGGAAATAAGACTTTTCTGGTAATTGCTCATAGAGTTTCTTTCGTAAAAGCGAATGGAAATGAAACCGATTAATATGCCAAGTATCGTTAGTATCGCACTAAAAGAAAAGAATAATTGAATGAATGTACTGTAGTTTGCGCCATGAAACAGCCTGGCATGTTTATGTGGTTTGTTATTAGAAGTCATTGTTGTTCTCTCCGTTATCTTTCTATTTCTAACACTTATGGTAATCCGTGAATAACGAATAAAATGTGCCCTTTCGGACACATTTTATGGTTATATTTTATTGGAAAGTTAACATTTCAAGTTTGTAACCTACGCCCCAAATTGTCTTGATTGACCAGTTTGGATGATCTACTTTATCAATTTTGGAACGAAGCCTCTTAATATGTGAGTCGACGGTACGACTGTCGCCGTAGTAGTCGTAACCCCAAAGACTGTTAAGAAGATTATCTCTGGTAAATACTTTATTTATGTTATGAGCAAACGCCCACATGGTTTCGATTTCTTTCTTGGAAAGTGAAATGTAAGTGTTGTCAATTCTAAGTGAATACTCTTCCAGGTTAATGGTAAGGTTGTCGATGTGAATCACATTTTCAGACTCTACCAGAGATTTGTCGATTCGACGAAGAACGGCACGCAGTCTTGCCATTACCTGACTTGGGCTGAAAGGTTTCACGATGTAATCATCAGCGCCGTAGTCCAAACCTGCGATGCAATCACTGTCGTCACCACGAGCAGTTATTAAAATGATAGGAACAGTAGAAATTGCTCTTAATTGTTTGCAAACCTCTAAGCCGTCAATCTTAGGCATCATAATATCTAACAAAATAGCTACCGGCTGATATTCGCTGAATTTTTTGAGCGTTTCTTCACCGTCTCTTGCGATGATAGGTGTGTATCCTTCTTTTTGAACATAAATAGCTAAAATATCTGTAATATCTTTGTTGTCGTCTGCGATAATTATATATGACATTTCTCTACCTTGCATATATTTAAAATGCTTATCCTTTCTTTTGTTTTAAATTTATCTCCACCATATTGTAGGGGTTCATATTGGTAAAAGTGTGTCGTGTTTCTACCTTTTATATTACAGGAAAAAAGGGAAAGATACAAGAATAAGAAATTACCATTTTTCATATTTAAAATGTATCTAATTTGATTGGGATTCGACACGACAATGACAAACAAGGGAGATAATATATTGCCTAGAGGAAATGATGTAAGGAGACGCATATGAATTCATTAATGAGGTTTACCAATAGAAGAGTATACCGACTGTTGTTGCTGGTCGGAATTATGTTTTTTGCTTTGAGTAGCGCAAGACCTGCGTTTGCTGCCAATGAAGAGGTGGCAGAGGAGAACGGGGCAGAGCAAATGGAAGCACAGGCAACCAAACAAGAGGAGAATGTGGAACCAACGGATGCGCCGGAAGTAAATGAGTTTTCGATGCCACTTCATTTCAAGGAGAAGGTGAAGAAGGCTGCTCTTAAGAAGTCGCTGGATAACTATCTGGTTGTGAATCAGAAAGCAGACAATCAAACAGACGATGCGAAAGCTGGTGCAAAAAAAGGAGCTACCAAGAAAGAATTCAAGGTATCTTCGAAAGTTCAAACGAATCCTAAGAAAAAAAACGGACCTATGGCTTACTGCGTAAAGTTTGTCAAGAAGTCCGTAACAATCACGCAAAAGCAAAAGAAAGTACTTCGTTATGTTATAAAACCGGGTACTTCTGTGGAAAAGCCTACCTTTGAAAGTTCCAACAACGGTGTTGTTACGATTAACAGTCATGGTTGCATTTGCGGAATCAAAGAGGGAAGGGCGAAGGTATACGCCAAACTCAAGAACGGCAAGAAAGCCGCATGTACGGTGATCGTCAAAGGAAAGAAAATAAAAAAATAAATGTTATCTGAATTATTTTAAGGAAAGATGTAAGGCAAAACAAAAAAAAGATAGCAACAAAATGCTAAATATCAAGTGGCTTTCTACTTGTCAGACGTATATTGTAATGATATAATCTAACTAGAAAGTGATTCCTAGAATGTTCGATCATCTTGGTATTTTGAACCTACATCACTTTAAAAGGGATTCCAATATATGTTAAGTGGATGTCAGGCCGTCTTGGAATGGAAGGCAGAAGCTTATGTGAGGTTACCCACCTAGCCAGGGCTAGGAGTCAAAGTCCAGGACTCGGCATTTTGGGATATACACAGGATAAAAGGGGTTGCGTGCAACCCCTTATTTTTGACTAAATGAGAGTGAGAAGTATTATGAAAGACAAATTTTTAAAAGTTTGTGCGGCAACACCTACCATCAGAGTAGCAGATTGCGAGCATAACGCAGATCAAATTATCCGTATTGTTGAAAAATGCTATGCACAGAAAATCAGATTAGTTGTATTTCCGGAGTTATGTCTGACAGGCTATACTTGCGGAGATTTATTTTTGCAACAACCGCTTTTGGACGGGGCGAAGAAACAATTACGAAGAATTGCTGAAGAAACGCAGGATACCAATGTTTTGTTTCTGGTAGGCGCTCCGCTTATGGTACAGGGCAAGTTATATAATACTGCCGTGGTTTTCCACGAAGGAGAGATTCTTGGAATTATTCCAAAGAAGAATATTCCGGCCTACTCCGAGTTCTATGAAGCTAGGCATTTTAATCCCGGAAATGATGAAACCATCTATTATAACGGGTTGGCGCAAGACGAAGAATACGAGGATATTCCATTTGGAACGAAACTGGTATTCCAGTGTGAAGAACTTCCGGAGTTCATTATGGCGGCAGAAATCTGTGAGGACTTATGGGTAGTGAATCCGCCTTCAAGCAACCATGCAGTGGCGGGGGCTACGGTTATCTGTAATCTGTCGGCAAGCGACGAGAATACAGGCAAGGACATGTACCGTAAAGAACTTGTAAAGAGTCACTCTGCGCGACTGATTGCTGCGTATATATATGCGGATGCCGGTGAAGGTGAGTCCACGACGGATCTGGTATTCTCGGCGCATAATCTCATTGCGGAGAATGGACAGATTCTTGCAGAAGCCCAACGATTTGAAAATGAAATGGCGGTTACGGAGATTGACCTGGAACGTCTCATAAGTGAAAGAAGAAGAATCACAACGTTTCAATGTGGAGATCCGGAAGCTGCAGAGTATGAAAATGTTCTTTTCTCCTGGAAATTAAACAAATGTAAACTGACCCGTAAATTTGACGCTACACCGTTTGTTCCATCTGGAAAGGATGAGCGGGACAAACGATGCTTCGAGATTTTCTCCATCCAGTCAATGGGGCTTAAGAAGCGTTTGGAGCATACCAATGCGAAAACGGCAGTGATTGGTATTTCCGGAGGCTTAGATTCCACATTGGCACTTTTGGTTACTGCAAGAGCGTTTGACCTTGCAGGCAAGGAACGCAAGGATATAATAGCAGTTACGATGCCTTGTTTTGGTACCACCGACCGCACATACCAGAATGCGATTGCTTTGTCGAAACAGATTGGAGCAACTTTATTAGAAATACCGATACGTAAGGCAGTAAGCGTACATTTTACGGATATAAATCACGATTTAACTAACCACGACGTTACCTACGAGAATGGGCAGGCGCGTGAAAGAACGCAGGTTTTGATGGATCTTGCCAATGAATATCGCGGCATGGTAATTGGAACCGGAGACTTGTCTGAGCTTGCACTAGGCTGGGCAACGTACAATGGAGATCATATGTCTATGTACGGAGTTAACGCTTCGGTGCCAAAGACGCTTGTGCGATATCTGGTTTCCTACTACATGGAAAATGCAGAATCTGCGCAGTTAAGGGATATACTGGCAGACGTTCTGGATACTCCGGTCAGCCCGGAACTGCTTCCGCCGGAGGATGGCGAGATTTCGCAAAAGACCGAGGATTTGGTTGGACCATATGAATTGCATGATTTCTTCCTGTATTATGTGATGCGTTTTGGGTACCATCCAAAGAAAATTTTCCGACTTGCACAGGAGGCATTTGGGAAGAAATATGATAAAGACACGATTCACAAATGGCTGAGAACGTTCTATTACCGCTTCTTCTCACAACAGTTCAAACGTTCCTGCCTTCCGGATGGACCGAAGGTTGGAAGTGTAACACTTTCTCCTAGAGGCGATTTTAGAATGCCAAGTGACGCGTGCGCGACGCTTTGGTTACAGGAATTAGAAGAAATGTAGTACAGATAAATGATGATTTAACTCAGTCGGAGAAATCCCCCACCTCTAAGCGTTAGCGTAGGTGGGGGTTATGACAAACTATACTCAGTCGGGGTACAAGCTCCGACTGAGTTAAACGCTCCGCGAGGATGCGCACGGATTCGGACAGGAAT
>JAILQS010000008.1 GCA_024698865.1 Lachnospiraceae bacterium | reverse complement strand
AATAAATACTTATTAGAGATAAAAGAAATGGTTGTGTGAGGTGTCTATGAATTTAAAAGAATTGCAGATAGGGGAAAGTGCAAGAATTATTTCCGTTGGGGGAAAAGGGGCGTTGCGACAGCATCTTCTGGATATGGGACTGATTCCGGGAGGTGAGGTAACGCTTGTTAAATATGCGCCGATGGGTGACCCTATGGAGCTTAGAATTCATGGGTATGAGTTTTCAATTCGTGTGGCTGACGCTGAGAAAATTGAGATTCGTCCGATAGAAAAGAAGCAGACGGAAAACGCAGAGAAGAGAAAAACGGTGCGTGGCAAATCCAAACATCATCCCGGACTTGGAGAAGGTGGCAAATACCACAGCAAAGAAACGGAGAATCCATTACCGGAGGAGACAATTCTTACGTTTGCTCTGGCAGGGAATCAGAATAGCGGAAAGACGACGTTGTTTAACCGGCTGACCGGTTCCAATCAGCACGTCGGTAATTTCCCGGGGGTTACCGTTGACCGAAAAGACGGTGCTATCAAAGGCTATGCCAAAACGCAAATCACGGATTTGCCGGGTATCTATTCAATGTCTCCGTATAGTAATGAAGAGTTGGTAACGCGTGGATTTCTGTTGGAATCCAAGCCAAAGGGAATTATTAATATCGTGGATGCGTCTAATATAGAGCGCAATCTTTATCTGAGCATGCAGTTGATGGAGTTGGATGTGCCAATGGTAATTGCACTCAATATGATGGATGAGGTAAGAGAAAATGGTGGTTCCGTGTTGATTAATGAAATGGAGGAGCGACTGGGCGTACCGGTAGTGCCGATTTCAGCAGCCAAAAATGAAGGAATCAATGAACTTGTCGATCATGCGATACATGTTGCAAGGTATCAGGAAAAGCCGGCACGCGTTGACTTTTGCAGTGCAGATGACGATGGAAGCGCGGTGCACAGATGTATTCACGGGATTATGTCGCTGATTGAAGACCATGCCAAAAATGAAGGAATCCCGCTTCGTTTTGCTGCCAGCAAACTGGCAGAGGGTGACGAAATCGTACGTAAGGCACTCAAATTAAGCAAGAATGAAGAGGATATGTTGGAGCATATTATTTTACAGATGGAGGATGAACGCGGACTTGATCGGGCGGCAGCAATTGCGGATATGCGTTTTAGCTTCATCCGGCGAATTTGCGAGGATACGGTAGTGAGACCGGAAGAGAGCAAAGAGCAGGTGCGCAGCCGCAAAATAGACAGGATTCTTACGGGAAAATATACTGCAATACCTGCATTTATCGGTATTATGGCGATGGTATTCTGGTTGACATTTCAGGTGATTGGTGCCGTTTTGTCCGACCTTTTGGACCTTGGAATCGGTGTGTTGACAGACGCTGTGAATCATTTACTTGTGACAGCCAATGTCAACGAAGTGCTTCGCTCTCTTATCATTGACGGAATCTTTAGCGGAGTCGGAAGCGTATTGAGTTTTCTTCCGATTATCGTGACGCTGTTTTTCTTTCTGTCTATGCTGGAAGACAGTGGATATATGGCAAGAGTCGCCTTTGTGATGGATAAGTTTTTACGTAAAATTGGCTTGTCCGGACGAAGTATTGTACCTCTTTTGATAGGATTTGGATGTACAGTGCCCGGTGTAATGGCGTGCCGGACGCTGACTTCAGAACAGGATAGAAAAATGACCATCCTTCTTACGCCGTTTATGAGCTGCTCTGCAAAATTGCCGATTTATGCATTCTTTGCTGCAGCGTTTTTCCCGAATTACAGTGCACTTGTGATGATAGCGCTTTATTTCTTTGGAATTCTTATGGGAATTCTGACGGCGTTTATTACGCGTAAGGTATTTTTCAAAGGAAAGCCGGTTCCGTTTGTAATGGAACTTCCAAGTTATCGTATGCCGGGAGCCAAAAATGTCATTATGCTTTTATGGGATAAGGCAAAGGACTTTCTGCAACGCGCATTTACGGTCATTTTTATTGCAACCATTATCATCTGGTTCCTGCAGAAATTCGACATCCGTTTTAATGTAGTAGACAGTTCGCAAGACAGCATCCTTGCAAGTCTGGCAGGTATTCTGGCACCGGTATTCAGACCGGTTGGATTTGGGGACTGGCGCATCTGTACAGCGCTAATTACCGGTTTCCTTGCAAAAGAAAGCGTGGTATCCACCGTTTCGGTATTGATGGATTCCACGACAAAAATGTTAGAAGTGCTGAGCGTACCGGGAGCTGCCTCTTTGCTGGTATTCTGTCTGCTTTATACGCCGTGTGTGGCAGCAGTTGCTTCTATCAAAAGGGAACTTGGCTCCAGATGGGCGGTTGCAGTAGCTTTTGGACAATGTGCAATTGCCTGGGTGGCTTCTTTTATAGTGTATGGGATTAGTCTGTTTTTCTACTACGGTTTCTAGGCATTGTTGGCAGAGGAACCCCTACAGGCAGCGAAACAGCGCGTCTAACGCATCCGGTACATCATCCGGTTTTAAACCGGAATAGTTAATGATAATAATATGAGCCGGTGCTTCTTTCGGATTGGCGTAGAAGCGGCTCAAACAGGTAATGGCGACTCCATTTTCCAACGCACGCTTTGTCAGTTCTTCATCGGTAATCGTTGCGTTGACTTTCAGCAGAAAATGCAGTCCCGCATGCTCCTCGGTAATCTCGATTGGTACCGGGGAGTTTTCTTTTATATATCTGAGCAGGGCATTTCGCGTATTTCGATACTGATTACGCATGCGATTGATGTGTTTTTCAAAATAGCCCATGGTAATAAAACGTGCGAGCGTGTATTGTTCAAAGTTGGACACGGTGCATGAGTAAAAACTAAAGTTTTTCTTATATAGTTCCATCAGTGGCTTGGGCAGTACCATATAACTGATACGGATCGTGTGTGTCAGACTCTTGGAAAATGTATTCATATAAATAACACGGTTTCGCGTATCAATACTTTGCAGGGTCGGAATTGGTTTGCCACTTAGTCGAAATTCGCTGTCGTACTCGTCCTCTATGATGTAGCGGTCTTTCTTTTGTGAAGCCCAATCTAACAGTTCCAGACGTCGGCGGATAGGGGTGATGATTCCGGTAGGAAAATGATGCGAAGGTGAAATGTGAACGACCTGAGCATTTGAGTCCTCTAATGCCTGGGTATTTAGTCCGTTTTTGTCGAGCGGAATGTGTTTTGTGGTCACCCGGTGTGCATGGTAAATACGCGCAATTTTGCTATAGCCCGGATCTTCTACAGCGTAGGTTTTGTCCAAGCCAAGAAGCTGTAAGAGGAGGCTGTATAAGTACTCCGTCCCGGCACCGATTATGATTTGGCTGGAATCGACCTGCATTCCCCGAAATTGTCTCAGATAGTCCGCAATGGCATTGCGCAGTTCAAAAATACCCTGCGAAGGGGATTTTTCCATCAATAAATCCTGTAAATCAAGCATTGTTTCCCTGGAAAGTTTCGCCCAGATGGAGAACGGAAAATTATCCGATACGGTTGAGTTATTGGAAAAATCGGCAATCAGTGCATTGACCTTTTGGGTATTTGCATCACTATGTTCTTTGAAATCCGTGTCAGACAAAAAAGGTTTTTTCTGATTGGAGGCTTTTGCTAAGGAGTTTGAAAACTGCAGATTGGAAGTATCCAAGGGACTTACAAAAAATCCACTTTTGGGTTTGGAATAAATATAGCCTTCGGTCTGCAATTGTGCATAAGTATTTTCAATGGTAATAACACTTACACTTAACTGCTTGGCAAAGGTTCGCTTAGAGGGCAGCTTTTCATCTGCCTTCAGTATACCCTTTAAAATATCCTGTTTGATTTGATGATACAAAAACTCGTAGAGTGGTTCATTTTCTTTTTTTGAAATATCATAGGTTAACATAATAATCTGACCTCACTGCTTTTGTTGAAAACGATACTGTTGTTATAGTCAGTTTTAGTGTAAATCATTTTCTTTAAAATGTAAACAAAATCTATTTTGTTGAAATCTCGATTTTTCTATCGTATAATGAATTTGTAAAAGTTACGCTAGAGTTGAACGGAGGTTTACATGGAAGAGAGTATAAAGGAAGGACTGATTCGTGCCGGTGTCAATGTAGAGGAGCTGAACAACCGGATTATGGGAAATGAAACGCTGATTTTCCATTTTTTGAAACAGTTTCTTAAGGATGAGAATTATACGACGCTGGTTTCGTCAATGGATTGTGATGATGTAGAAGGTGCATTTCACGCAGCACACACATTAAAGGGTGTTTGTGGTAATCTGTCTTTACAGAGTTTATCCAAAGAGGTTTGTCCATTAGTTGAGGATTTACGAAACGGGGACATAGAGGCAGCCAGAGAGAAGATGCCGGAATTCAAGAAAGTATATACACAGCTAATTGAAGATTTGGAACACTTATTACCATAATAATCGCGGTTATTATGGTAGTTTTTTGTATAATAGGAAATTCCACCGGATTTTCCATTTGTCAAGACTCGCTCGCGAGTCTTGCGCGCCGGATTCGGGTCTGCTTCAGCAGACAAATTCCTGTCCGAATCCGTGCGCATCCTCGCGGAGCGTTTAACTCAGTCGGAGCTTGTACCCCGACTGAGTATAGTTTGTCAT
>JAILQS010000183.1 GCA_024698865.1 Lachnospiraceae bacterium | reverse complement strand
GCGGGATCACACATCAGCTGATCCGGTCCAGACGCCAGCGGATAACATCAGTATATTTTGCGAGACCGTTTGCAGAAGTTCAAGGCATCACAAGCGAAGCAGACGCCAGCGGATAACATCAGTATATTTTGCGAGACTGTTTGCAGAAGTTCAAAGCATCACAGGCGAAGCAGACGCCAGTAGATAACATCAGTATGTTTTGTGAGACCGTTTGCAGAAGTTCAAAGCATCACAAGCAAAGCAGAAAGCGGCGCCACGATAGTGTTTCAAAACGGAGATATTTGCATACAATTCAAGGCATCAGTAATGGAGCAGACATAAGCAGGTAATAGCAATATATTTTGCGGAGGATATTTGCATACACCTGCACTTAGACAGCGTTTTTTGCTGTCTTAGTACAGCTGTGTATGCAATTAAGTGCGAACGGCCTCGCAAAATATATTGCTGTTACCAGGCTTGGTCTGCGTAGATCAGATGCAAACTAAGTGCGAACGGCCTCACAAAATATACAGACGATATCAAACTGAGTCTGCGTAGACCAGATGCAAACTAAGTGCAAACGGCCTCACAAAATATACAGATGATATCAAGCTGAGTCTGCGTAGATCAGATGCCTTCAAAAGAAAATGTCGCATTCTCCCTCAAAAGATGTTATACTAATGCATAGTGACCTAATAATGCAAAAGAAGATAAAACAGAGAGGATATCAAAACAGGAGGATTATTATGTGTGGAATAGTTGGATACATTGGAGATAAACAGGCAGCGCCAATCTTGTTGGAGGGACTGGCGAAGTTAGAGTATCGTGGATACGATTCTGCCGGTTTGGCAGTAAGAGATGGAGACCACGCAGTTGAAATAGTAAAGGCAAAAGGCAAGCTGATTGGTCTTGCAGAAAAGACGAATGACGGAGAAGCGATGATTGGTAATTGCGGTATCGGACATACCAGATGGGCAACTCACGGGGAACCATCCGAAACCAATTCACATCCTCACTGCAGTGATGATGGAAATGTAGTTGCCGTACACAATGGTATCATCGAAAACTATCAGGAATTAAAGGATAAACTCACCAAAAAGGGTTATGAGTTCTATTCAGATACCGATACGGAAGTAGCTGTCAAATTAATTGATTATTACTATAAAAAATATGAGCACACACCGGTAGATGCGATTAACCATGCAATGATTCGTATCCGTGGTTCATATGCGTTAGCAGTATTGTTCAAGGATTATGCGGAAGAAATTTACGTTGCGCGTAAAGATAGTCCTATGATTCTTGCAGTAGAGGAAGGCGCATCTTATTTGGCATCAGACGTACCGGCAATTTTAAAATATTCCCGTAATGTATATTACATTGGAAATATGGAATTGGGACGTCTTCGTGCCGGAGAAATCACTTTCTACAACCTGGATGGAGATGAGATTCAGAAAGAATGTAAGACAATCGAATGGGATGCAGAGGCAGCAGAAAAAGCCGGCTACGAGCATTTCATGATGAAAGAAATACATGAACAGCCAAAAGCAGTTGCAGACACCATCGCTTCTGTCGTAAAAGATGGAAGAATCGATTTGTCTGAAGTAGGACTTTCTGAAGATGAAATCAAAGACATTGAAGCGATTAATATCGTTGCCTGTGGCTCCGCATGGCATGTTGGAATGGTGGCACAGTATGTAATTGAAGATATTGCGCGTATTCCGGTTCGAGTAGAACTGGCATCCGAATTCCGTTATCGTAACCCGATTCTGAATCCAAAGGCGCTGGTTATCGTAATCAGCCAGTCCGGAGAGACAGCGGATTCACTGGCTGCCCTTAGAGAAGCAAAAGCACAGGGCATTAAGACTATGGGTATTGTAAATGTCGTTGGCTCCTCCATTGCAAGAGAAGCGGACAGCGTATTCTATACCCTGGCAGGTCCGGAAATTGCGGTTGCCACCACCAAAGCATACAGCACACAGTTGATTGCAGCATACTGTCTTGCAATTCAGTTTGCACTTGTCAGAGGACAGATTGAGGAAGAGAAGTATACAGCGCTTATTGCAGAAATGCAGAAGCTTCCGGACAAAATTTCAAAGATTATAGAAGATAAGGAACGCATCCAGTGGTTTGCGTCCAAACAGGTAAATACAAGAGACGTATTCTTTGTAGGTAGAGGAATCGACTATGCAATTTCCTTAGAGGGAAGTCTCAAACTCAAAGAAATCAGCTACATTCACTCAGAGGCATATGCAGCCGGCGAATTAAAACACGGAACCATCAGTTTGATTGAAGAAGGAACACTGGTAATCGGTGTACTGACACAGAAAGAGTTATACGAGAAAACAATCAGCAATATGGTAGAGTGTAAGAGTCGTGGAGCATACCTGGCAGGCGTTACCACCTATGGTAACTACAATATGGAGGACTCTGCAGAGTTCGTTACATATATTCCAAAGACCGATGAACATTTTGCGGCAAGTCTTGCAGTGATTCCATTGCAGTTTTTGTCCTACTATGTGTCTGTTGCCAAAGGTCTGGATGTAGACAAACCACGTAACCTTGCAAAGAGTGTTACAGTAGAATAATAAATTCAAACATTTGCCACGCATCAGGCGCCGCAAATAAAAAGAAAATATCAGAGGTATCCTATGGAATTAGAAGGCGGAAAAGATAAAGTATTACAAGAGGATTTGGACAATCTTGCAAAAGGCGGATTTCCTTGGAAAGAGTTTCGGAATGCAACATTTTTAATCACCGGTGCAACCGGACTGGTAGGTTCTATGCTGGTGCGCGCCCTGCTTTGCGCAAACCGTACGAATGAACTTGACATGCGCATTTTAGCGATGGTGCGAAGCACGGAAAAAGCGAAGAATGTATTTGGTGAACTGACGCAGAGATCGGAACTTGAATTTGTGAACAAGGATTTGTTATCCGGCAGGTTGGATATCCCAAATGATGTAGATTATATCGTTCATACAGCAAGTGTTACCGCTTCAAAGATGATGGTGACACAGCCGGTAGAGACGATTGAAACCGCAGTGTTTGGAACCAAAGCAATATTGGATTTGGCAAAAGAAAAGAAGAGCAAAGGCGTTGTATACGTTTCGTCTATGGAAGTGTACGGTTCACCGGATGCTGCGCATCACGAGATGAAGGAAGACGATTTGGGATTTGTGGATTTGTTTAACGTCCGCAGTTGTTATCCGGAAGGCAAGAGAATTTGTGAATGCATGTGTACCGCATATGCAAGCGAATATGAGGTTCCGGTTGTAACCGCTCGTCTGGCACAGACCTTTGGTGCGGGAGTACCGGTAACAGAGAACCGCGTATTTGCTCAGTTTGCCAAGAGTGCATTGAATGGAAATGATATTGTTATGCACACGACAGGTGAGTCAGAGGGCAATTATTGTTATACCGCAGATGTGGTAAACGGAATCCTGTTACTTCTCTTGAAAGGTGAGAAGGGACAGGCGTATAATGTATCCAATGAAGCAGCCCACAGTACAATTCGTGATATGGCAGCAATGGTTGCGGATAAGCTTGCAGACGGCAGAATTCAGGTGGTATATGATATACCGGAATCCAACACCTATGGATATGCACCACCGGTCAAAATGCATCTGAACTCATCCAAACTTCAGGCGTTGGGCTGGAAACCGCGCTATGATCTGGAAGGCATGTACCGTCGCATGATAGAGAGCCGTCGAGAAGACTGGACCACCGGGAAGTAACAGGTGGCAGAGCAGAACCCGGAATCATAACCGGGTAGTAGCAAAAGGAGGACAATTATGAAAATAGCAGTAGCAGGAACAGGATATGTTGGTTTATCCAACGCAATTCTGCTTTCTCAGAATCATCAGGTAAAAGCAGTTGATATTTTGCCTGAAAAAGTTGCAATGATTAATGATAGAAAATCACCATTGGTAGACAAAGAAATCGAAGAATATCTGGAGACAAAGGAATTGGATCTGGAGGCGACCACAGATGGAGCAAGTGCCTATAAAGATGCGGAATATGTTATTATTTCCACACCGACCAACTACGATCCAAAGATTAATTTCTTTGATACTTCTTCCGTAGAGAGTGTAATCGAACAGGTAATGGCAGTCAATCCGAATGCGTATATGATTGTCAAATCTACAGTACCGGTTGGATACACCAAGAGAATGCGTGAGCGTTATAACACCGACAAGATTCTTTTCTCGCCGGAATTCTTAAGAGAAGGCCGTGCGTTATATGACAATCTGTACCCATCCCGTATTATCGTGGGAACCGTTATGGGAAATGATGAACTGGAAAAAGCAGCTCATGGCTTTGCCGCATTACTCGCAGAGGGTGCTATCAAAGAAGATATCCCGGTATTATTCATGGATTCTACCGAGGCTGAGGCAGTTAAATTATTTGCCAATACCTATCTTGCGCTTCGCGTATCTTACTTTAATGAGTTGGATACCTATGCAGAGATTCGTGGTTTGGATACGAAGAAAATTATCGAGGGAGTTGGGCTGGACCCACGTATCGGTACCCACTACAACAATCCTTCCTTTGGATACGGCGGATATTGCCTGCCAAAAGATACAAAGCAGTTACTTGCCAATTATGCGGATGTTCCAAATAACATCATCGCAGCGATTGTAGACGCTAACAGCACAAGAAAAGATTTCATTGCAGAACGTATCTTGGATCGTAAGCCAAAGATAGTAGGTGTGTACCGACTTACCATGAAAGCAAATTCAGATAACTTCCGTCAGTCTTCTATCCAGGGAGTTATGAAGAGAATTAAAGCAAAAGGTGTGGAAGTCGTTGTTTACGAACCGACCTTGAAAGAGGACACATTCTTTAACAGTAGAGTCATCCGCGATCTCGATGAATTCAAAAAGACATGCGACGTCATCATCGCGAACCGCTTCAACAAAGACATCGAAGACGTGTTGGATAAAGTATATTCCAGAGACTTGTATTTTAGAGATTAGAACATAAGGAAAGCCCCGGCAGCTACGCAAATGAGCGTGTGTCGGGGCTTTTTTTAAGTTGAACCTTTATTGGAACAGTTGTTTTAACAGCGGAGCAATCTTACGTCGTTCCATAAGATTTATAAGGTCATCGCCATCCCAAAGAATTACGTCCGATTCTGCCGCCAGATTCTGTGCGTTACGGGTAAAGCTGCTGTTTGTGATGACGAGTCCGCGAATCGCCTCATAGTAGGAAACCGCGCCCAGCACCTCCTGTACCGCATGAATGCCGATAGACTTATTATAACGCTTTGCCTGTATGGCAATCGTCTCGCCCTTGTGGGTAAGAAGCAGGTCAGCTCCGTAGTCATTGGAAGTTGGAGTGAGTTCTACACGAAATCCCGGCACATCCAACAATTCCATCAAAAAATCTTCAAATTCTTCCCCCTCCATCCGATTAATTTTTCGAAAAGAAATGTGTCGAATACACCACAAATGAATCTGATGATACAGGGAATGTACAATCAATACTGTTATAAAGGAGAGGAATAGCGACACCGGAAATAAAAAATTTTTACTCACCATGTGAAATTTTAAAGGCAGTAGAAAGCTGATTATTACGGCATACACGAGAATTCGCAAGAACAAGAAAACAGCATTTTTTATATAATTTAACATAAAAACCTAATTAAATTCCTTTCTTTTTCCGATATATATTAAGTAAAACATAATTTGTTTTGTTTGGCAAATTTCTGATTTTTTATTATTTTATTTTCAAAAATTTTAAGATATAATATATTTAGGTGTTTTTGTGTCGACAAATGGCAGTTTTTTATCAGAGAACAGGGAGGTATTTTGATGAGAGAACGGGGAAGGGGAACGGCCAAGTATCAGATTATTGTATTGGATAATGAGATCGAAGCAGCAGACAGAGCTGCGAAGATTATCGAGAAAAATGAAAAATATACGAACATAACAGTTTTGACGGATGCCCAGTATTTAAAGCAGGCAGTGCAGGAACTGGAACCGATACTGATTATTACAGCTGTCAACGTAAATGGAGTTGATGGCATTCAGATATGCAGTCGAATCAAACAGGATTGGCCGGATATTCGAGTTATTGTGTCTTCCGAACACAGTATTTTTGAGTTGCTGCGCGCTGCAATGAAGAATGGCGCAGACGACTACGTTACCAAACCGTACTCTGAAAGATTATTAGTAGACGCAGTACACAGAAGCATTGATAATTATGAAAAAGAATACCAGAGAATGATAAAGGCAGCAGAACAGTCCCCTCGTGCCAAAGAAATACTTACCTATGTTGGATACAGTTTTATGGACCAGGCGTTGATTACAGGAGGCAATAAAGACTTTAGCAGCTATCGTTCTTTGTTGAACCTTGGAAAAAGCGGTTACATTTTGAATGTTGAAATAGAATCCTACGATGTAGATGCAAGCGCAACCGTGAGGGAAGAGAATGAACTCCTTGTGCGCTACATCAAAGACATTGTTAGTGAAAGTCATAGATGTATTGTTAGTAATATGGTGCTCAAGCGTATTTTCGTATACGTTATGAATGCCAATATTGTCGAGAAGGACACGAAGAAGTCCATGCAGGACATTAAGTTATCTGCGCATATTATTACCGCGCTTAAAGAGAATTATGGGGTAAATGCGGCAGTAGGTATCGGAAGCATCAAGCCGCTGTCACAGATTCATATTTCTTATGAGGAGGCAATCCGAAGCCTTCGTTACCGTCAGAATCGTAACATCGTACGTATTGAAGACGTGGAAGAGATTCGCATCCCATTTGAGAATTATCTCGAGATTGAGGAGAATCTCCTTAAGAATATCAAGTTCGGACGTGCAGAGTGTGTAGAGACGTTTGGTGAGATGCTGGATGTACTTAATCCGTTGCGCGATGACGTGCGTCGTAATAAAGTGTTTGAATTGCTGGTGTTGTGCGCACACGAGGCAGATATCAGTGGTTATGAAGAAACCAGCTACATAGATTATATGAGTTGCTACAACCAGATTAAAGATTTGGATATGGAGGAACTCGACAAATGGGCGATTAACAGGTTCCAGATGATTATCGGAACGGTTCAGGATAATAAAATTAACCGTAAGTCTGAGACGATTCAGAATGCACTTCATTTTATGGAGAACAATTACATGCACGAGACGTCTTTGGAGGAGACGGCAAGCTTTGTAGGCGTAAGTCCGCAGTATTTCAGCAAGGTTTTCAAAGAAGAGGTTGGAATGAAGTATATCGAGTGGATGACGAAGCTTCGAATCGACAAGGCGAAAGAATTGCTTGGAAGTGGAAAGGTTTCCATGAAAGAAATCTGTTACATGGTTGGATACAATGATCCGAATTATTTTAGCCGTATATTCAAAAAAATAGTAGGAGCATCGCCAACCGAATTTGTTCAGAAAAACGATGCGCCTACTAGCAATAAGAGTTAAACAGCATTCCGCTGTACATAGATGTTATGTAAGGCTGGGAAGCCCGGATATCCGGCTTCGCTATATTTGGATATGTAACTACGGTTTTGTCAACGTAGTTCATAGGATTGATAATTATACTATTAAGTTTTGTTTGGAGACTCTTTGTGAAACTGTCCGGTGAAGCAAAGAGTTTTTCCATATCTCCATCTTGTATTGCCTGTAAGGCGATGGAAGAATCTAATACCAGTTTATCGTTCTCGTCGAAGGAAAGTCCGACGGATTCCATTTCATTTCGCTTGTTATAAAGACTGTTCTTTAGTTCATTTGCAAGCTTTTTATCAAGACCTTGTGTGGAAGGATAACTTCGCGAGATATCCAACATTCGATTGTAACCGTTCACAAATTCTTCGATATATGGAAGAATGCTCTCGCCATCGGCTATATAGTTGATAGCGACTTCCTTGTCTGTAGGCTTTTGGAGCGAAATCTCAAGATTGCCGTTAAGTATGAACTCATTGGAAAGAGTACTCCTTTCTTCGCCATTCAAAACGAAGTGTGCGTTTGTCGGCATCTGAGTGGTGTTATCCAAGCCAAACATGAAAACGAGTCCGGGTTCTCCCGGTGGAGAACCTAAGTCGGAGAAACTGAATATTTTCGTGTCTTCATCCGGGCTTCCGGTGCTAAGCGAAGTCGTCTCCAAGCTGATGTAGTTACCGTTCTCGCTGCGCACCACGCGTGATTTAATATCTAAGTTTTGCCGGTTTATAAAATTGGCAAAGTTGTTTAATATGCTTTCGTTGGATTCGCTCGGCTTAACTTCGAAGGTCATATTATAGGTAGAATCTTCAATCTTCAAACCAATCTTATAAGTTCCACCGCTTCGGCCACCGTTATATAATGCTGAGACGAATTCTCCACTGTTAATCTGAGGAGACGCCAGTGAATTTATCTGAATGTTAATGCTCTCAGGAAGGCTTTGGAATTCGCTACTGGTCAGGTTGGCAAATACAGCTTCCGGGTCCTCGCTCTGCGCGGTCGCCTGTTCGAAGAAATTAACACTGCCTTCTTGGGAGAAATCATAGGCTTCCAACTCTTTCGCATAGGAAATGGCGGTGTCTTTCAGGTTCAGGGCGAACCGTTGATTGTCTTCGCTCAAATCCAGTTTGTAGAGAGGAGAGGACTTGCTCAGATTCTTAATCGACTTATATATGGTTTTAAGTTCGGACTGCTTATGAATATTATTCGTGGATGTAGCCGGTGCCATATAGCCGGTCATCAGATTATTATATGTAGAAGTAATCATAAATCCATCTCCTTTCCATAGAGTATAAGTAGCCTATCGTAAAAGATACTTATCTATCATCAGAGTACTATAAGAAAAATGATTTGTCTACAGAAAATATTCATTTCTGTTAGTAAATATTTAAACAAATGCATGCAA
The DNA here is from genome assembly GCA_024698865.1 of Lachnospiraceae bacterium. GTDB lineage: Bacteria > Bacillota > Clostridia > Lachnospirales > Lachnospiraceae > JAILQS01. Next base: position 43,214 of record JAILQS010000183.1, on the reverse strand, counting down.
ATAGGTAAAAAGACCTATAATTCAATACGAGTGCGCTACCTGCAAAAAAAGAGACTCTACCCTCCGCGTAGGCGGAAGATAGAGTCTCTCAATCAATTTAAAAACCTGTTCATAAAACCGATTTTTTGTTTCTTTTATTTCTTTGTCACCTTCGAAAATGCTCCATAAACCTTTGTTTTACCATTCAGTTTGTATGCGCGCACCTTATAGAAATATGCCGTTTTCTTCTTTGCTTTCTTATCCGTATATTTCACAGAGGTCTGCGTCTTGATTTTCTTGAATGCACTCGCTTTGTTCTTAGTAGCGCGGAAGATTTCGTATCCTTTGGCACCGCTTACTTTCTTCCAGGAAAGTTTTCTCAAATAAACTTTTTTATTCTTTACGCGTTTGATTGTAAGTCCCGTTACCTTCTTAGGTGCAGTCACCTTAGCCGGTGCCGGTGTAACGGTAGGCTTTACGGTAGGTGAAGGTGCAGAGGTAGGTTTAACAGTAGGCGAAGCACTTGGTTGGGTTGTAGGTGAAGCACTTGGCTGCGTACTAGGCAAAGTGCTAGGTTGAGGACTTACGGTAGGTTCAGTTGAACCGTTCAGGCAACGAGGACGATACTTGGCTATTTCGTCATCCTTCAAATCTTTATATGAAATAGAAATAAAGTCTGCACTATTATCATTCGTGTCTTGATAATCCTTACGTACGATTGCCTTTTGTTTGGATAGAGCACCGGAAAGTGCGGTGCCTTCAATCGTTTCTTCATCCACGGCTACCTGATCTGCAATTTCTTCCCCTTTATACAAGGTGAGTTGCAGATTTTTATTGCTGAATACCTGTGCCCATTCCTGATCGGCATTTGCAAGGGTGCATCTGAAAGTAAAGCCCTCTGTTGCAATCGTAGATGCATTACAACGAATCAAATAAGATGTTTTTGCCGGAATGGATTTGGTTGCATCCAGTGTAAGTGTAGCAGTTGTGTCACCACTTACGTATTTTAACGTATAACCGTTCAGAGATTTTGTCTGATTGGTTGGATTGTAAAGTTCTACAAAGCTATGTGATACAGCAGGGTCGGTTTTGTCACCGTTTCCATACACCTGATTGATAATCAAGTCGTCGGTGAGAGAAGTTGGTTTCTCCGGCTCTGCGATAAATAATGTAAAGTCTTTGTAATTGGTAACAACATTTTCGTTTTCTTCGATGTAGTTGCCACTTTCGTCGCACGCATACACTTCAACTACGTTTGTGCTTCCGTCTGTTTCGACAAGGTCCGTAGAGAATGTTGCCGTAGCCGCGTTGTTTGTAACCGTTACCGGCGCAAGTTTTTTGCCGTCAATCTGGAAGACAACTTTTTTAATGTTGCTGTCGGTTACCGTAGCTGTGGCAGATACCTTTCCTTCTACAGAGGTATCGACAGCAGATACAGACAGTTTGTTGCTTGCTTTGTATTTTCCCCAGCTTTGAATCAGCGTGGAAAGACTGGTTGTATTGCTACCAAGGAAAGAAAGACGTTCGCTCAGGTAATTCTTGATGTGTGAAATGTCATCGGCAAAAGCGTAACCGTTATTGTATTTTGTGAAATTTGTAGCTGCGGAGTCTTCTAACAATTCTTTACGTGCATCAAAGAAAGCGGTGTAGTTTTCTGTTTTCAGGTAGTTCGCGCGGGCTGCTTTATAGGCGTCATAGAACTTGGCTGCAAAGTATGGATCGCGAACCAGATGTTCATACCAGGTGTCGGTGAAATGTTCCGAATGGTTTAGTTCATTACCATTCCATCCGTCCATGTGTCTGTCATCTGCCCATAGCCAGATGTTTCTGGATAACGAACCTGCGGAGTTAGCGCGGTTGCTAAGTGACCAGTCATAGTCCCATGCAGGTCCCATCTTGGCAATGCCGTTGACATCTTTATAGAAGTATACGCTGTTCTTAAAACCATCCCAGTTAAGAATAACTTCCTGCAGTAAAAGGTCGGCTGCGAGTGTGTCAATATCAAACAGCTCGGAATAGTGAACATTTTTGGTCACTCCGTTTTCTGTGTATTCTGTGGTGAAATCTCCGGCATCAATGGCAGTTTCAAACGCCCGAACGTAGTTTTGTGAGTAGTTCATCATATCCTCATTCGTATAGGCGAACTCCGGAGATTTAAACATACAAGGTTTGTCGCCAACGGAGCGCCATTTGGATACTTCGTCATAACGCATATCGATTTCCCAGAGGAAGCCGCCGTTAATTGCCGGAAGTACGACTTTTGGATAATCAGACACGTTAAAGTTTTTACCGTCCCAGGTGAAAGTACCGGTGCTTGCCCAGGAAAGGTTCTCAGCGAGGCTTTCCTCTAATTCATCCTGGTCAGCCGCTACATAAGTTTCGCCTTTGGCGTTTTCGGCTTTGATGACAGCCTTGGCAAGATCTTCAGCAGCACTTTCCCAGTCGTAGATATCAAGACGTTCGCTACCGAGACGAACCTGCTCGCTGAATTGGTACACACCGTCGTATCTTCCGTTGAAGATTACAACGACGTCAACGGAGTTCATAGTTTCCAGACCCATACTTTTGGCCAGGCCGTTTGTAAAGACGTTACGGGAAAGGGAACTGTCATACCAGTTTGGAACGAGTGCCCAATGCTTGTTGGAACCCATGCCAAAAAGATCGGTCTTAGATGCGAGTTTCACTTTGTAAGGCAATTTGCCTTTCTGAAGCCCGGTAGTCCAGGAACCGTTTCCACGACCGCGGATCTCAATATCACCATCGTATAACTGTGTGGAAAGGTATTTATTGTCGTTAGTGGCAATGGTCATAGTTGCAGTTTTGTAGTTTACCTTGTCTCTGATATCCTGTCCGTCAGTTGTATTAATATAAACAACCGGGATGGAAGAACAGAAAAGAGTGCGTCGAATTCCGTTAATCGTAGGGTCAGCAGATTCGACAGTAGCGGTAATAAATTTTTCGTTGTCTTCAGCGACCGGAGTATAAGTTGTGCCGGTGCCGATAGACGTTGCATTGCTACCGTCCCAATTGCTTCGAGTCCATTTAAAGGTGTACTGGCTGTTGGCAGGAGCACTCTTTAAAGTGGCAGTAATCGAAGAACCAACAACTGCGTAGTTGGTGTCAAAGGAAATACCAAGCTCGGCTGAGGCTAACAAAGCTTTTGCGGTCGGAACGGAGTACGCAATTTTAGGCGCGTATACATAATCTTCTTCTGCGGACCAGAGAGAACTGCTTAAGCCTTCCGGAAGGGTTCCGTTACCCATATCAGCTTTTGCAAGTGCGGTAGCGCTTCCAACCTGGTTGTTACCTTTGGTGGTATAACAATTGGATAGGTTTCCTTTTGCCCATGCATCGGATAAAATGCCATATCCAAGGTTGCCGTTCTGGGTGATCGTACCGATATTAACTGCATTTTCGAGAGAGCCGACATTGGATCGGGTTGCTCTTCCGATGATGCCGGACGTATTCGCGTCGTTTGTGTTTGTGGTAGCTGTAACATTGGCACTGTTAAAAACATTTGATACGAAGATGCCGGCATTATTGGTTGCATCCGGCAGCCCTTTACTGCGGCATTCGCCAATCAGTCCGGCTGCGCCGATGTTGTAAAGGGAGCCTGTGGTGGTAACGTTTCCGCCTACAACAGCTACGTTATCGACAGTAACAAAGCCGTTTGCTTCTCCTGCAAGCGCACCGATTCCGGTGTGGTCGCCGCCGGATATTTTTACATCAGGCTCTAAAATCAAAAGATTGGAAACGGAAGCGGGGTCGCTCTCGTCGGCACTTCCGATAATTCCAAACAACCCGTATTCGTATTCGTTGTTATCGGGTATGGTATAATCGATCTTCAGATTAGAAATAACATGTCCTTGCCCATCAAAGGTTCCGTTAAAGACATGGTCTCCTGAAGTGGCACCATATGCTCCTTTCCCACCACCGATTGGAGTCCAGTTTCTGGAGCCAAGGTCGAGATCGGCGGTCAATTTGTAGTCGCCATTTAAAGGATATCCGGCATCGTTTCCAATCTTCGCAAGTTCGTCTGCGCTGTCGATGCTGATTGTGTTAGTTTCAGCATTGGCAGTTGCAAGCATTGGAAAATGCGAACCGGATACCAACATTGTAAAAGCACAGGCATAAGCTGTGATTCTTGATAGAAATTGTTTTCTCATATGTATCCTCCTATTTCGAAAAGTATATGATTTATTATACTACAGACTTACCCATAAAATGGTTACAATTATTTATTGAGAAAGGGGAAATAATTAATGTATAATGATTGAGATGTGTATACAAGTTAGAAAAAGAATGGAAGGATAAGATACAGATGAAAGCAAAAGATATTATTATCAACAACTGCACTATGGCGATTTTTGATAGAGAGTTACCGAATGTATGCTCCACAAAAATGCATTTGACCGAGGAAGAGGATATCACCAAATACCTGCTTTCCCAGGCGGCAAAGTATTATGGGGACATCAATGCGAAGACTTCTTACTATACAGAAGAAGATTTTCTCGGAAAGAGATTACCGGAATTGAAGGGGAACTTTGATGATTTCGTAGCGTATGTTTCGGATATGTTATATGAAAAAATGATGGATAGAGGAGATGTAAACGCCGGAACCGGTATTTTTCTGGCGGCGATTATTGAAGATCAGGAGTATTTCATTTTCTTTAAACTGGACTACCAATCAGAATTTATCAGCTGTCTGGATGAGAGTGGTCATCCGTACTGGATTCGCAATAACAAGATTCTGCCGGGAGCGAGCCGTAAGCTGACGGATTATTTCTATATTAATCTGAATGAACGTAAAGTCTGGCTGTCGGATTCGCAAAGAGGAGATGAAGAGGGTGAGAATTTCTTTGCGTCGATTATTCTTAAGACGAAGACGGAGCGTTCACAGAAGGTGCTTTTGGATGAGGTAAATAAGACAGTACTTGAAACGATTGATGAATGCTATGATACGGAAGAAGATGCAACCTTGAAGGCACAGAAGGTCATGGAATTTAAGTCGGTTATGGCGGAGAATGCAACCAAGAAGGGAAATATTCATCTGAAAGAAGTGCAGGAGACGGTATTTGCAGATAACGAGAAGGCTGCGACGGTATGCCATGAGAAAGCGCAGGAGCGTAACATAGAAGAAAAACCGGTTTACATCAGTCCAAAACTGGAGAAGAAAATCACGCGCAAACAGAAGCTCGTGACCGATACCGGAATTGAGATTCTGGTGCCGGTTGAGATGCTTACGGATGAAAGTATGTTTGAGTACCATCAGGGAGCAGACGGTAAAATATCTATCTTGATTAAAGATATTGGACATTTGGAAAATCGATAAGTGTGACATGATGTTTTTATACGAAATTTGAACATTTTACAAAAAAACGGAATTTGGTGCAAAAGTTCAGCATCGGATTCCGTTTTTTAATTGCAGATGAAATACGAGGCAAAAAAGCAAATTAATTGATAAATTTCCGTCATTTACTCTTAATGATGCACGTAATAAGATAAAAACAGGTATCACGTAAACACACTTTAATAGAAAGAAGGGGAATAATTTATGCTTCGAAAACATGTAGCTAAATTTTTGGTAGGCGTTATGACGCTCACCAGTGTAATGTCTCCGTTAGGGATGACAGCTTCCAATCTCGCGTTGGCGGAGGAAGTAGAACAGGGGAAAGTAGATTATATAGCAAATCTCGATTTTACACCTGAAACATTAGATTTGACAGATGACAAATATGTGGATTGGATGCATTTTGGTATTCCAGGCGATTCAAGTGCAGTGGATCGTAAAGATACAGATAATCCAATACTCACAGAGCCGGAATTTTCACCAAGAAATCTTGTGACCGACTTTAGTACAGCAATGACTTTTACTCATACAGAGGAAGCACCGGAAGTTTCTACAGCGCCATCTTCGGCACCGGAAGTTTCTACAGTACCATCTTCGACACCGGAAGTTTCTGCAGCGCCATCTTCTTCGGCACCGGAAGTTTCTATAGCGCCATCTTCGGCACCGGAAGTTTCTACAGCGCCATCTATGGCACCGGACGGAGTAAAAACGACCACATTAATTGAAGGCAGTCACAATGCAATTCATACAGGTAGTGATAATCATCGTTATAGTATTGATGTTCCTGCATCGGACAAAGAATATGTACTCAAAATCTATACCGGTGCATGGAATGCTAACAGCTATATTGAAGTATCTGATGATACAGATGCCAAACCAACAGTACTCCATTTCAAAGCAGGTGGAACAGCTGAAACAAGATGTGTATCTGTTCGTTTCCATGCAGAAGGAGAAAATGCACAGCTTCACGTAAAAGCATACAAAAAAGATGGAAGCGGTAATATTTCATTAGCAGCTTATACCTTGGAAGAAGCAAAGGAATCAAAACTTAACTGCACAACAGAGTTCAATGGAGTGCCGGAAACGTTAGATATCTCTGCACTTTCTTATGACTGGAAGACCTTTGGTAACAACCCAAGCGTTGTTTCTAAGGCAGGTATTGAAACTTCTATGATTGAAGCTCCTGTTTCTTTGGCAGAAGGTTTTATGACAGGAAATGATTACAAAACAAAGATTTCCTGGTCAGATGGAAATGAAGCAGCTACCGGAAGTGAGAGCAGACAGTTCCTTTACAGCTGGTCAGGAATCAAACAGACCATCAATGTACAGCCTGGTAAATGGGATATCCACATCTACAATGGTGGCTGGAGATCTCTCAGCCGCATCCAGGTATTAGATGCAAATGGAGACTTGATTCCGGGATCTTGCTATCAGCTTGCAAGCAGAAGCAGCGGATCCAACTATGGAGATCTCGTAATTCATGTAGAGACAGAAGAAGCAACAACTTTAAATGCATTCTTCCTTGCAACAGTGAATGAACAAAATGAAGATCTTGGTAATACAGGAATTGCAGCAATAAGCATTATTAAGAGTACGAATATGACTGCTTTAAATGAAGCAATTGTAGAAGCTGAAAAAGTTGACCAGAGCAAGTACACGGAAGAAACCGTTTCTGTATTTGCACAGGCTCTTGCAGATGCAAAAACAGTTGCGGCAAATGATGAGAGCAGCCAGGAAACAATTGACAATGCATTGAAAGTACTCAATGACGCAAAAGCAGCTCTGGTTAAGATTATTTTCCCTGACGTAGACTATACCGCTACATTAGAGAAAACTCCGGCAACACTGGACTTAACAGACAGCAAGCTTGTTGACTGGGTATACGTTGGATTAGACGGAGATAAAGATTCCGTTGTACGTAAAGAAACAGAAACTCCAAAACTTAGTGCTCCTGTAGTAGCAGGTGGTTCATATCTGAATCCGGTAACGGACTACAGTATGGCAACAACACTTGACGCCGAAAGAACCGGTAAACTGAATGCAATTGCAACAGATGGCAATTTCGTAATTACAGCACCGGCAGACCAGACACTTCGTGAATTAAAGATTTACACAGGTGCTTGGAATGCAGATTCAGATATCACAATTTATGATGATACAGACAGAGAAGTTACGACGCTTACATATAAGGGTACCGGCGACAGCGCTGACACACGTTTTGTGACCGTTCGTTACAGCTGTGATAAACCGGCGAACATTCATGTTAGAATTAAAAAAGTAGGCGGAAGCGGAAATGTATCTCTTTCTGCATACACACTTTCTGAAATCGGAAAGTCTTCTATTAAAGCAACTGTTTCCATGAATGATCTTCCGGACAGCATCAACCTTACAACTGATGCATATGACTGGAGAGCATTTGGCTTCGCAGGAGCAGATGTAGATGCTAATAAAGCAAGAGTTCGCAAGAGTGCAATCGGAGCAGCAACTCCACTTGCAGGTAACCTTCAGCAGGGTAACGATTATCGCACACCGCTTACATGGACAGATGGTGAAGATCCTGCAACTTGTGAAGGAACAAAGAACTTTACATATTGTTTCGAAGGCCAGAAATTTGGCTTAACTGCATACCCTGGAGTTATGGACTACGAAATCTACTTATCTTCTTGGAGAGGAAAAGGTATGATTCAGGTAGTAGACGAAGAGGGCGCATTAGTTGGATCAACAATGTTAGACGGCAGAACCGGAAGTTCCATCTATGGATTAATGAAACTTCACGTTGAAACAAAAGAACAGAAGAAGCTTACAGTATATATCAATCCTGGACGTTGCGGAACCGATGGATTCAAAGGTAACCTCGGACTTGCAGCAGTAAAAGCAATTTACACGGTAAACCTTACAGAGCTTTCTTCTAAGATCAAATCTGCAGAAGAAATCAATGCAGCAGATTACACCGAGGCAAGCGTTACCGTATTAAATAAAGCAGTTACAGATGCCAAAGCAGTACTTGCAAAAGATGAAGTAACCAAGGAAGAAGTTGCAGCAGCAGCTAAAGCAATTGATGATGCAATCGCAGGACTTGAGAGTGTTACACCTCCTGCACCGGTTGTTGACAAAACAGCACTTACAACAGCAGTGGAAAATGCAAAAGCAATCGAAGCTGAAAAATATACCGATGATTCTTACAAAGTGCTTACAGATGCACTTGCAGCAGCAACTGCAGTAGCAGAAAAAACAGATGCTACACAGGAAGAAGTAGACGCACAGGTTGCAGCGATTGACGCAGCAGTAAAAGCACTTGTATTAAAAGAAGATGCATCTACACCTGCTAAAGTTGATGTTACTTCCGTAACAATCAGTGGAAAAGCTAACGTAAGTTTAGTAGTTGGAAAAACAGCAACATTAAAAGCTACCGTTGCACCTGCAGATGCAACAGACAAAAAAATCACATGGGCAACCAGTGATGCAAAAGTAGCTACCGTTGCCAATGGAAAGGTTACAGCAAAAGCTGCCGGAACAGCAACAATTACAGCTACTGCCGATGGAAAAACAGCAAAAGTTGTTGTAACAGTTCTTCCAAAAGCAATCAGCAAATGGTCAGTTTCTAAGAAAGGTAAAAAAGTAACCATCAAAGTAACGAAGGTAAACAAATCCTACAGCACTTTGATCCAGTACAGAAAGGCCGGAGCTAAGAAATTCACCAAATTAACACTTACTTCAAAAGGTTCTTATGCTAAGAAACTGAAAAAAGGTAAATACGAATTCAAGGTAGCATCTTACGTTAAAGTGAAAGGAAAAGTATACCAGAGCGCATTCAGTAAAGTGAAAAAAGTTACTGTAAAATAACAGGCTCATAACAAATCCTTAATATAATATTTATAATCTATCTAAGGAAAGTGCCTCCGCGGAATGTTAACATTCCAAGGGGGCATTTTTCTTGCTGCCTTCCAATCAGAAAATGATTTACGTTTTCTGGTTGGCGACTGCAAAAAAATATATATATAAAACAAAAAATTATCATTGCAAAACGAGACTTTTTTGCACTAAAGCGTGCAAGACAAAAATGTTGCACACTTCGCAAATACTCACCATTTTCCTTTAATAAGGGCGGTGTTAGTATAACTATATAACTAATCAGAAGGTATACATATCTTTGCAGGTGACGTTCATCCGTCACTTTAATATTGTTGCCGGCATAGAATATGTAGCTCATGTTAGATAGAAAGGGGAAAGAAAGTTTATGCTTAAGAAATTTCTAGCAAGTTGTTTGGTAGGAGTTATGACTCTTACTACAGCATTTGGTTCACTGGCAAGCTTTGGTGTAACAGCACCTGTTGCGAAAGCAGATGCAGAAGGTTACAAAGTAATTGTTGGTGACGTCAGAGTTGAGACACTCTCTGACACATTAGTACGTGTTGAGATGAAAGGAGCAAAGGGCTTCGAAGATCGCAAGACTTACCACGTTGAAAACAGAGAATTTGATTTTGTAACACCAACCGTTACAACAAAAGATGGGGTTACAAGTATTGCAACAAAGGATTATACAGTTCTTGTTCCGGAAGGTGCTACAAGCATGAGAGGAATCAAGATTGTAAATAATACAGGAAAGACAGTATGGAATTACACATCACTTCCTACAAGTAGCGAATACTTACCGGATCCTGGTGATACACCGGATGCATGGGAGATCGCAGATACTCCACGTATCGTACCGGCTGAATGGGGATATGCTCCAATGCCATCAGGAGTAACAGATAATGCAGATATCAATGGATGGGATGATGACAATCAGGCGGATGATATGTATGTATTCCTTCCTAAGAGAGATTACAAAACATTAGTAAAAGACTTTACAAAATTAACCGGACCTGCAGAGATGGTACCGCTTAAGTATTTTGGTTTATGGCATAGCCGTTATTATGCATATACCGATCAGGAAGTGTTAGGTCTGATCGATACATATCGTAATGAAATCGACTATCCATTAGATAACATGGTAGTAGATACTGACTGGCGTAAAGGCGGTAGTGACGGATACAACATTGACCCTATTTACTTCCCGGATATGGAAGGATTCCTTACAGCAGCACATAATAAAAATGTAAGTGTTACCTTCAATGACCATCCGGAACCTGAAAAAATCAACAATGTAAGACAGCATGCGTTAACGCAGATTGACTTAAATTACAGAAATGAGAACTTAAAGAGATTAATCAATATGGGACTCGATACTTGGTGGTTTGACCGTAACTGGCATACATGTATCACACCTCCTTTCTCAGGAATTAACAAAGAAAGCTTTGGTATGTACATTTATCAGGATATCACCAGACAGGTTTACGGCGAAGACAAACGTCCTACTATCATGGGTAACGTTGACGGTGTAGACAATGGTGCATTTAACAGAGCTCCGGATATGTCTTCTCACAAATATACCCTTCAGTGGACCGGTGATACCGTAATGGATCAGTTAGAGCGTGAGATTATGAACGTTTCCAGAATGGGTGTTAACATGGGTCTTGCGTATACAAGTTCCGATATCCCTGGACACAACGGATATATTGAGGATCAGCTCTGGACCAGATGGACACAGTATGCTGCACTCTCACCATTTATCAGATACCATGGATCACATACTCCTGAATATTCTAATGACCACTCTCCATTTGCAAGAGGAAAAGAAGCTCAGGATATTGGTAGAGACTATATTAACATGAGATATCGTTTATTACCTCTCTTCTATGAATTATCTCATGAAAACTATGTGACGGGATTACCAATGTGCCGTCGTTTGGATATTAACTATCCACAGTATGAAGAAGCAAAAGATAATCATTCATATCTTCTTGGCGATAACATTTTATTTGCACCTGTATATGCAGCAACCAATGATGAATGTAGAGAACTTACCAGAGATGTATTCATCCCGGACGGAACATGGGTTGATGTTTGGACAGGAGACACTGTAAAAGGTCCTGCGAATATATCTGTTACACACCAGTTAGAAACCACACCGATTTATGTACGTCAGGGTTCTATCACAGCACTCGCTCAGAACATGAAATACATCGGAGAAAAAGACTGGTCTAAGATTGCAGTTGATGTATATCCTGGAACAGCACTTGACGGAGAAAACACTCTTTACGAAGATGATGAAATTTCTTGTAAATACAAGAAAGGCGAATACAGAGAAACAGCTTTAACTACATCTTATGATAAAGCAACCAAAGAAACAGTAGTTAAAATCGGAGAAGGCAAAGGAACATTTGCCGGTTCTAATAAGTTTACAAACCGTGAATGGAAAGTAAGAATCCATATGCCGGAAGGTTGGGGCAACATCACAGCTGCAACACTGAATGGCGAAAATGTATTAAGCGATGTAACAGTAATCAACAAAGATGTAAAAGCTATGCCTTTCGCAATTGAAGGCGGAGCAGCTGACGGTAAGATTGCTGAACTTACATTTACAAAACCAATTTCTTCTGCAAGCGAAGTTCGTGTTAAATTCGCTAATCCGGTAGAAGAAGAAGTAACTCTTCCAACCAATGCATCTGTTGCAGCAGACGTTGATGTTGACTTAGTAGAAGATGACGTTAACCTTACAGCAGTTGGAACAGAAGATTGGGCAAAATACGAAGTAGTAAACGGAGCAGTTGCAACAACACATAAAAACAATGGAAAAGGTCTTATTGGAGACATTAAAGCAGCTGCATCTGTATCAGAAGCAGATACAGGATTTAACTTTGCATTTACAGATGGTAAAGAAAAAGCATCTGCTACTTCTTCCAAAGCAGCATCTGTAAAACGTAAGGATTTCAAATTTGATGTTAAAGTAGGAACACAGGCAAAACAGATTAACCTCTATTTAGGTGGAGATAAGGCAGCAGGTACACTGTTAATCACAGATGGTGTAAGCTTCTCTAAATCCATTAACGTAACAGCAACAGACGAGAAGAGTCTGAAACGCATTTCTGTAGTTGCAGACGCAAGCAAGGAAAGTGTACTTCACTTTACTTACTCAAGAGTTGATGGAACAGGCGGAATCAACATTGCAGCTATTGCAATTGGAGAGCCTGAAAGCCACGAGCCTTGTCCGGTTGAATTTACAGCATCATTAGAAGCTGCACCTACAACCTTAGATTTAAGCGACAGCAAATACAAAGACTGGATGCATTTCGGATTAAACAGCGATACGGGAGCAGTAAACCGTAAAGCAGGAGTTACTCCAATCCTTGAAAAAGCGCAGATTGATGGATCAACTATGGAAGTGCATGATTATACAACTGCATTCTCATGGGATGGTGGATCACCAAGCAAGACAGCTAATGGCAAGAACAACGCAATTGCGCTTCTTGGAACAGCAGATATCACAGTACCATCTTCAGACAAGTTATCAGAATTCTGTCTGTACATTGGTGTATGGAATGCAAAAGGTGTTCTTAAAGTTTATGATGACTTCGGAAGCGAAGTTACAACATTTAAATTTAGTGCAAATGACGGAGCAGGCGCAGCGGACACAAGATGCTTGAAAGTTCGTTTCCGTTCCGACAGAAAATCAAAACTTCATATTAAATGGGATCGTGAAAACTACAATACCGGTAATATATCATTAGCAGGCTACACCTTATCACAGGTTGGTGCATCTGATATGGATGCAACCGTAAGCATGAGTGATGCTCCGGAAAAAGTAAACCTTACACAGGGTACAGATGCTTGGAAAGCATTCGGTGTTTACAGTGTTAACAGTCATGCAGCAAAGAAAAAAGGTGCTGACATGATTGGAGATCCGGTATCTATTCAGCCATCTAACTTATTACCTGGAGATCACAGCAAGAGACTTCAGAAGGGTGATGATTATCGTACAGAGTTCTCATGGACAGACGGAGACGAAGACGAAAAAGCTGAAGAAATCACCAACTTTATCTACAGTAAAGCCGGAGAGAAACTCACCTTTGACGTAGACAGAGGCGCATGGGATATCAATGTATATGCTTGTGCTTGGCGTGCAAAAGGTCTGGTTCAGGTAGTTGACAGCAAAGACAGACTGGTTGGACAGGGAGTTATTGATAACACAACAAACGGCTCTGTATATAAGAAGATTAATGTAAAAGCTAATGTTAAGAAAGCGGATACACTTACCGTTTATATTACAACTACACTTCCAAAAGACGGATTCGATGGTGGTAATACTGGTATGGCTGCAGCAACAGCAACCAAGTCTATCGATAGTTCCGATATCACAAAGGGTGTAAGTGAAGCAGCTAAGATTGATACAAGCAAATACACAGCTGAGTCTGTAAAAGCATTACAGGCAGCACTTGAAGCAGCTAAGAAAGTAGCAGCAGATCCAAAAGCTACACAGGAAGCTATTGATAAAGCAGCAAGCGCACTTGAAGCAGCAATCAAAGGTTTAGTTTCTACAACAACACCTGGTGCATCTGCTACAACAATTAAGTTAGCAAAAACTGCAGTATCTGTAGCAGTAGGAAAGAGCGTAACCGTTAAGGCAACCGTTACTCCTGCAAGCAAAGAAACTGTAGCATGGACTTCAAGCAATCCAAAAGTTGCAACTGTAGCAGCTGGTAAGATTACAGGTAAAGCAGTTGGAACAGCAAAAGTAACAGCAAAAGTAGCTGGTAAGACAGCAACTGTAACAGTTAAAGTACTTCCTAAGGCAGTTAAGAAATTCTCTGCAAAAGTAAAAGGAAAGAAAGTAACTGTTAAGATTACAAAGGGTGACAAGAAGGCTCAGACAATGATCCAGTACAGAAAAGTAGGAGCTAAATCTTACAAGAAATTAACTCTTACAAAGAGTACATCCTTTGCTAAGAAACTCAAAAAAGGTAAATACGAAATCCGTGTAGCTTCTTATATTAAGACAGGCGGAGTTGTTTACCAGAGTGCATTCTCTAAAGCTAAGAAAGTAACAATCAAATAGTTTGGAGAATCTATAAAATAAGTAATAATCCAAAATCCAATATTTCGAAAGTATATGCGTTAGAAGGAAGGTCGCTCTATAATCAGCGGCCTTTCTTCATTTTTAAAATTTCAAAAATGTAAAAAAAATATTTACAATTGGAAGGATTTATATGCTAGAAGTTCCCAGCGTAAGTACTAGAAAACGGCGGTTTGAGTCCAAAAAAAATGCTTGACGAAAAAAAATACATATGATAAAATAGGGTAGGCGAGATGAACAGGTCTTTTTTTTATGCCTAAAAACTGAAAATAATCAAACAATTGGAGGTGGCAACCGTGCGTGTAAAGATTACATTAGCATGTACAGAATGCAAACGTCGTAATTACAACCTGACAAAGGAGAAGAAACTCCATCCGGATAGAATGGAAACTAAAAAGTATTGTAGATTCTGCAAATCACATACATTACACAAAGAAACAAAATAATTTCCATATAATGATGTGAAGCGGAGTCCATTACTGCATCGGAGGATGCGGAAAGGGAAAGTGACGAATATGGGAGAGACTACAGTAAAGAGTCCAGAACAGACAACTGAAACAGCTGCAAAGAAAAGCTTTTTCAAAGGTCTGAAAGCCGAATTCAAAAAGATAATTTGGCCAAACAAAGATGCTCTTATTAAGCAGACAACTACAGTAGTGATCGTAACATTTATTTTAGGAGTATTAATTGCTGCAGTTGACTTTGCTATCAAATTCGGCATCGATAAACTTCTTAATATTGTATAGAGTATATAACATTAAGAATTGTCCCAATGAATGAGAACGGCGAGGCGCCAAAAAGGAAAAGGTGAGAAAATGTCAGAGGCTAGATGGTATGTTGTTCATACTTATTCCGGATATGAGAATAAGGTAAAAGCAAATATCGAGAAAACCATTGAGAACAGATCCCTGCAGGATCAGATATTAGAAGTATCCGTTCCTATGATGCAGGACATGGTGGAAGATAAGGATGGCAATCAGAAAGAATCCATCCGTAAGATGTTCCCGGCGTATGTTCTTATTAATATGGTTATGAATGATGACACATGGTATGTGGTACGAAATACTCGTGGAGTGACGGGATTCGTTGGACCAGGGTCCAAACCGGTACCATTGACCGATCAGGAGATGGAGAGCATGGGACTTCATAAAGAAGCAGTTGCAGCTCCGGCATTCAAGGTTGGCGACAGTGTTATCGTAACTGCGGGTGTATGGGAGAATACAAACGGAGTTATCAAATCGGTTAATGAACAAAAACGTATGGCCACGATTAACATCGATATGTTTGGTCGCGAGACACCGGTTGAAATTGGGTTTAAGGATATCAAAAAGGATTGATGTGATTAATTTCACAAGCATTTAGGAGGTACACGAAAATGGCAAAGAAAATAGAAGGTTATATTAAATTGCAAATTCCTGCTGGAAAAGCAACACCGGCTCCACCGGTTGGACCTGCGCTTGGTCAGCACGGAGTGAACATCGTACAGTTCACAAAAGAGTTTAATGCAAAAACAGCCGGACAGGAAGGAATGTTAATTCCTGTTGTTATCACTGTATATGCAGACAGAAGTTTTAGTTTTATTACAAAGACTCCTCCTGCAGCAGTATTGTTAAAGAAAGCATGTAACATTCAGTCTGGTTCAGGAGTTCCTAACAAGACTAAAGTTGCAACAATCAAAAAAGCAGAAGTTCAGAAAATCGCCGAACTTAAAATGCCGGACTTAAATGCAGCATCTATGGAAGCTGCTATTAGCATGATTTCCGGTACAGCAAGAAGTATGGGAATCGTTGTTGAAGACTAATACTTCAAAAGCAGATTCAAAGTTTTAAATCAATTCAGTTTTTATCGCAAATAAAAGACTTTTTCAAAGGTCGAAATTAGTGGAAGGGAATATCCCGCCATTACCACAGGAGGTTTAATAATGAAAAGAGGAAAAAAATATTTAGAAGCTGCTAAGCTTGTTGATAGAACAGTTCAGTATGAACCTGCAGAAGCTGCAGCATTAATTAAGAAAACAGCAGTTGCAAAATTCGATGAAACAGTAGAAGCGCATATCAGACTTGGTGTTGACGGACGTCACGCAGACCAGCAGATTCGTGGTGCTGTAGTATTACCTCACGGAACCGGTAAAACAGTTCGTGTTCTTGTATTCGCTAAGGGTGCAAAAGCAGAAGAGGCAGAAGCAGCAGGCGCAGATTTCGTAGGAGCTGAGGATTTAATTCCTAAGATCCAGAACGACGGATGGTTTGAGTTCGACGTAGTTGTAGCAACTCCGGATATGATGGGTGTTGTAGGTCGTCTCGGACGTGTACTTGGACCAAAAGGCTTAATGCCTAACCCAAAAGCAGGTACTGTAACAATGGATATTACAAAGGCTGTAAATGATATTAAAGCAGGTAAGATCGAGTACAGATTAGACAAAGCAAATATTGTTCACGTTCCTGTAGGAAAAGCATCCTTCACAGAGGAACAGATTGCAGACAACTTCGATGCTATTATGGAAGCAATCGCAAAAGCAAAACCTGCAGCTGCAAAAGGACAGTATTTCAAAAACGTTTCTATTTCAACAACTATGGGACCTGGAATCAAGGTTAACCCAATGAAATATATGTAATTAGAATATACACGATACCTTCGATGACGGACAATCATTGAAGGTATTTGTGGTTTTAGGGATACTTTCACAAATTAATTTCATAAAGTGTGAAGTTATTAACGAGATATAAAAGGATTTATGGAGTGAGGCATATGTTGGTACGAAAGAAATTTAAGTGGAAGAGATTTATTAGCTTGCTGCTGGTAATTGCGCTTACAATAGGTAATCTTGGCGGGTATGGCATAGATATCAATTCCATGGTAACGCAGGCGGCGGAAAGTGAAAACATCAAAATAAACGGAGAGACTATCCGTTTAGGAGGAACAGGTCTGGAAGGAGCAAAAACGTTTCCTTACGGAACCGTTATTCGTGCTGCGCTGGAAAGCAGTTGGGATCAATCAGAGGGTACGACCAGTTTTTATTATGGAACAACGGATACAAATCCGGCCAATAATAATAACTATGATTGGCATGCGCTTACGGAATCAGAGTATCCAACGGAGATAGGGTCATATTATATTGCTTATATGTGGGAACCTGATGACAAGAATAACGAACCGCATCAGGATATCAGCGGTGCATATGCAATTAAGATTGTGCCGGCACAAATCGCCAAATCCACAGGTTTAGAGTGGACGCAGGGTACAACTGCGACCTGGTCTAATACAGACAGCTCCAAAATCAATCAATATAGTGTCGATTTATATAAAGACGGCGAAAAGATAAAAACAACCACCACCAAGAATACGCAGCTTAATTTCAGCAGCGATATTACGAGTGGCGGAAAAGGTGAGTATACATATACAGTAAATGCTACACCAAAGAACACAACAAATTATATCGAATCCGGTGCAACAGAAATGTCTGACAGTACATATTCTGTAGAAGTACAGGTAGAAGGACTTACCGGCGTTGCAAGCGTAACACCGGCCACCTCACAGGTTCTGATACCGGGTAGTGCATCGAACAAAACAATGAGTATTTCTGCAACTATGCAGGAAGGCTTTGTATTTGATAAATGGGAAGCGTCTGCAGAAGGCGTAACCTTTGCAAATAAAAACAATGCATCCACAACCGTAACATTAGGAGAGGATTACGCAGGTGGAAGCGAATTAACATTAACAGCGAAAACAGTAGATACAAAAGCACCTACGATTCAGAGTTTTCAGGCAGGAACAGGAAATGATCGTGATAAATTATATGCGGTTGCAAAAGATGATGAAAGTGGAATCAAAGCATATGCATTTTCATCAGAGACAAATGCAGCGAATGTAGATAATTGGACAGAGATTTCCGACAATGAAGTACAAATTGCAGAAGCAGTAGAATTTACAAAGACTGCAGATGCAAGCGGAGAAGTATATTTCTATGTAAAAGACAGCAGTGGAAACGTCACAAAAAGTGAAGACAGCGTAGATGTTTTTTCTATTTTATATAAAGAATCTTATGTAAATGACAACGAACCATATACCGTATATGTCGCAGGAAATGGGACATTTGCATTGCCTAGCCCGGCAAGAGAAGGATATGAATTCTTAGGATGGTTTGAAAATGAAGAGTCACAGGTAAGTGTGGGAACATCACTTGCACTTACGAAGGGACAGGCACAAAAGAATTATGAATTGACAGCAAAATGGGCAAGAGAACAAATTTCTGTTACCCAGTGGCCACAAGAACAGAATTTCGAATATGATGGCACTGCAAGAAATCTTTCCGTAACAGTTGGCAATACATCCGGAACAATCACTTATCAGTGGTTTAAGGATGGAGAAGAGTTGGAAGGAGCTACAGCTGCAACCTACGGTGTGAGAGATCTTGCGGATTCCGGAGATTATAAGGTAAGAGTATCGGTTACAGTTGAAGGTGATACCATATACGTAGATAGTCCGGTTGTGACGGTAGATATTTGGAAAAATGCAGAAACCTCACAGGACGTAACGGTAGAACTTAGCGAGGATACGTTTGTTTACAATGGTTCTGCTTTTTCACCGGAAGTGATTGTTAAGGATAAAGGCGTAGCGATTCCGGAGCAGTACTATGAAGTAACTCCAAGTCTGAATACAGAAGTAGGACCTGCAACAGTTTCCGTAGAATTTAGTGGCAGATATCATGGAACGGTGGAGAAAACATTCCAGATTGTAAAGGCGCAATTCCAGCCTGCAATCAGCATGAGTAGCAACGCATGGAGATACGGTACAGCAGGTGCAGACGTGGTACTCACCAACAATGTAAGTGGCGGAGCGGTTACTTATGTGTACAAAGACAGCCAGGGCAGAACACTTCCGGCAAGACCGATTGATGCCGGCGAATACACGGTTCGTGCCGTTATAGCTGCAACAGCGAACTACGAAGAAGCAACTTCAAATGAACTTACATTCACCATTGAAAAAAGAAACATTACAATTACAGCAAATTCTCATACGTGGGCGTATGATGGAAATATACATACGGACACCGGTTATTCGATGACAGGCGAACTTGCCTATGCAGACAACTTTAAGAGCATCATCGTAAGCGGTTCTGTTTCTAATGCCGGAAATGCAGATAACGTTGTTCTTGTAACATTTTCAGATGCAACAAATTCAGAGAATTACAATTTAACAACCGTAAAAGGAACGCTTACTGTTACTCCGGCAGAACTTGTATCACCGGAAAATGCTGACTGGAGTGCATCTAACCCGGGTAGAGCAGAGTGGATTGCGGTTTCCAGAAAGAATCTGAGCGTTGAATACGAAGTAGAACTGTATCGTGCAAATGTAAATGGAAGCTCTACCAAGCTTGGAGATACCGTTCGTACAACAAGTATCAATTATAATTTTGCAGATAGAATCAAAGCAGATGCAGAAGAACTCAGCGAGCAGGGTGCTGTGAATGCAGGATATTTCTTCCGCGTAAAAGCAATTCCTGTTGGCGGAACGAATAAAGATAATTATTCAGAAAGTGGTGCCAGCCAATCCGGTAGAGTATACACCGGAGAAGTACGTGTAGTTGCCGACAATGGTTTATCCCATATTACAGTTGGAGATGAACAGGTAAATGGCGGAGCAGACGGAAAAGTTATCCTGATTCAGGGAGAAAGCATTCAGGCAAATGCAGTATTCGCAACCGGATACGAACCTGCAACACAGGTTTGGACAACTGATCATGCAGAATACTTGTCAGTAAGCAGTCAGGGTAGTGTATCTTCCAAGATTACATTAAACAAGAATATAGATAGCTCCGTGAATGCAACGTTATACGGACATTCCTCAGATGAAAATCCTATAATCGGTGTATTTGAAGCGGAAAGCACAGACAACAACAAAAAAGTTGAATTTACAATCCAGGCAAGCGATACAAAAGCGATTTCTGCGTGGGCAGTAACAACAAAGACAAACAGTGCGCAGATTACACAGGGAGAGTGGACAAGTGTAGCACCTACCACTTTATTAGATACAACACTTGAAATAAGCACACAGGGAACCTATTACTTATACGTGAAAGACAATTCCGGAAATATCGTTAAAAGCGAGGGAATTGGAATCTATGCCATCCACTTTTCAAGTGGTGAGGGTGAAGGAAGTATGCCGGATGTACTTAAGATTCAGGGCAAGATGCTTACTCTTCCTTCAAATGTATTTACAAAGAGCGGTTTCTACTTCACCGGATGGAAAGGTGTTAGTGGAAGATACAGCAATGCCGGTAAATTTGCGGCAGATAGAGAAGATACACTGGTTGCACAGTGGTCAGATAAGCAGTATGCATATACGGTGAACTACTATTACATGGATACAGATGGAAACTATCCGACAGAGCCGGAAGCAACAGCAACCTTTAACAGTGGATATGGAACTGTAATTGGATTTGAGAATGAAATTGTTGCAGCGAAGAAAACCGGTTTTTCTTTGGATGCTGCAAATTCAACTCCATCAATTGAGATCACAGACAACGAGCAGGTATTAAATCTTTACTACAAACGCAATACCTATACACTTACATTTACCTACAAATATCCGGGTGACGCACAGGATACTGTAGTTGAAAACTCTTATAGATATGGTGCGGCAATTACAGAACTGGAAAAACCGACGTATACAGGTTATATTTTTGCAGGATGGACCTATGGAAATGTCGGAAGTGCACCGGAGACAATGCCGGCACATGATGTAAGTGCAACCGGTAGATTTAATCCGGATGTAGTAAACTATCAGGTTAACTACTATCTGGCAAATCTTAGCGGAGAAGGAGATGCATCCTATACCCGCGTGGCACAGGATACAATGAATGCATATGCGGATTCATCATTGAATCTGGATATTACCAGGGATGAAGTGCGCGAATTTGAAGGATTTACTACTGCAGGTGTAACAGTAACTACAGGTGTAGAAGGCGGTGTTGATCCGGGTGAACTGCAGACAACAGCACATGGAACAGTACTTGCAGGAAATACAGTACATGTAAACTATTATTATACAAGAAATACTTATAATCTTTTCCTTAAGGTGTACAAGCAGAACCGTAAGGAAACCAGTAAGTTCTATTCACATTCATGGACAGTTGAGTACGGCGCACCGATTGATGCAGATTACTATGCAAATTACCAGAAGGATACCTGGAGAAATCTAGGTGTTGACCTGGACGGATTGCAGCTTGCGCCGGTCAAAGGAAAAGACTGGAGTACAGGCGTTGTTCCTGGCACTATGCCGGCCGGTGACCTTACAATTAACCGAGATTTCGTTTCCACTACATTTTCAAATTATACCTTAGAAGTATATCAGGAAAATGCACAGGGTAATTATGTAAAGAATGCTTCTTTAGTATACGAGGGTAGTGTTGGAAGTACAGTAACCATTGGTAACGCAGAGAGTGATACGATTAAGTTAAGCAGTCTTTCTGCGTCAATTCCATATTTCTCTTCCTATGAACTCGATGAAGATAATGCTAATAACGTATTAGAAGGAGAAGTAAAACCGCTTGATGAAACACCTACGGTATTAAGAATTTACTTAGAGCGTAAGGTGTTATCTGTACAGGTTAGATATTATTATAAAAATAGCAACTATTCTAATGTACAGATTGCTACAGTTACGAAGACAGGAAAATGGGGAGAAACATACAGTCCGGAATCCTTTGCGTTCTTCAAAGGCGACTTTACGCCGGATGCGTGGGAAGCACAGGGATACACCTATTCGCTTGGTACTTCAACTATTGATGGTACTCCGGTAACCCAGTATGATTTCCTGAATAACGGATATGTAGTAAATTATGACGGTTATTACAGCGAGTACGGTTCCGGTCATTGGACGGGCAAAAAGTATGATAGTCCTTCAGATGTGAATAACGACACTGGGAGCGTAAAGATTGGTCAAAACAACAGTGGTTATGTAAACGTTTATTATACCAAAGTAGCAAAAGAACAGCAGTACTGTCTGAATGTGAAATACAATGCAAGCGAAACGTACTTTAAAGCTGCAGACTATAGCGCAAAGAGGGGAACTCATTGGGTAACACTTACAGATGACGCAGAAAAAGAATATCGTGTACGTGTTGCAAATAAAGCGTATGTACTGAAAGGAAACTGGAATCCACCGGCGAACCTTGGAATCTATGAAGGATACCCTGGACTTGCCGGAAAGAACTATACATATCAATATGAGCAACCGGAAACTCCAAAGGATGGTTTCTACACAGTTAACATCAATGGTAGCACCTACTATGCGAAAGACGAAACGGAAAACGGCGATACCGTAAGTTATGTGTATGTCATGGATGATAGTAACCAGTTCTACGCCGGAAACCGTATTGGTTATAGTTTGGGAAGCAAAACAGAACCATATAAAAAGGTACAAAGTATTGTTGATGACTATAAGACAAATTATGGCGGAACAGAAGCAGGCAAAGATCCAACTGCGACAGCATTATACATCTATGGAACGAGCCAAAGCGGAATCTTTTCCGGAACTTCAAATGTAGACCTTACATTTTCTTTCAACAAGAGAGCAAGTTATACCATATCACACGTAGTAAACGGAAATGCATGTGTAGGACATTCTTTTGTAGATGGTACACACGTTACGAGAGAACAGGCAATTTGTAATCTTGAGGGAGCGTTCCCGACTAGAGAAGGATACAGCCTTAATTGGTACAAAGACACAGGATACCAGAATGAAGTCACTGATTTTACCATTACAGGTAATGTGACATTCTATGGAAGATATGAAAGAGCAGTACTGAAAAATAAAGTATATGCTTCTTATAAACTTGCAAACAGTATAAATGTGGCAGGGCAGGATACGTATTATATCACCGGTGATAACTTTGAGAGCGCGGTGAGCGAGCATGCGGATGATTTCACGGTAGAAAACTCTTCCTATGAAGGAGCATATGTAGACGGTCTTGGCAGAAATAAAGTAGTTGACTGTGCAATCAACAAATACTATTACAAGGGAAGCCTTGTACTGTTAGAAAAAGAGATTCCGGCAGTTTCCTACTCAGAGTTAACAGTTGAGCCGGATGATTACGTGAATATGGCAGAAGGCTATCATTATGATGATACACAGCCGGACAACCAGTTACATGGTTATTGCCAGACAACACCTGCGGAATTTGCGATTTTCTATGCAAGACAGGCGTATGAATTAAAGACTACCTATGGTAACACAAAGGTAGACAACAGTCAGATAGCGAATATTGAATTTGATAGTACACAGACACTTCCGGTACCTTCAAGATATGGTTACCGATTTGCCGGATGGCAGTTGAAGAAATGGAATGAAGCAACATCTCAGTATGTGGATTTCACAGCTGCAGATAAGACAGCATGTGGATACACAGAAAATGGAGATCATTCCGTTACCTTTAATATGCCTGAAAATAACGTCTGGGCAGTGGCAAAATGGACACCGGATTATTTTGATCAGGTGATTTATCACTACTTCCAGAGTGAACAAAAGACTTATAACAAAGACGTTATTGAAGAATTAGAAGATGCCAACAGTGCAAGTGTTTCTGTACGAATCGGATCAGATAATATGACCGGTATTGCATACTATAACGGCGCATCTATAAATGATGGCGTTTTAGGAGTAAAAGTTACGGACGGAAACAAAGAGTCTTATTACAAAGGCGGAGAGAAGGACGGAGACGTTGTCCTTGTAGATGTCAGTGACTTAGCAGTTGTAAAACAGACAATAAGTACAACGGATGAAGGCAAATTCCGTTCAGAAGACGAATATACCATCTCTGATTACTGTCTGGAAGATGCAGCAATGTTTAGTTTCTCACATGCGGTATTTACCGATGACAGTAACGTAACAAGCTGTACGAGCGGTAGCAAAATTACAGCGGTATATGGAATGGGACTTGATTATTTCTATGAAAGAACAAGTGACTATTCTGTTAAAGTTGGCAAGAGAGCAGTAAATGCTGACAGCTCAGGATTAAACGTAAGTGGTTCAGGTGTATTCTATCACGGTGAAAATGCAAGCTTGATTGCAGATACTACTTCCGGTTATGACTTCCTTGGATGGTTTGATGCAAGTGATGTATTAAAGAATTACGATCCGGAAGCAGGTCTTTCACTGGAAGGATATGAATTAATAGACAATATCCAGAGTGCGATTAGTGAAGGAAGCATTCAGCCGGTAACAACGAATGCAACCTATGCTTATAAAGTTTTGGGAAATAAAGCATGGATTGCCCTTACCAAAGCGTTATCCGTACCGGAGGTATCTGCGGTAATTAACGGAACTACACAATATACTTATGGATATAAAGTAAGTTCGCAGAACGCATTAAGTGTTGGAATCACATCAGAAGAAGAAGCAGCTGTAGGTATTACAGATTATCAGTGGTACGAAGTGATTAACGGAGAAGAGGTAGAACTTCCGGGCGAAGTTTCCTCTGTATTCGCTATGCCGGAAGGCAAAAGAGTCGGACAGTATACGTATCGTTGTAAAGTGACAGTAAGCCGTAAAGATAACGGTTTATCTACAGTGATTACTTCAAGCGACAAAGTGATCACTGTTGCAAAGGCAGCACTCGCTGTTTCCGAAAACAGTTACACAGGTACTTATGATGGAAATAATCACAGTGCAACTGTTAGTGTAACAACTGCAGGTACTTATAAAGTTTACTATAGTGAAGAAGCACTGAATGAATCAAACTATAAGGCGAAGGGTAGTCTTACTGCACCTGCTTACAAAGATGTAAAAATGGAAGCAGGCGAAGTAGTTGGATATCCTGTTTACTACTATGCCGTAGAAGAAGATGCAAATGGACAGGATGTAGGAAACTACAATAGCGTAAGCGGATGTGTATATGTAACCATTAATCCAAAGAAAGTAACTGTTGTGCCAACAGGAGCTGCATTTACGAAGGATTATGACGGAAAGGCTGAAGTAACCGGCTCCATAACAGATAGCACATCAGATTACTATCGTCTTGCAAATGGAAACTATGTCACGGTAACCGGTATTCTGCCTGGAGACACTGCAAAGGGATATGTGGCAGCCTTCAATGCAACCTTTAATACACCACACGTAAGCGGTTCGAGCAAAATCACTTTGAATGAGTTCCGTGTGGTATACGTAGATGAAGGTTCCGTAATCAAAACAGTAAATAACTACGCATTTGAAAGCGCAATCCTGACTCTGTCCGGATATATTACTTCAAAAGAAATTACGGCAGAATGGTCCGCAGAAGATACATTTACCTATGACGGAACCGTGAAGGCTCCATCCGTAGAACTTGCAAACGCAGATGATTTGCCGGATGACAATATTGAGATAGAAGTAAGCGGCGGTCAGAAAAACGTAGGTCACTATACTGCGCATGCAGAGTTGTCCAGCACAGACTACCTGTTAGATGCAGGCAGTGCTACACATGAGTTTAGCATTGTATCAAAAGCTACAACGGTTTCACCAACAGATAATACACTGGTTTACAATGGACAGACACAGTACCTCACAAGTTTCGAGGGAACAGATCTTCCGGAGGGATATACCATTGAAGCCGGAACAAACCGCGGTGCGAAAGATGTAGGAAACTACACAGTAACTGCACAGAATATCAAGATTTACGATGAAGAACATAAAGACGCAACAGACAACTTCGAAATCACAGCAGGCAATGGTACACTCACCATCGCAAAGAGAGCTGTAACCATCGACGGAATCAGTTTTGCAGATAAGACATATGACGGCAATGTAACTGCTACGCCTGTAAGTGAAGCAGGAATATTAACCGGTGTTACATTTGCAAATATCATCGAGGGTGATGAACTTTCCTTCCTTGCAAATAAAGTGACCGGACAGTTTGTATCAAAAGATGCAGGTGACAGAGCGATTACAATCACATTTGATCCGGAAGGACTCAGTGGCGAAGACAGTGCTAATTATTATCTGGATACAGAAAGCAATAACAATCAGAGAACTGCCAATGCAACAATTGCGAAGAAATCTATTGATATTACACCGAATAATACAAGTGTTGTATATGGAGAAGAGGCAGTGTTTAGCGCTTCGAACGAAGCACTTGTTGGCTCAGAGAATTTTGCATCTTTAGTAAGTGGAACAATTACATATAAAGTTGCAAAAGAAGGTGAAACACCGGCTGTCTACAGTCACACTATGAATGTTGGCGAATATGAAATTATTGCAGATGTAACTGCTTTATCAGCAACCAACTATGTATTTACTTCAACACAAAATGGTACATTAACCATTACCAAGAGACACATTGCTGCAGAGAGTGAAACGGGAGCGAGCGTCGATAAAACCTATGATGGAAACACAGACGCAACCGACAGCCTGGAAAGAGAAGACTATCAGTTTACTTCGGTAGATGGTGATGATGCTTCCGGTGTGGTAAATGGTGATGATGTAAACTTAAGCGATGGATATAGCGCAGAGTTTGAAGGTGATGATGTCGGCAATAATCATACAGTAACGGTTACTCCGGACGGTGTCGACAATGAAAACTATGAACTTGATACAGATCATTTTACAATTGATGGTCATATTACAAGGAAACCACTTACAATTAAAGCCGATGCCAAAACAATCACATATGGTGCGGCAGATCCTACATATACTGCTACCTTTACGGGATTAACGGCAGAGGACAGCAACAATAAAGATACATTATTTGATGTAACCTTCAGTGAGCAGTATGACAACACAGATCCGGCAAAACGTAATGCGGGAGACTATGTGATTACACCTTCATGTGTGGCACATACAGAAAACTATGCGATTACATATGAGAACGGAACGCTTAAGGTTAACAAGAAACAGTTAACAGTGAAAGCCAATAACATTACCGATTTGGTTTATGGTAACTTTACAGCCGGCGACCTTGCATACACCGGAACGATTACCGGATTTGCATACGATGATACACAGAGTGTAATTACAGGAAATCCGGTATATGAGTGTAAGGAAAACTGGAATGCAACAACGAAGAAAGATGTCGGATTAGATACCGTAGCCGGAACTTACGAGATTCGTCCGAATGTAAGCGGACTTAGTGCTACAAACTACACATTTACGGCAACCAAGGGCAATCTGACAATCGCGAAAGCATTAATTGATGTACAGGGAATCGTGGTTGATAACAAAACCTACGACGGTACCGTAATGGTTCTTCCGGAAGATATCAACACGACAGCAGTTGAATATCGTAAACATACCGAAGACGACAGCGAAAGCTGGGGTGGAAACGGAATCGAAGGAAGTACCGGAATTACCGCTAATGATAAAGAGTATCTTGCAGAACAGGGAACATGCGGACTTATCATCACCGGTGAATATGCATCTAAGAATGCAGGAAGTACAAATGTTAACTTAACCGTTGGTTTGAATGAGTATATGGCGGCTCGTTATGAACTTGTTCAAAAACCGGCTTCCGTAGGTGCGGTTATTGATAAGAAAGCATTAACCGTTAGGGCGAAAGATACTACTGTAAAATATGGTTTGACTCCATCCTATAGCGTAACCTATAGCGGTTTCGTTAGCGGAGAGAGTGAGAAAAAAGCGGGCGTTTTGACGGGCACAGTTCAGTATGCTTGTGACTATAGAAACACAACACCGGTAACAACGGCAGGAACACAATTACCAATCACGCCGTCCGGATACAGTGCTTCTAACTATGACATTCAGTATGTAAATGGAACACTTACCGTAGCTAAAAATCAGCTTGCAGTAAGTGCGGCAACCTGGTCACAGGAAACACCGGGTACAATTACCTATCCGGCAAGTGCGGGAATTGGTGATGTAGCAGTAAAAGACTACACATTGACTCTCTATAAGAAAGGCGCAACAGAAACGAAGATCGGGGAAAGTGTTACAACAGCAGAGCTGAGTCACTCCTTCCTGGAAGAAATGCGTGCAGCAGGAGCCGGACAGTACATTGTAAAAGTAGTTGCTAATCCGGATACGGAAAATAACGAGAATAATTGCAATGTGCTTGCAAGTAATGAAAAAGCAAGTGGCACGATTAGTGCGGCAAATGTAATTGCGACAGCAGCAGAAGACGCTGTTTCACAGGCAGGACTTGATACTGATACACCGGTAGAATTTAATTCTGCTGCAAGCGAGCAGTATGTAGTAATTGCAGGTGAGCAGAACATTCCAATCAAGCTGAACCTTAAAAATGCGACCGGTTATAAAGTAGAAGATATTGCGGCAGCAGATGCTGAAGGAGAAGCAGTGGACTTCGTTTCCGTAGCAGACGGTGCAAACAAAGGAGAAATTGCTTCAAGCTACAGCACAACCTTTAATGTCGCAAAAACTATGACAGCAACAGATGATATTCATCTTGTATACACGTTAGGAGCTAAGGCAGCTACATTATCTACCGTAATCACAGTAGATAAAGAACAGCCAATCAGCTTGACATACGGATATGGAAATGATGTTAAACCAACCTTTACGACTATCGCTTCCGTAGTTGACGATAACGTAACTGTAGATGAATATGATTATACTTACACATGGAAAGTAAATTATGGAGCAAAGACAGAAATTATCAATGACGGTGTTGTAAACAATGGAAACGTAAGTACATTTGTGTTTCCAAGTGAATTGGCAGTACGTAATGACTATAATGTTTTCTGTACCGTGAAAGCAACACGTAAGGATAATGGACAGTCCAAAGCAAATGTAAACACAGACAGAATTGGCGTACAGATTACAAAAGCCGCATTTTTGTCAAGCGTTTCCATTGAATCATGGGCATACGGAGAGGCAAGAAAAACTCCGTCCGTATCGCTTAACCCTGGAAACGGTGTGATTACATATGAATATCGTGAGGCAGGAAGCAACAATTGGACGACAAATGTTCCAACCAACGTTGGAAACTATCAGGTGAAAGCGAATATCGCAGAAACACCAAACTACACGGCATACACAACATCGGCAGTAGATTTTTCTATCACACAGGCAACGCTTACTACACCGGAGGAACCTTGGATGGAAGCATCCGGCAACGTTCCTTACGGATTAATTAAATGGAACCGCGTACCTGGCGTGCGTGAAAATGCAGATGCCCAGGAGAGTGCGAGTGCAATCGACATTTCCTACAGAGTAAAACTTTACTATAAAGAGGGTAGCGAATGGACATTATACAAAACGTATAACACAGACGTTAACGCTACACAGCAAGATGTGCTTGCAGATATCAACGCACATGGAAACGGTATTTACAAATACACGATAACCGCAATCAGTGATAATGCAAGTAACTGTGCAGACAGTGCTGAGAACGAAGGAAATATTTTATATCTCAACAGCACGGTTGCAACGATTGACGAAGCAACTTCTGAAGAAGCAACGGAAAAAACCTACGATGGCGCAGCAATTGCGCTGACTGCAGGAAGTGAAGGAACCGTTACTTCATACCAGTGGTATAAAGATGCAGCTGTAGTTACAGGCGCAACAAGTGCTACATATAATGTTCGTTATGTAGAGGACAACGGTGTATATGTTGCAAAGATGCAGGTGACAGGAGCAGAAGGTAGCTATGATGTATACACGATTTGTAAAACAATCCATGTAACACCAAGAGCGCTTACACTTACTGCAGCAACGGCAGAAAAGACTTATGATGGTACTGCACTTACTGCCGGAACCTATAGCATTACCGATGGAAGCCTCGCAGAATTTGATTCTGTAGCAGATGCAATCACCTGTGAAGTAAATGGAACAGTAACGACAGGAAAATCAGGAAGTAACACCGCAGATAACAAGATTGAAAACCTTGTAATCAAGCGTGGAGAAAAAGTTGTATTTGCAGAAAATGGAGCAAACAACAACTATACCGTAACTAAGACAGACGGATTACTTACCGTTCATCCAAGAAGTCTTGGAAATGGAACGGCAGATTGTACAGAAAACATTACGGCAACAATGACCGAAAGTGCAGTATATACCGGAGAGGCAATTACGCCGGAAGTTACCATTACAGATAAGAACCGTCTGGATGCAGCAAATGTAGAAATCGGTGAAACGTTGGAACGTAAGGCATCAGAGGAAAATGATAACTACGACTACGACGTAGCTTACGAGAACAACGTAGGTGCAGGCACTGCAACCGTAACGATCACCGGTAATGGAAACTACACCGGAAGCATCGTAAGAACATTTGATATTGCGAAAGCAACGACAGATATTACAGTATCGAGCACAGCACAGACTCTTTCTAAGACGTATGATAAGACACCGGTTAGCGCACCTGTATATACTTACAGTGCACAAGGAAGAACCGGAGCCGGAATTGTCAGTGTGACATACTATGCAGTAGAAGGTGAAAATGAAACAGAACTTGACGGGGCACCGGCAAATGCAGGTGATTACCGCGTTAAGATTAGTGCAGCAGAGGGTGCAAACTTTAATGCACCGGCAACACAAACTGTAAACTTTACGATCGCTAAGAGACCGGTAACTCTTACGGCAACAAGTGATACGAAGCCATACGGAAGTGAAGTTCCTTCCTTTACAGCAAATATTACTGCAGGAGACGTAATTGAAGGAGATGATCTTGCACAGACGGCTGTGGTTGCAGAAGGAACGACAGCAGAAAGTGTACCTCAGGAGTATGCGGTATCCGTACAATACGCAGAGGATCCAAACTACGCAGTAACATGTGTAGCAGGAACTTACACCATCACGAAGGCAGATCAGATAATTACTGCAGAAGATGTAACCGTAACTTATGACGAACAAAACCATGGATACACAGCAACGGTAGCCGGCGCTGTAAATGGTCTGGCAGATAACACCGGTGCATTAAGCTATTATGTAGGTGATGAAGCATTTACCGGAAAGACAAATGCCGGAACATACGAGATTACAGTTAATGCTGCAGAAACAGATTGCTACAATGCGGCAACAACAACAGCAACATTGACCATCGAAAAAGCAGCAACATCATTTGACGTAACAAGTACTTCAGATGATCTTTCCAAGGTATATGATGGAAATGCAGTAAATGCACCGGAATTTACCTACAGTGCAGAAGGAAAAGACGGCGCAGGTGACGTAAATGTATCTTACTATGATGTTAGCGGTGAAGAAGTAGTACTGTTAAATGAGGCACCGGCAGATGCAGGAAGCTATAAAGCAGTAATCCATGCAACAGCAGGCGTTAACTTCGAAGCACCGGAAGCGCAGGAGATTCTCTTTACAATTTCTAAGAGACCAATCACCTTTACCGCAACCGGCGATACGAAGCCATACGGAAGTGAAGTTCCTTCCTTTGAAGTAAACATTACTTTAGGCGAAATGGTTGGAGCACAGAATTTGGCACCGGTTGCAACTACAGAAGCAACAAGAGAGAGTGCACCGGGCGAGTATGATGTAACCATCAGTTATGCAAGTAATGAAAACTATGATGTAACCTGCAATAATGCAACTTACACAATCACCAAAGCACAGCAGACAATCACAATGGAAGATGCGAGTGTTGTATTTGATGGCGATAATCATACATTGGAAGCAACTGTACTTGGAGCAAATAACAATCTTGCAGTTAACACAGGAGCTTTAAGCTACTATGTTAATGAGGAAGCATTTACAGGCGCTTCTGACGTAGGAGTATATGAGGTAACTGCAGTTGCAGCAGCAAATGATTATTACGAAGAAGCAACTGAGAATGCTACGCTTACAATTACAAAAGCACCAACAAATATTGACGTAACAAGTACTGCAGAGTCTATGTCCAGAATCTATGATGGAACAGAGATTGAGACACCTGAGTTTACTTACAGTGGTACAGGATATAACAAAGCCGGAGAAGTAAGTGTAACCTATTATGCAGTAGATGGTGAAGGTGCGGAAACGCAGCTGGAAAATAAACCAAAAGATGCAGGAAGCTACAAAGTAGTAATCAGTGCTGCAGAAAGTGATAATATGTTTGCCGCAGAACCGGTGAGTGTTGCATTTACAATAAACAAAAGACCGGTAGAGTTAAGAGCAGCAGATGTAAGTAGACCATACGGAAGCGAATTGCCTGAGTTTGAAGTTTTAGTTGGAGGCGAAGGCATTGTCGCAGGAGATAGCCTTGCACAGGTAGCAACCGTAGAAGAAGGAACCAACGAAGAAAGCGCACCGGGCAGCTACAGCTTAACGGTAGGATTTACATCGGATGACAACTATGTTGTAACAACAGTACCTGGAACGTATACAATCACCAAAGCAACACAGGTTATCACAGCAGAAGATAAAGAAGTAAGATTTGACGGACAACCACATAGTTATTCGGCAACTGTAGCTGGCGCTGAAAATGGACGTACAGAACATACAGGTGAACTGAGCTACTTCATCGCAGATGAGCCATTTGCGGGAGCAACTGCTCTTGCAAGATATACAATTACAGTAAGAGCTGCAGGAACAGATTATTATGAGCCTGCTGAGACAACCGCAACGCTTGCAATTGTGGCCGGACATGCAGAAATTACGATGGAAAGTACAGAAGAAGAACTTTCTAAGATTTATGACGGTACACCAGTTGAGGAACCTGAGTATACCTACAATGCAGAAGGAAAACCGGGAGCAGGCGAAGTTGTTGTTACATACTACAAAATAGTAGGTGATACGGAAGAAGAATTACCGGGAAGACCAAAAGACGCAGGTGACTATAGAGTAGAGGTAAAAGCGGAAGCCGGAGATAGCTACAGTGAAACGGAACCGGTAAGTGTAAACTTTACAATTACCAAGCGTGCAGTAACCTTGAAAGCGGCAGATGCTGAAAGAGCTTACGGAAGTGAAATTCCTGAGTTTGGTATTGAAGTTGCAACCGGAAGTATTGTGGAAGGTGACGATCTTGGAGCAGTAGCAACAACAGTCGCTACAAGAGAAAGTGCACCGGGTGAATATGGAATCAGCGTAGGATATACGGCCAATTCAAACTATGACGTGACAACAGAAAACGGAACTTACACTGTAACGCAGGCGGATCAGGTAATTAATGCAGAAGATATGCAGATAGATTATGACGGCTTAGCACATGCATTGTCAGCATCTGTAGTCGGAGCAGAGAACAACTCTTCTGCAAACACAGGTGATATCACCTATGAATTAGATGATGAAGTCTTTGAAAATGCTACTGTAGCAGGTGTTTACAGAATTAAGGTTAAGGCAGCAGCAAATACCTACTACAAAGCGGCAGAAAAGACAATTGAACTGACGATTGTACCGGCAGCTACAACCCTTACCGTAACAAGCACATCGGAAGGTTTGTCTAAAGAATATGATGGACAGCCAATCGAAGACATAGAATATGTTTACAGTGCAGACGGTGAAGAAGGAGCCGGAGAAGTTAATGTTTCCTACTTCAAAATCAATGGCGAAGAGGAAACGGCAATCGAAGGTAAACCGGTTGATGCCGGAGAATACAAGGCAGTAGTAAGTGCGAGTGCAGGAACAAACTATGCTGCACCGGAAAGCCAGACGGTTAACTTTACAATTACAAAGAGAGC
This sequence comes from Lachnospiraceae bacterium, assembly GCA_024698865.1. Lineage (GTDB taxonomy): Bacteria > Bacillota > Clostridia > Lachnospirales > Lachnospiraceae > JAILQS01. The sequence goes on along the minus strand of JAILQS010000183.1, from coordinate 9,382 downwards.
AATTGAATATACAGTAAACGGCGACAGTAAGCCGTTCGGAAGCGAGATTCCGGAATTTGCAGTCGCAATTACCGCTGGAAGCATGGCAGAAGGAGAAAGCCTGAATCCGGTAGGAAGCACTACAGCAACAAGCGAAAGTGCACCGGCGGAATATCCGGTAACTGTAAATTATACTGCAAACAGCAATTATGATGTAAGCATTGTACCGGCAGTTTATACAATCACGAAAGCAGATCAGACGATTACGGCAGAAGATGTAGAGATTGCATATGACGGACAAAATCATGCTTACGAAGCAACCGTAACCGGTGCCGAGAATGGTCTTAGCGATCACACCGGAGAGGTAACATATCTGTATAATGGTCAAAGTGTGGAAGGTGTAGTAGCACCGGGTACATACACAGTTAGCATACAGGTAGCAGAAAATGAATACTACAATGCAGCGAATACAACTGCAACGTTAGTAATCACAAAAGCAAATGCAGAGATTACAATCAACAGTACAAGCGAGAGCCTTACAAAAGAATACGACGGAATGCCGGTAGATCCTGTTGCGTACACTTACAGCGCGGCAGAGAACGAAGGAATTGGTGAAGTAAGTGTTACTTATTACAAAGTGACAGAGGAAGCAGAAGAAGAACTTCCGGAAGCACCGGTTGCAGCCGGAGATTATAAGGCTGTCGTAAGAGGAACCGAAGGCGATAACTTTAATGCGCCGGAGGAAAAGAGTATAAACTTTGCAATCCTTAAGAGACAGGTTACAATTACCGCAACCAGCGAAACGAAACCATACGGTAGCGAAGTTCCGGCATTTGATGCAGAGATTACAACCGGAAGTATGGTGGGTGAAGAAACACTTTCACCGGTAGCATCTACAGAAGCAACAAGCGAAAGCATTCCGGGAGAATATGCAGTAACCGTAAGTTATGCGGCAAATCCAAACTACGAAGTAACTTGCGTGGACGGTACATACACCGTTGAAAAGGCAGAACAGGTCATTTCCGTAGACGATTTGGAACTCGTATATGACGGTGAGAACCATATGGTTAACGCAACCGTAGAAGGAAAAGAAAATCATCTTTCTGCAAATACGGGTGAGTTAAGTTACTATGTGGATGAGCAAGAATTTAGCGGAGCAGCAAACACAGGCGTATATAACGTAGTAGTGAAAGCTGCAGCAACGGAATTCTACGATGCAGCAGAAGCATCAGCAACAATTACAATTACTGCAGCAGATGCAACAATTGAACTGCTTAGCAACAGTGACGATTTATCCAAGAAATACGATGGAGAAGTCGTTGCAAGTCCGGAATATGAATACAGTGCAAACGATAAACCAGGCGCAGGAACAGTAGTTACAAAATACTATAAAGTTGTGGAAGGCAGCGAAGATGTTCTTCTGGACGGCGCGCCAAAGAATGCCGGAGAATATAAGGCAGTAATCAGTGCAGTAGCAGGAGATAATTTCAAGGCTGTAGAAGAACAGACAGTAGCATTTTCGATTGCAAAGAGAGACGTTTCTCTGAACACAGAAAATGTCGTAAGAACCTATGCTAGTGAAGTACCTGAATTTGAGGTAACCGTAGGTGGCGACGGAATGGTAGGCGAAGAAAGCCTGCAGCCGGTTGCAACTACAGACGCAACAATAGAAAGTGCTCCTGACAACTACGACATCACAATCAGTTACACAGAAGATGATAACTACAATGTAACAGTAAACAACGCAGTTTACACAGTAGAAAAAGGAACCCAGATTATCAGTGCGGACGATGTAATCGTTGAATATGACGGAGAAGAACACTGTGTAGTGGGAACTGCAAAAGGCTCAGTTACCGATAGCGATGAAAATACAGGTGCTGTTTCTTACAAACTTGCAGATGAAACCATTACGGGATTAACTGCACCTGGAACTTACGATATTACAGTAGTAGCAGCAGAGACAGATTATTACAACGCAGCACAGACAACTGCAACACTTACAATCGAGAAAGCTGCAACAAGTATTTCTATCAGCAGCAGTGCAGATGACATCAGTAAGGTATACGACGGAACACCTGTAAACGAGCCTGTATTTACTTACAGCGCTAACGGAAAAGAAGGAGCTGTACAACCGGTAGTAAGATACTACAAATTGTTAGATGATGATGTAGAGGAACCACTTACCGGAGCACCAAAAGACTACGGTAAATATAAAGCAGTTGTAACCTGCGAGGAAGGTGAAAACTACAAAGCACCGGAAACACAGGAACTTGAGTTTATTATTACCAAACGTACCATTGCACTCAAGGCAAATAACGTACAAAACGTATATGGAAATGATGTACCTGAATTTACGGTTGTTGTTTCCAGCGGCGAAATTGCAGCGGGTGATGAGCTTGACATTGTAGCTACAACAGAAGCTACGAAAGAAAGTGCACCGGGACAGTATCCGATTATTGTTAGCCACAACGGAAATGAGAATTACAATATTCACACGATCAATGGCGAATACACAATTATCAAGAGAACCAATGATTTTGTAGATAGTCTTACCGTATCAGACGTCGGCTTTGGAACAAATCCAAATCCGAGTGCAACAGGAAAGTATGGTAACGTTACCTACTTATACAGCGAGGCGGAAGATGGAGAATATACATCTACAATTCCAACACAGATTGGTCGTTACTACGTAAAAGCTGTAATCGATGAAGGAGATACTTACTTTGGAATAGAAGGAGCAGCAAAAGAATTCCTGATTACTAAGACAGAGCAAAACGGTAATGAAACCACATCAGTAAAAACTGAGGGTGGCCCTGCAATTGATGTAGAAGGAATGGATCACATTTTTGATACTCCAACTTATACGGAAGAGATGAAAGAACTTGTTCGAAACGGTGGTAACATCGAGTTTAGAATTACAAGTGAAAATCTTGCAGATGCATCAATCAAGAAGAAATTAAGTGATGCGGCGACAAGTAAAGAATCCAAAGCAGTTGTTTTAAGCAACTTAAAGGGTGAATTTATTAAACAGCCGGTAGATGGCGAACCTGAGATTACGGAAGTAACGGATATGGATGGTTATGTCCTCGTAAAAATGAGTCTTCCGGCAGAAGCAATCGGACGAAAAGATTATACATTGAACCGTTATGAAGACGGTGCAGTTGTTCCGGTAGCAATGCTTGACGAAGATGCGATTGCAGACGGAGAACTTCCGGACGAAGAAGGCTTCTATTTGGAAGATGACGAATTATACTTATACACGAAAAAATGTACTCCACTTGCTCTTAACTACAGCATAGCAGACGAACTTGCTGCGGAGAGACAGAGAAAGAAAGAAGAAGAAGCTAAGATTGCAGCTGCAAAACGCGGCACATTGTCACTGGGAGAAGTAGATAAGATGATTACTTCTTTGAACACAGACAAAGGAGATCCTAAGAATTCAACATTCCGACTCTTAAGACTTCGTGCAATTGAAAAGAAAAAAGCTTTGGTACTCAAATGGACCAGATACAAGAAAGCAGACGGATATATCATTTACGGATCCGCTTGCGGTAAGAAAATGAAGTATGTAACAACAATTAATACGAACAAAAAGACGAAGCTGAAAGTGAAGAAGCTGAAAGCGAATAAGTATTATAAATACATTGTGTTTGCATACAAGAACATTTATGGCGAAAAGAGAATCATTGCATCAAGTAAATCTGCACATGCTTGTACAAGAAGTAAGAAAAAGGCTAATCCGACAAAGATTAAGTCAGTGAAGAAGAAACTTACGCTTAAGAAAGGTAAGAAGTTCAAATTCAAACCAAAATACAGTTGTCCAAAGGGCAAAAAAGTACATCAGCATATTGCAATATTCAGATACGAATCTACAAATGAAAAAATTGCAAAAGTAAACAAGAAGGGTAAACTTACCGCTCGTAAGAAGGGTACGTGTACAATTTACGTTTACACGCAGAATGGTTTGTACAAAAAGGTGAAAGTCAGAGTAAAATAAAACTTGACGAAAAAAGAACCCCTCATAGTCGAAAGCAAATAGTGATTGACTATGAGGGGTAATTTGTAAAGGAGACTAGGTAAAAAATGGATGAAATTAAGAAACAGGGCCCGATATTTACCGGGGCAGTACTCGCTTGTATGTTTATAGAGTTAATGGGAATGACGACCGGAAAAGTAATTTATGACTTAATTGCGTTAGGAATATTTCAAATTTTGTTGATTTATACGTTGATAAAGGGACAAAAATGTAATATAATTACAATGTGTATGATAGTAGCATTGGTTGCGCTTGAGGTGGGACTGGGAATTGGAAGTGAACTGATTCCAAGTAGAATCATGCAGATTGTAGACATTGCACTCTGGGTAGTGTCGTTTGGTTCAATCGTTTTTATCTTTGTAAAAAGAAAGAAAAATCAATAACCAGGTTACGTATCTTACAAGTCATAGTCGTTAGCGGCTATGACTTATAATTTTGCAGACTCTGGAGAGAGTCTTAAAAGAATACTACAAAAAAGATAAGAGGAGTTAAGGATGAAGAGACAGTGGAGACAATGGATGGCGCTTTCTCTTGCGGTAACCATGCTTGCTACAAGCGTACCGGCAAAGGGAGAAGCAGCGCAGTCAGATGTAAAGGAAAGTCTGCAGGAAGTACTTTCCGGTAAGAAGACGGAGAAGAAACAGAAGGCGGAGTACGCAGAGGGACAGGCAATTGTTATGTTCAAGAGTGCGTCAAGCTCGATTCAGAGCTTTGGCAATAAGTATTCCGGCGGTGATATGCGAATTGAAAAGACGTATGAATTCAGTGATGTAGAACCTGAAGCAACTTCTTCAATTATTACCAAAAATAAGAAAAGTGCGCTTAACCGAAGTGATGATTTAAGCGTTTCTTTGGTTACGTCCACCAAATACACAACGAAAGAACTGATTAAACAGTTGGAAAAGCGCAGTGATGTTATTTGTGCTGAGCCAAACTACAAAATTCATGCACTGGATACAGATCCTTATAAACAGTATCAGTGGGCAATAGATAATACGGGTCAGAATAAAGGAACGGTTGGTTCTGATATTAATCCGCAAGACCTGACTGAGACGACAGAAGGCGAAAAGGTTATAGCAATTGTAGATACCGGTGTGGATTATACGCATGAAGATTTACAGGGAATTATGTGGGAGAATCCATATAGCCCTAGAACACTTGCAGGTAAGCATGGATATAATTTTGCTTATTTGACCGATGATCCTATGGATGATAACGGACATGGTAGCCACGTTGCCGGAATTATGAAGGCAAACGCAGAGAACGGAAAAGGTATCAGCGGAGCAAATCAGAGTGAGAATGTAAAGATTATGGCACTTAAAATACTGGACAGTTATGGCGGCGCTTATGAGATGGAGGCAGTGGGTGCATACAATTACATTTACAAAGCGATGAAACTTGGAACGAACGTTGTTGCAATCAACAATTCCTGGGGAGGATATGCAGAGGATGAAGATACCGAAATCCTTGGAGAGTTGATTGATCTTGTCGGTAAAAAGGGAGCGCTCTCTGTATGTGCGGCCGGCAATGACGGCGAAGATATGGACACTGAAGGCAAATACTATAGTCCAATTTGTACAGATAGTGATTATATGGTGACGGTAGCTGCTTCTAACGAAAAGGATGGAGTAGCGGGTTTCTCTAACTATGGTAAGACATCTGTAGACCTTGCAGCTCCGGGAGTCAGTGTTCTGTCGACTGTAAGCTATGATAATTTTGAACCGTCACTTTATGGGAAAAACAGTCCGTTGCTTTCTACCTATGAAGATTTTAACGGTGACAATTATGATTTGCCGGTTCGTGAACGAGAGGATGGTGTATTCGGTGAAGTCGGAGAGGCAACGACGACAGTTGCCGTTACGGATAAAGAAAATTTCGGAGATGTGAATGGTAAAGCGCTGGAATGGTCGATTAAGGGTGCAACAGCAGGTGAAGTGTATTATCTGGATATTCCGTTTACCGTACCGGTAAGTACGACAGATACCTGTGTTGGATTAAGACTTCGCACGAGTTCAAAATGTATAGACGATGAAGCAAAAAAAGGCGAAGATCCATGGTACTACGGCGGAGGCGGATTTATATACATCGGTGAAGCCGCATGGTCAGATACAAATAATGATAAAGAAGACGACTATACAGACTATACATATTTTGAAGATGGCTCTTATTGGGATGCTTTTTATTTCAAGAGTTTGGCAAAAAAGAATAAAGAGTCAAGGAGAGTTTATAAGCTGGCTGTTCAAATCCGCGTAGATGGAGATTTTTCCGTATGTATAGACAACTTTGCGGTTAGTGGAGCCAATGCAAAGGAAGAAGATTTTGGAAAATATGATTTCTATGACGGAACCAGTATGGCAACTCCGTATGTTACTGCTGCTGTAGCATCTATGGCAGATGCATATCCGAAAGAAACTGCTTTGGAAAGAAAAGCAAGAATTTTAGGAAGTACACGAAAAGTAGAACAGTTGAAAGATAAAGTAGCTACAAGTGGTGTGTTGGATTTGTCAAAAGCGAAAGATCCGTACGTTTCCGTAGATAAAATACATTACAACACAACCTCCAAAAAACTGGAGATTGAAGGAAATTATCTGGAGGGAGCAAGCGTTACATTGAACGATACCAACGCAACTGCCAGCCTGGATAAAGACAAGAAAAAACTCTCTGTAGACGCAAAGAGTTATGAAAACAAAACAATCAGTGTAAAAATATCCAAAAACGGATATGAGAAAGAAATGGAATGCTTCGTTGCAAACGGAAATGCTTTTTCTGAAGTAAACAATTTCCTTACATTTGGATTTGACGAGGGAGACCTGATTTCTGACGGAGATAATCTTTGTTATGTAGATGAATCCGGAAAAGTATATAGAGCAGATTATGAACAGATGCTGGACAAAAATAAAAAGAAAGTCAATGCCCTGTTATTCTCAGATGACTATAATGGCGGCTTCAGCACGGAACTGCTTGGCGAAGATTATAAAAACGTTGGTGATTACAGCTTATATGGAAGCACAAATACTGTTGTGGCAAGCCATGTGATTTACCGGGTAGTTACGTTAGATTTGTACTATGCAAAAGAGAGTTTTCTTGCTTACTATACCAGAAAAGCCGGTTGGAAAATACTTTGCAAATTACCGGATGCGCTTGAAGACTATGAAGGAATGATTCTTGGTTCATATAACGGAACACTTAACCTGATGGGTGGTGTGAGTCTGGTAGACGGCTCTGTTTCTAATCAGATTTACCGCTATGATTCCAAGACAAAAGGATTTAAGCCTTATGGTAAAATGCCACAACCAAGAGCATTTGGTAGGGCAATTCAGACCGGAACAGAGATGGTCGTAACATTAGGTACGGACGGAAGCGACCAATTACCTAAGAACATGATTTTGAAAAACAACGCATGGAAGGTATCAGCCGTTACGGCGGGAGTCGTTAAAAATCCGGAAGAGTACGAGATGGAAACCGATAAGAAAGAAAAGAAAACCTATAAAATATTTGACGGTAACATAGGTGTAATCAAGGGTGGTCTTATTTATACCGGTATAAATGTAGAAGGACTGGGAGACACCTTTGTATACAGCGTGGGTACCGATCGTTATGCCGGAACGAAGTTTTCTGTCAATAACACTAAGATGGAAGGTGACGGTTACTTTGCCACTACCTGGAAGGACAAATTATATGTAGTAGCGTTAGCTGAGTCTAAATTAAGTGACGAGGATGAGGAAGACGAAGACTGGCGCGTAAAGAAGGCGTCTGTTCATGCCAATCGTGAGGATGACGAAGATGATTGGGACGATGAAGACGATTGGGACGACGAAGAAATGACACTTGGCGAATCTCTTGGATGGGTATATGCAGTTTCGGTTGGAAATGCAATGACGAATGTTGTATGCACGACAAAACAGGAGTGGATTACGGTTGACGGAACCGGTGGATACCTGCCTGGAGATATGATTACGCTTACAGCAAAACCGCAGCCTGGTCTGGAAAAAGAAGTTAAGGTTCTTTCCATGACAGTTAATGGTAAAACTATCCGAGCAAACAGCAAAGGAGTGGCAACCTATGCATACCGCAATTTTGCACAGGGAGCTAACGTTACGGTATCTGTTAAGTACAAAACAATTTATGACCGTAATCCGTTGATTGGCAAGAAGAAAACTGCAAAAGGACTTACCTACAAAATCACAAAAGCAGACGGAAAGAAAAGAACAGTTACTCTTGTTTCTTATAAGAATAAGAAAAAGGGAACGAAAGCAAATATTCCGTCTACCGTGAAGATTGGCAAATACAAATACAAAGTAACCGCAATCGCAGCAAATGCATTCAAAGGAAGTAAGAAATTAAAGAAAGTTACGATTTCAAAGTATGTTGCCACGATTGGAAAGAACGCATTTGCCGGATGTGGTGCATTAAAGACAGTTACCGTTAAAACCACAAAGCTTAAGAGTGTCGGAAAAGGCGCATTTAAGAAAGCCAATAAGGAACTGGTGATTAAAGTGCCGAAGAAGAAACTGAAGGCTTATAAGAAGTTATTCAAAAAGGCAGGTTTTTCCGGTAAAGTAGGGAAGTAGTCGATAGGTTTTGATGACTCAATAAATGCATTCTTATAGGAGAAAACTTATGTATAAAAAGAGTTTGATGGGATTTATAGGAGTGGCATGTTTTCTAGTAATCGTGGTTTTAATCACTAATAGGTTCGAAACTGTAGAGGCACAAATAAGAACGGACATGGATGGAATACTGGCGAAGAATCCAGAAGTCTTATTAAGCTCTAATCCATACGATTATATTGATAACGAGTATTATGAGGATATTGTCAACATAGGTATGGATGCAGTAAACGTTTTAGAGGATGATATAATAGAAAAAGAAGAGGCATCACTGGATGGTTACATAGCGGCGCTAGCTGTACAAGATATCACGGATGTAAATATATCAGAGCTATATGGAGAAGATTGGGAAACTGCAGATGAGTTTTGGTCCAAATGGAACACAATGATTGAAACAATGCCCGATGAGATTGACAGGATACTAAAGTCAGACAAAAACAAAATAGAGGAAATTCAAAAATATGGAGTTTTTGGAGAAGTAATTGCTGAAAAAATCTCAGAATCGGGCGACACTAATGGAACAATAGTGCTAAATGATACATTAATTGACTATGATTTAGAGAAAACTGAGATAGAGGAAGCACGTCAGATAATTGAATCAGAAGAAGGAGAAATAGATCAGGCAGAACAATATTTGGAGGATAAGCTCAATTAGTATAGGTCAATGAAATGGAAAAATATTTTATAAAAACAGTTGACTTGCAACGTAATTAATGGTATGATTATATCCGTTCTGTGAGTACAGGACAGACTACCG